>CASGDY010000009.1 GCA_949300355.1 uncultured Brachyspira sp.
TTAGATAAAGAGGGCAGACTTGAAAATTATCTTATAAAAAAGACGAATAAATTAGGAAATATAGCACAAGTAGTTTTTGAAAATACTAAAAATGCTAAAATAGCTAAACTTAAATATAATGTAGTAGGTGAGGATATAATAAAAAATTTAAGTTTGCTTAAAATAGAATTAGAAACGGGAAGATTTCATCAAATAAGAGTACAGCTTGCCAATTTCGGACATGCTATATATGGGGATAGAAAATATGGAAATTATATAAAATATGACAGAGATGATGTTCCTTTAGCTTTATTTGCCAAAAGTTTAAGATTTCCGCATCCTACTAAAGATGAAATGATTTATGTAGAGGCTGATTTGCCGAATTATAATCCTTGGAATATTTTTAATAATTAATTTAATGTTATTTTTTTTATTATTGCACTTGACAAAATAAATTAATAGTGTATAATGTACAAACATTTGATTGATATAAAAAATACGGGCCAATAGCTCAGTCGGTAGAGCATCGCCCTTTTAAGGCGGTTGTCGAAGGTTCGAACCCTTCTTGGCTCATATAACACAAAAGTTCTTTAATATATGCCGGTGTGGTGAAGAGGTTTAACACACAGGATTTTCATTCCTGCACTCGCGGGTTCGAAACCCGTCACCGGTTCATTTTAGCCGTACTGATAATTAGTACGGCTTTTTTATTATTGCTCATAAAATTGTTTCCATTTAATCTATAAAAATAAATTTGATATACAATCACAATTTTATTTTTAGCATTCTAATATAAAAAAATTATTTTTTATTTACGAATTTTCAATAAATATATTACAACTAAAGTTATCAGCTGCTCATTTATCACTTTAAAACTTAATAATATTATTAATAAAAATCGAGTCGTAGACAGCTAGTGAGTTTACTCACTAGCTCATTATAGGAGTAGACGAGCATAAGAATAATAATAAAAAAAGCAGAATATTTTAATATCCTGCTTTATTTTTTATTTAATTAATATTAATTATTTATACATAAGCTCTTTCTTTGTAAGAACCTGTCTTAAACCATCTTTAGCCTGTGAGTCTCCGCTGTTATAGCTTAAAGCAGTTCTATAGCTTTCTTCAGCATTATCTAGTTCATTCATTCTATAATAGCATTTACCTAAAACCAAATTAATATCAAACATATCTCTTTTTGTTGTAGCTAAATTTAAAGCTTCATTATAAGCATATATGGCTTCATTATACTGAAGTCTTCTATAAGAGAATCCACCATAAAGCATATAATTTTCAACACTAGGAGACATTTCTACTAACTGTCTGTAATATGCAGAAGCATCATTATAAGAACGTATTTCTTCCATCATTGTTGCTAATGTTATCCAAGCATTTTCTCTTACTAATGTTGTATTATTTTCATCATTAGCAGCTATAAGTAAAGACTCTTTTGATTTTTCATAATTTTTTGTCTTATAATAAAGCATTCCTGCTCTGTATATACTTTCCCTATCTTTAGGATATTTAGAAAGCGTATAATTATAATAATTCAATGCCTCATTATTGTTACCTATGCTTTCATAGTAAACGGCTAATGTTCTGCTAGGGAATGCATTTCCTATATCTTCAGCAATAGATTCTTTTAGTAATTTTATTCCTTTATCTGAGTTTCCATAATATAACTCTAACTCTCCAAGTCTAGGCATGAATATTGCATTATTAGTTTCTATCTTGTATATTTCCTGATAGTATCTTAAAGATGACATGAAATCTTTTTGTCTGTATGTTATATCTCCAAGTCTTTCCAATGCTGTTTTATATAAATCATCTTTATTGTTAGCCATTACAATTTTTTTATAATTTGCTTCTGCTTCTTTTAACATACTTCCTTTATAGTATGCATTAGCAAGCAAACCTGTAGCACTATAAGTATTAGTATAATCCTTCATTTTTACTAATTTTAGATAATATTTTATAGCCCTATCATATGCATTTTCTTTTTCATATAATTCTCCCAATGCAAGTATTGTATCTACATCATTAGGATTTTGTTCTAATATCTGTTCATATACTTTTTTTATTCCATCATAATCTTCAACCTGCTCATATATTTTTACAAGTCTTTTTATAGAGTCAGGTTTAGTATCTGAATTAACTAAACTTTTCAAATACATTTCTATAGCACTGTCTGTATCTCCTGATATAACGTATATATCGCCTAATATTGTAGCAGCTTTATCAGCATATTCTCCCTTGCTTCTTCTAACTAATTTAGTTAAAGTATCATAAGCAATGCTTTGAAATCCCTCATTAAGTGCTATTAAGCCAACATAAAATAAAGCCTCATCATTTTCTTCTAAATTTAAAACTCTTTCATAATATCCTTTAGCCAATCTAGGCAAATCTTTTTCCATATAAAATCTTCCCAATGTGAGAAGGCTAGGTATATAATTGCTGTTTATTGATAATGAAGTTTCTAATGATGCTAAAGCTTCATCATACATTTCTTTTTTTAGATATGATATTCCTAAATTATGTTTCAGCTGTTCATCTAAATACAATGAATTTGTCATAGTATTAAATATTTTTATGGCATTATCATAATCTTTTGTTTCATTGTATATTTTTCCTAGAAGTATATTAGCTTCATATTCTTTTTTAGGATCTATTGTATTTCTTATTTCTTTTTTCAGTATGGATTTAGCTTTATTATAATCTTTATTATTATAATATTCTTTAGCCAAAGTATAATCGTCTACAATTTGAGAATTTAATCTTACTTTTCCCTGTATTATTGCTACATTTAAAGATATTATAGCTATTAAACCTAAGGCTCCTATGGATAATATAAAAACTATCATTTGTATGTTTTTATATTTAGCCAATCTTTTATTGTATGTATTTTTCTTGTATACCATCTAAAATCCCATTTACAAATTTATAAGAATCTTTATCACTAAAAATTTTAGAAATTTCTACTGCTTCATCTATTACTACAGATTTAGGTATATCTTTCAAAAATATTAGCGAATATATTGACATTCTAATAATTGATTTATCTACATACTGTATTCTTTTTATATCCCAATTATTAGAATATTTTTCTATCAAATTATCTATTCTTTCTAAATTATTTATAGTTCCTTCTACTAAAGTTCTAGTGAATGCGAATATATTTTCAGGTATTTTTTTGTCATAATCAAAACTAAGAATTTCATTTATATTTTCTTTTCTATCATTAATTTCATAAGAATATAAGGACATAACAGCATATATTCTAGCCTGTCTTCTTGCTCCATATGATGATAAATCTAAATCTTTAATATTTTCTTTGCTTTTAGATTTTATTATCATTTTTTTCTTAACGGCTTTTCTAGGTGCTGCGTCAGTATTTTCAGCTTCATTGTTATTATTTATATCCATTTCTTCAGACATATACAAACCTGTAAATAAAAATTTTGATAATATTTTTTTTATATTTTCGGAATATATATCATAAAAATAATTTGCATATAAAAAAGGCTATGATTTATAATCATAGCCTTATAAAAAATATAATAATTATAAATTATAATGCATCTAATTCTTTTTTTATTTTAGCGTATACTTCTTCAGGAGTACCAACACTCTCTATTTTTATTATTTTTGCTTTATCTGCATAATAATCTAATACAGGCTTGCTTTGATTTTCAAACACTTTTAATCGGTTTTTAATAGTTTCTTCATTATCATCAGCACGGCCTCTTTTTAATAATCTATCTATGATTATTTCTTCTGAAGCAAATATGTCTATTACAGCACTTATTTTATAATTTAGACTGTTTAATATGTTTGATAATTCTTTAGCCTGTTCTATAGTTCTAGGGAAACCGTCAAGCATAAATCCGTTTTTACAATCATCTTTTTTTATTCTATCTTTAAGCATATCAATAACCAAACTGTCAGGTACTAATTCACCCTTATCCATATATGATTTAGCTGTTTTTCCAAGTTCTGTACCATTTGAAATATTATCTCTTAACATATCTCCTGTAGCAATATGTGATATAGAATATTCTTTTTCAATTAAGGCAGATTGAGTTCCCTTTCCAACTCCGGGAGCTCCTATAAAAATTATATTAAGCATATTATAACTCCTAAAATTATATATTACTAGTAGTATAGTAAATAATAATGTTTTGTCAAACATAATTGAGAATTTTATTAATTATTACAAATATTTTCAGCTACCACCGCCATGCATAACTAAGATTAACTCCGCTGTAGTCGGCATTAAATGATAGTTCTTCAACTGCAAAGTTGCTTTCATTTATCCAAAGCATATAATATACTCCTGCCGTTAAAGCAAAAGCACCTGTTAATACCATTCCTGCTATATATATACCCATGGCTGTATTATAATTATTTAGATTTATAGGAGGTTTGTTAGGTTCATTTTTATATTGATTATAATAATTAACCATAGTAGAATCTAATACTTCTCCGGCATATATATAAGTACCAATTGAAAATATTGCACTTGCTATACTTAACCCTAAAAATATTTTAGTATTTCTCTCATAATTTTTAAATATTTTATCAGCTAAAGTAGGTTCTTGATATCTTTTCATATTAGGTGTAAGAACTAGAGAATTTGTGCTGTCTACTGTAAATGTACCATAATAATCTATATAGTTTGTATTCGTTATTTTTATAGAATATGTTCCAAACCCAAAATACCTATTTATTACATTTGTAGGAGTTTCTTTTATACCATTAATTATTACTGTACTTTTTTCTTCTCCAGGTATATTAATTTGAACTCTTGCACTTTCACTAAATTCTTTCAATTTGAAATTAAGAAGTATATTTTCATTAGTTTTTTCAAATGCAAGCATAGTATCTATTGTTTCATAATTTTCTTTTTTTATTGTGAATCTATGATTATTCGTTGTTAATGCAGGAACATACAAAGTTTGTCCGCTTTTTCCTATAAATACATCATCTACATAAACAAATGAATCTTCGGGGCTCACATCTATTGCTATAACTCCTGTTTTATCAATATAACTTATTCTATTTGCGATTTCTAAAGCATAATTTGGTATTTGTTCATCAATTTTTGCTTCCGGTATTGTGATGGAGTATGAGGTTATTTTTCTATCTTTTATATAGGCTATATATGTTACTATACTTATATTAGGTCTGTCATATTTTACTGTTCCAAATACTGCTATATCAGACTCTCTTGTAAATACATATTTTTTTATATCATCTCCGAAATATTCATAATAAGTTCTTCCTATATCCACCTTTTGAATAAAATCATTTGTACCTTTTAATATTACATTAGTACCATTATAATCAAAAAGCATTTCATTAGTTTCTAAGAAAAAACCTTCTGTTTTTGGTGTAATTAACTGAACATTACTTCTTACATCTCCCCAATTTGTATAGGTTGTAGTTTCATAATTAGTTGAAATGATTATATTAGTTCCTTCTGTTCTGCTTGTATAAGTTACATTAGTAAATTGAAATACCTTATAGTTATATGCTTTTTCAAAATCTACAGGTATAATTGTATAATTAGTTTCTGACTGAAGCCTTAATGTTTTATTATATTCTATTTGATTAGCTACAGCATCAGCAACTGCAAAACATAAGTAATTATAATTTGTATTATCTCCGAGATTAGTATATATAAATACATCTATTTTTATATTTTCTTTTGTTCTGTAGTAAGGCTTTACTTTCTCCATAGTGATAGGCTTTCCGCCAAAAGGGTACAGCGGAATATATAATAAAATAGTTGATATTATTAATATTATAATCTTTTTTATATACATAGCTAAAATTTATTTTTTTGTTTTATCAATAATTTTATATCAAAAGACATCTTTTATCAATATTTTTTAATATTTTATTACTTAATCAATAAAAAAATAATTGATAGTTATTCTAATTCAATAATTATAATACTCTTTTTCACTTTATAATATGATTTATATGTTTATCTGTGTTATTTTTATTTATATATAATGTTATATTTTATGATTTTTTTTTATTTATTTATTAATAATTATATAAAATATCTTGACAATTTTTATTGTTTCATATATATTTAATTAGCTAAAAAAGTTACTATTTATAATAATTATGGAGAGTCGTTATGGATATATCTAAAAGAATTCAGAGATTAAAGGTTTCACCTGTTAGAAAATTGAATCCTTATGCTGAAGATGCTGTTAAAAGAGGTATAAAAATATATCATCTTAATGTTGGACAGCCTGATATTGAAACGCCGAAAATATTTTTTGAAGCAGTTTCTAAGTTTCGTGAAAAAACTCTTAAATATGAACATTCAAGGGGTATTAAATCTCTTATAAATAAAATTCAAGCATACTATGATAAGTTAGGTGTTCATTATGAAGAAGAAGATATTGTTGTGACTAGCGGAGGTTCTGAAGCAATATCTTTTGCCATGCTTGCTATATTTGATGAAGGGGATGAAATATTAACATCTGAACCTTTATATGCTAATTATAAAAGTTTCTATGATCTTTATGACATTAAATATAATGCTGTTAGAACTTATGCTGAAAATGGTTTTCATCTTCCCAGCCGCGAAGAGATAGAAAAGCATATTACACCTAAAACTAAAGCATTTATGCTTTCAAATCCTTCTAACCCTACAGGTGTTGTATATACTAAAAAGGAATTAGATGATATTGCCTATATTGCTAAGAAATATGATTTATTTATCATAAGTGATGAAGTTTACAGAGAATTTGTTTATGGAGACAGAAAGGCTATAAGTTTCAGCACTTATAAGGATTTAGAAGATCATGTAGTTATAATTGACTCAATATCAAAAAGATTTTCTGCATGTGGGGCTAGAGTAGGATGTCTTATAAGTAAAAATAAAAAATTAATGCCGGCTATATTCAGAGAATGTCAGGCTAGATTATCGCTTCCTACTTTGGATATGGTGGGTGCTTCTGCTTTGTATGATTTACCTGATAACTATTTTGATGAAGCTTTAAAAGAGTATGATTATAGAAGAAAAATTATATTTGAAGAGCTTGCTGCTATGGAGGGAGTTGTTTCTCATGAACCAGAAGGAGCTTTCTATGTACTTGCTAAACTTCCTGTAAAAAATGCTGAAAACTTTATTATATGGCTTTTAAAAGATTTTAATATAAATAATGAAACTGTTATGTTTGCACCTGCAGAAGGATTTTATGTTACTGAAGGATTAGGAAAAAATGAGGTTAGAATTTCCTATGCTGTAGAGGCTGAAGATTTAAAGAAATCAATGCATATACTTAGAGAAGCCTTGATTAAATATAGGGAAATAGATAAATGATAGTTTCATAAAGATTAATGAATTTAAAAAGGAGCTATAATTTATCTTATAGCTCCTTTATTTTTTATATAATATATATTATTATAATTAAATAGTTTTTTATTTATCATAATTTTATTTTTATATATATGAAGCAAATTGGAGTTTATTATGTATCTATCTAAAAGAATACAGCAGCTTAAAGTTTCACCTATAAGAAGATTAAATATTTATGCTGAAGAAGCTGCAAAAAGAGGAATAAAAATACATCATCTTAATATAGGACAGCCTGATATAGAAACACCTAGGATATTTTTTGATGCTATTGCCAACTGCGATATGAAGACGGTTAAATATGAACATTCAAGAGGAACAAAAGAACTTATAAAAAAAATTCAGACATATTATGAAAGATTAGGTATTCATTATGATGAAGATGAAATAGTAATAACCAATGGAGGAAGCGAAGCTATACTTTTCAGTTTAATTGCTATATTTGATGAAGGGGATGAAATGCTTGTTTCAGAGCCTTATTATGCTAATTACAATAGTTTTTATGATATACTTAATATAAAAAAGAATGTAGTAAGAACTTATGCTGAAGACGGTTTTCATTTACCAAGCCGTGAAATAATAGAAAAAAGCATTACAAAGAATACTAAAGGTTATTTATTTTCAAATCCTTCTAATCCTACAGGGGTTGTATCAACAAAGAGAGAATTAGATGATATAGCATATTTGGCGAAAAAGCATGATTTTTTTGTTATAAGCGATGAAGTATATAGGGAATTTGTTTATGGAGATAGAAAAGCTATAAGTTTTGGTACTTATAATGATATAGCTGAGAATGTTATTATAATAGATTCTATATCAAAAAGATTTTCTGCATGCGGAGCTAGAATAGGATGTATAATAAGTAAAAATAAAGAATTTATGGCTGCTGTTTTTAAAGAATGTCAGGCTAGATTATCTGTGGCTTCTCTTGAAATGGTAGGAGCATCTGCTTTATATGATTTGCCTCCTAATTATTTTGAATCTTCAAGAAAAGAATATGATAATAGAAGAAAAATTCTTTTTGAGGAACTTACAAAGATGGATGGGGTGTTCATGAGAGAACCTGAAGGGGCTTTTTATGTGCTTGCAAAGCTTCCTGTTAAAGATGCTGAGGATTTTGCTATTTGGCTTTTAAAAGATTTTAATATTGATAATGAAACTGTTATGTTTGCTCCGGCAGAAGGTTTTTATGCTACGGAAGGATTAGGAAAGAATGAGGTGAGAATGTGCTATGTATTAGATTCAAAAGATTTGAAAAAGGCTATGAGAATACTTAAAGAAGGTTTGATTAAATATAAAAAAGAGGTAGAAAAGTAAATAACGATTTTTTTATTAAAAAATGATGGGCTTTGATTAATTTCATAGCCCATCTTTATAATTATTTATCTATATTAGAATATTTATTTACTATATCAGCAGCTTTATCTATATTATCTATATTGTCCTTATTTATTAAGAAATCTTTTCCTATATTTAAGCATATCCAATCTAGTCTTGCTCTTTCATTTAAATCCTCAATTCCTGAAATATCTTTATTTTTTGCAAGTCCTAAAGTTCTTCTTATAAATACACATCCGGCAAAACCTATAGAGTCTTTAAATATTCTGTTTAATACAGTTTTTATATATTCTTCAGAATGTTTTTGTCCTTCAGGATAATTCCAATATAATGGTTTAGTTTCTTCTAAATGTTTTTTCCATAGTATTTCAAATTTATCTAAAGTTCCTGTGAGCATATATTTAGCAGTATCAAAAAGCCATTTTCTAAATTCTTTTGAATTTGTTCCTAATCTTTTCTGATGATACTCTTGTGATATGTATGCTATAAAGAAATTAGCCATAGCCTTTCCAATATCAAAACCAATAGGACCGTAAAATGCAAATTCAGGATCTATCACATAAGTTTCTTCTTCATTACCCATAAAACTTCCCAAATGAAAATCACCATGAAGTAATGCTTCTGCTTTAGTCATAAAGGCATATTTCATTTCAGCAGCGGCTATTTTCAATTTTGAATCTCTTTGGAATTTTTTTACTTCATCTAAATTCAATTTTTCATAATAAATATTAGTTTCATTCTCTTCAAATGGGTGAGTGAAAACAAAATCTTCAGTTAAGCTGCATAATTCAGGATTCATATATTCAGCAACAAGATTCTTTTTTGTTTTAGTGTCCAAATAATAGTCAGAAGTATAAAATAAAGTCTTTGAAAGAAAATCTGTTAAATGTTCAGCTGCTTTCGGAAATTTTATGCCGTTAATTATTTCTCCCCTAAGAACTTTATGTTTATTTAAATTCTGCATTATAACAACGCACATATCTTCAGAAAAATAATGTACTTTAGGAACTAAATTCGGACATAATTTATACTGTTCTTTTAGTGCTTTAATTTCTATTTTCATTCTGTCTTTTTCTAAAGGATAGCTTTCCCCAACACATCTTAAAAAAGGTACAGATTGTTTTAATATTACAGTTTCTTTATCATTTTTTTTATTTGTTATACTGTAAACATAATTTAAATTACCATCTCCAATTTCTTTTATTTCTAAATCATCAAAGCTGGAAAATATATTTTTTAGTTCATCTATAGTTTTTAAATAATCTATTATTGTGTTGATATTTAATTGTTTATAAGCCATATTTTTACCTCCAATCAATTAAAAGCCTTTTTTAAATTTTCTATATAAGGAGCTTTAATTATACCTTTTTCTGTGATAAAGCCTGTTATAAGTTCATTAGGAGTAACATCGAAAGCCGGATTTCTTACTTTCATATCTAAAGGAGCTGTTTTAACTCCGGCAAAATTTATAACTTCTTTTGCCTCTCTTTCTTCTATCACTATATCATTGCCTGTTTTTGTATTCAAATCAAAAGTTGTAGAAG
The DNA here is from genome assembly GCA_949300355.1 of uncultured Brachyspira sp. GTDB lineage: Bacteria > Spirochaetota > Brachyspiria > Brachyspirales > Brachyspiraceae > Brachyspira. The sequence continues at coordinate 10,239 of CASGDY010000009.1, forward strand.
GGCATGCTATATAAAAAGGTATATTAAAATGTTTTGCTAAAATTGCTACTCCCATAGTACCTATTTTATTTGCGGCATCTCCATTTTCAGCAACTCTGTCGCATCCTACTATTACCAAATCAATAAGTCCTTTAGACATTATAAAAGCAGCCATATTATCGCATATTAAAGTAACATCTATTCCTGCTTCTTGCAATTCAAAACTTGTTAATCTAGCACCTTGAAGCAAAGGCCTTGTTTCATCAGCATAAACTCTTATTTTTTTACCTTTTTGATGAGCTATATACATAGGAGCAAGAGCAGTACCTATTCCGCTTACAGCAAGTCTTCCTGCATTACAATGTGTGAGTATCCCTGAATTTTCTTTTAAAAGCTCATTTCCGTATTCTCCTATTTTTTGACATATATCTGCATCTTCAGAGTTGATTTTTTTGGCTTCTGTTTCTAATATATTGTATAATTCCAATGAAGTTTTATTATTTTTATCTTTTATTGTGTTTACCATTCTATTTAAAGCATAGCTTAAATTAACAGCTGTAGGTCTTGAAGAATTTAAATATTCAGCTCTTTTTTGAACAAACTCTATAAACTCATCAGCTTCCATATTAGTTTTACTTTTTAAATCTATAAGTAAAGAATAACCAGCAGCAACTCCTATAGCAGGAGCACCTCTTACTTTTAACTCTTTTATAGCATTATAGGCTTCTTCTTCATTAGATAATTTTATTTCTTTGACTGTTACAGGTATTAATGTTTGATCTAATATATATAGTTCATCTCCTGTCCATCTTACAGTTGGTATATTATTATGCATAAAAATTCTCCGATTATTTTACTAAAATAAGTATAATAAAATGATTAGTAAAATTCAATAAATTATTATAAAATTAGTGATTTAAAAATAAGTATAGTAATTTAATGATATTACTTACATAGTGAAATCTTTAGGGTCATCAAAATATTTTATTAAACTGAACATCATGAGACTTTTTAGGGTAGGCTTTATAGATTCATCTAAATTAGTCATAAATAGTTTAACTTTAAGAGACTGAAGACTTTTGTAAAGTTTAAGTATTTTAGCTATTCCTGCACTATTAATTTCTTTGACATTTTTCATATCTAAAACTACAACAGGCATTCTTATATTACATGCTTCATTAGAGTCTTCTACAAAAGATTTTATTTCTTTGGGAGCAGATAGGTTAGCTTCCATAACTATAGATATATATTCGTTATTAAATTCTATAGCCAAAGCAATACCTCATCTTTAGATAAATATTCGTAAAAAAAGAATGTGGGCAGGGAGGGATTCGCACCCCCGTAGACTCGCGTCGGCAGATTTACAGTCTGCTGCCATTGACTGCTCGGCCACCTACCCATATTAATTTGAAAACGTAAAAGGATAATACCATATATAAATAAAAATGTCAATACCTGATTCTGTTTTTATTCTATTTTTTTTAATATATAAAAATATTAAGTATCTTTTTATTATAGAATAATGTATAATTTTGTATATTCTTTTATAGATACGGAGATAAAATGAAAAAAGTTGGTTTTATAACAATTATTAATATTGCAATGATTATTTTGGCATCATGCAGTTCTTCTCAATATAAACTAGAAAAAAAAGCAGGCAGTAATAATACTTTTGAAACCGCTCAGAAAGTTAATAAAGATGGTATAATAGGACAGCTGGAAGGTGATAATACAGATTACTATTATTTTAATTTTGACGGTAAGGCAAGCATTATAGATTTTTATGTATCTAATTCTACATATTCTCCTGTTATAATGACTCTATATGATTATAATAATAATGTTATAAAAGTAATAAATGAACTTGATGAAACACCAAATATTGAAACAAATTCTGTTACAAATAATATTGATACAAATGAAACAGTAGGCAGTAATAGCAGCAATAATAATCAAAATAAAAAAGAAGAAGAAATGATATATACAACTCAAGTAATGAAGAATATATATTTTGAAACTTCTCAAAATAATACTGATGAAAATAAATATTATATATCCATAGCTCCAAAAGATACTGTAAAAGAAAGCATTGATTATATGTTTATAATTAAGAAAAGAGATTATAAAGAAACCGATGAGAAAGAGCCTAATGATAAAATTTCTGATGCTCAAATCATAGATGTTAATAGTGATAATAGACTTTATACAATAGAAGGATACTATGGTCAAACCTATAATCCTACTCTTAAAACAGGGGATTTGAAGGATATGGAAGTAGATGCCTATAAAATAACTAACAGCTCATTTAATACATATTCTATTTCTATAGAGCTTTCGGGAGTACCTGCCATAGATGCAAGTATAAGATTATATGATCAGAAGGGAAATTGGATAACTATGAAAGATATCAACAATGTAGGAGATGGAGAAGTAGTTGATAAACTTATATTATATCCTTATATGTCATATTATTTTATATTAGCTTCTACAAATGCAGTTAATAATATACCATATAGAGTAAGTATTATAGCTAAGCCTTATGATAAATACACAGAACATGAACCTAATAATAAATATTCCGAAGCTCAGACTATAGAGTTTAATCAGACATACAAAGGTGCTATAGATTATTCTTATGATAGAGATTATTACAATTTTAGTATACCTATTAAATCAAGTGTTAAACTTTCTTATTTCTTAATAGATTCCCAAGCTATTAATATAAGTATTTCTAATGATATATTGGGTAAAATTATCACTATGCCGCAGACAGATGATGAATATGAAATAAGTTTATCTCAAGGCAGATATTATCTTATATTTGAAAGAGATTTGACTAAAGAAGGCTGGAAGAAAGGAAGTTCAAAGGCTAGAAACTATGAATTTAATATGAGTATATCAAATGAGATAAGCGGCAATTATAATTACGGATATGATTTATATAATAATACAAATGCCTATGAAACAGATTATTATAATTACAGCAACAATTATTTAAATGATAATAATATGCCTGAAGAACAGTTTGAAGAGAATTTAGAAAGTAATTTCAATAATACCAATAATGTTATAATTATAAGACCTGAAGATTATAATTCTGAATATTATTATTACAGTGAAGAAGAAACAAATATTACTGAAAATAATGAAAGTGATGATTATTACAATGATTATAATAATCAGGACAATACTTATGAGGATAGTACATATTATAATAATCAGGATAATACCTATGAAGACAGCACTTATTATAATAATAATGACTTTTAATACTTATTTGCTATTGATAAAGAATATGTTTTATAATATACTATCTTTAAGTGTAAAATTGTTTTATAAACATGTAAAATATATTTTTATAGAAGATTGATTATGAAGAAATTTTTTAAGAAAAAAGACAAAACTGAAATATCATCAGAACAGGATAATTCTAATAAGAAAAAAAGAAGATTCAAAAAGAGATATATACCTTTGATACTTCTTTTTTTGATTGTTGTGGGCATTGCAGGGGCTAGAATATATTTCAATAATGAGAGAATGAAAAATCTTATTGAAAATATAGTATATTCTGCCACTAATAGAAAATTGGAAATAGGAGATTTTAAATACGGATTATTATTTCCAAAAATAGAAATGAGCAATGTTGTGCTTTATAATTCCTCTCATTTTAATAATGAAGAGAATATAAAGATAGATAATTTTAAATTAAAATTTTCTCTTTTTTCTTTATTCTTTTTAAAGCTTCATGTTCAGGATTTAAGTATAGATAATTTATATGTTTATATGTTTACAGATGAGAGCGGAAATTGGAATTTACCGGATTTGCCTCCTTCAAAGCCTAAAGAAGAAGATACTAATAAAGAGCCATTTGATTTCAGCAAACTTGATTTTCTTAAATTAAAAGCTGATGTAGAAAATATTAGAATAAATAATTTGGCATTCAAGGCAGACAGTAAATCGTTTTTAACTAATGTGCCTAATAATGGACTTATAGCTAGTTTAAGCAATTATAATCTGCATTTAGATTTGCATACAAAAAGATTCTCATTATCTCAGGTAATGGGTGTATCTGCTCCTGAGGTTTTGAAAGATATTTATTTAAAAAGTTTTATAAGTAATAGTTTGGCTTATAATGACAGCAGTATTTTCTTTAATGATAATCCTTTATTTAATTTAGATGTATCATATCCTAAAAATGCTGATGGTACGGAAAATAAAGATGAAATAGTAATAAGATTTGATTTTGAGATAGATGACCCTAATTTCAGCTATAACGGTAAAAAACGCGATGATATGCAGTTTGCAGCACATTTTCTTGCCAGATATAATATAAGAAATCAAAGTGTATCCATAGAAAATTTGTCTTCGGAACTTTTAAATGATGAAATATTAAAAGTTATAGCATCTGCTAATCAGATATTCAGCGGAAATATAGGCGTTAATTTAGATACATTATATGCAAGACTTAATTTAGATAAAATAAATGGTTTAGCAGTTATGTTTGTACCTTCTTTAGGTATAAATATGAGCGGTATGGTTAATGTGGATGCAGATAAAAGCACAGGTACTATTAATAATTTAACTAATGCAATAACTATAGCATTGGATAAAATAAATTTCTCTATGGGAGATACTATAGCTGTAAATAATCTTAATTCCAAAACAAAAATTAATTTTACTTTCAATCCTAATAATATTTCAAAAGAAGATATAGCATTAGAGCATAATACCGCTATTGACAGAGTAACCGCATTAAAATTATATAGATTCAATAACACAGATGTAACATTAAGAGTTTTATCATCTTTGAATGGGGCATTAGGAGTTCTTCCAGCTATTAATGACCCTAATAAAAAAAGTGATACAGTTCTTTATATTGATAATGTATCTACAAAATATATTAATTCTGATATAAAAGTTAATGGAGCTGTAAAATTTGATGAGCCTACGGATTTGAATATAAATGTAACATCATTGCCTATAGCTAATTTTTCAGGAGGTCTTGCTAGAGGTTCTTTAAATTTAGATGTTCATGTTTTCGGACATATGATAAATGATATTAATACTACAGTAAACGGCATCATAAGAAATTTCTCTTATAATTTAAACGGAGAAGTTTCTTCTACAGCTACAGCTAAACTTAATGTGCTTGCTAATGCTAATTTACTAAGTCAGGATGTAAAAGTTACAGCACTTAATTTTGATTTGGATAATTTTCTTAATTTTAGATCCAATCTTGATTTAGAAGGTTTGGGATTAAAGAAAGGTTTTGTTAATATATCAACTTTTAGAATAGCTCCTTATGCTATGAAAAATTGGCTTTCTACTAAATTTGCAGAGATTCTTGACAGTTTGCCTTTTGAAGATGATATAAAAATGACTAGTGTTTTGGGATATGATTTATCATTAGAAGATAAATTTGCAACTGTTACAAATTTCAGTACTTTCTATGTAACAGAAAAACAGTATAAACTTCAGGATGTTACTATGAAAGTAGATGCTGATGTTAATTTCGGTGAGAATCTATATGCTAATATTAGGCAATTTAATTTACAGAGTCCTGCTAATAAATTATTAGTACATGTTGATGGCTACTTCACTCCTGTCATAAAAAATGCCGACTTGAATTATAATGTTGGTTTGGATACAGAAATCTTGTATTTGCCTTTTGGTATAGAAATAGGCGGATTATTCAATGTTAATGGTAATTTGAAAAATAATATAGCAGATGGTGTTTTCAAAACAGATAAATTCTTTGCTAATATGGATTCTCCTGATAAAATGTCAATAGTATTGAAAGGATTAACTTCAAATATAGATTATCATTTTGATTTAACTCCTACAGATAACGAGGTAGTTGCTACAGCTGCTAGATATACTCCTCTTATAGAACAGGTTCCTAATATGTTCTTTGAACAGTTAAGAGTATATTTAAAAATACCTCCGTTTATAGATGACAGCATTAGAATAAGAGATTTTTCTTCTTCTGTAAGAGTTCAGGGACATGGACTTACAATACAGGATTTGAAATCATCTATTTATATAGGCGGTGAAAAATTTGATGATAATTTATTCTTGACTTCTATATCAAATAATACAGCACCAAGAAGGGGAGCTATACATTTACCTTGGCTTAATGTTGATTTGGGTAGTTTCAATACAAGCACTATTAAATATGATATGCGTGTTTTGGCTAGTGATATAAACTTTAAATATTTGCTTGCTCCTGAAAACAGAGAAAAAATTAATGATGAAAAATTATTGGTTAATCTTACAGCGGATATTGCCGGAGTAGGTGTGAGTCCTTTGAATAATATTAAACCTACTACATTCTTTGTTGGTATAAGTAAAATGTCTACAGAGTTTTCTAAATTCTTAATAGAGATGATAAGACCTATTAACCCTGGTATATCTACTGTTGAAAATATAGTACAATTCGGTTATGACCCTAATTCGGTAGAGTTTAGTATATCTGCTAATAAGGTATTTACTACATTCTACTTTAGAGACCAAAATTTAGATAAGCCTAATCAGCAGAAGCAGCAGCTTATAGCATTTGAAGGTGATAAATTCGGACTTGAGCCTATGCCTTTCTCTGATGTTATATCATATTTAGAGGGCGGAAATTAATACAGAAAAAATAGGAGATATTTGTTTTATGAAATTGTATAATATGATATTTATTTTACTGATTATGATATTTATTACGAGCTGTTCTAAACTTATAGTAGTACAGGAACCTGAGATGAGAGTGCTTGGAGGAAAAACTTTAATAGAAGCTCAGGTTTTAGGAAGATACAGACAGATAGATGAGAGCGCATATCAGATATCTACTCTTTCAAGTGAAGAAGATTTAAATCTTATTATGGTAAGTACAAATGTTTCTGATGAATTAGCCCAGAATTATAAGGAGGCGCTTATAAGAAGCATGTTTAATCAAGATGAAATAAACTTGTATAAAACAAACTACTATATAGGAGAAAATAACGGAGGATATTTATCATATATTGCCTTTGATGTTTCAAAACCAAAAACAACATATAGCGAAGAGAGAATAAAATATATAAAAGAGATAATGGAAAAAGAAAATACAGACAGAAGAACTATAGCAGAATATTTAATACTTTCAGATCCTAAACTTAGTATGGCTAATATAAAAGAAGTGGAAAGTGCTTTATATAGAAGAAATGTTCAGAAACTTCTAGATAATTCTTATTATCAGCTTCCTGACAGCAGCTGGACGGTTTATAGTAATGAAAATACTAATAGTTAATTAAATAATTAAAATGAATAAATAAAAAGAGCAGGCTTAAAATAAGTACCTGCTCTTTTTTGTTATATATTAATTATTTTTATTTACTTTTTATTTTTTTCTGTTTCTATATAAGAAGCAAAATTACTTAATATAGATTTTATATTTTTGTACATTTTAGCATCTTCTTGATATTTTAGAGTTTCTTTAGCTTTAGCATCTATTTCTTTTAGGTTTGTTAAATAATTATTAAAATATTCATCTATTGTTTTATTATATTTAGATACCACATTCTCTTCTTCATAAGCTTTAATAACTTTTTTGGAAAGTGTCTTTTTCCAATTTCCTGAGAAAGACATAAAGCCGGATAATATAAATACTACACTAGGAAGGAATGATAAAGATACTCCTACAATATTTATTATTTTCATTGTGCTGCTTTTTAATAAATTAAATGAAGGCAAGATACCTATAGAAAGATTTATTAAATTTGTTTTTATTTTATTAGGTTCTTTAGTATCAAAATCTTCTTTTGTAACAGCAAGCATATTGTATAATTTAGTATCAAGATTGACGTTTATACTATTGCATAATACTTTTATATCATCTTTTTTTCTGTATACATTATTATCATCTATAGATTGAATTATGCTGTCTATATTGAGAGTGTTTCTGTATATTTCATTAAATGCTTCTTTAACTGATATTTTTATTTTATTTAAATTAACTTCTAATTTATCATTTTCTTGGAAGTCATTTTTATTATCTATTATTTCCGTAATGAAATTAATATTTGTTAATATTCTGTTATAATAAGCATATTTCACATTTTCAGCAAAATCATCTTTAATTTGCTTAACTAGATTAGTGTTATTTATTGAAAATGGGAAGAATCTCTTTCTCAATGAAGAATAATCTATTTTCTTTATATTATTTGAAGATTCTATAAAGTTTTTTAATGTTTCAAATTTCTTATCAATAACGCTGTCTAATTCATTTTCATCAAATATATTAGCTTTTGAGAATATTACTGATATATTACTGAAATCATCTATAAAATTTGCTAAAGCATTTATATTCGTGATATCTTCCTGAGAAAATGCATTTATATCACATAAATAAATGAACATGTTTTGATTATTATATTTTCTAGTATCAAGAAGATTTTCTTTGTACTCAATAATTCTAAACAGCTTAGAATCATCATTCAAATAATATTCATCATTGTTCGTTTCTTCAGAATAAGGGTTCGTATCAATATTTTTATCAAATATTGCATTAATAAATGAAGTTTTTCCCGAGCTGTATCTTCCGTATACTACAATATCAAAAGTTTCGCTGATTTTATTAAAAACATCAGCTGTCAGTTCAGATATTTTCTCATTATTCTTTTTGTCTACTGTACTTATTTCTTCATTAATTTTATCTATGATGACTTGTACATTAATAAGATTCTCATAAAGATATGGATTTTCACTTTCAAAAGAATTCTTTTTATATTTTGTAAGTTCATCAATAGTAAGTCCAGTATTTTCTGCAAGCTTATCCAATAGGTCAAGGGTTATATTATTTGCATTTCTCTCTAATCTTGAAATATAATCCTGACGCACCCCTAACATTTTAGCAAATTGGCTTTGTGTTAGTTTCAAAATTTTTTCTCTAATATCTTTTAAATTAAAATCAATCATATTTTTTTCTGTTTTACTCTGTTATTTTATTTTCTATTATTATAAACAATATTATTTAGAATTTCAAGAGTTTTTATGTTTTATTTGTATTATAATAATACTTATATATATTTTTAAAATAAATAAAGCATTTTTAATGGAATTTTTAATTTTAAAAATATTAAAAAATAAAATTGTTTAAAGTTATTTTATTTATGTTGTCTATAATTAATTAAATTATTCTACTTTTATATAGATATTTTATATATCCTATATAGGTATATATATAGTTATGCTATATAGTTCTTAATATGTTTTTATACATAACTTATTGATTTGTTTGTATATTTGTATATAATTATATTTATAGAAGAAAATAAAATTGTACAGGATACTATATGGAGAATAATGATTTTATATCTAAAGAGTTTGAATGCAGAAATTCTATTGTAACTGATAATAAAACAGTTAATTCCATTGTAGATTTTTTTAGAACTATTGAGGATAAAATAGAAATAGAAAATAAGAATGGTAAAAGAGTTAATGCTAAATCTTTTATAAAGATGATGGGGCTTGATATAAAATACGGATATAGATTTACATTATATGTTTATGGGGCTGATAGAGAAAATAATTTAAAAAGAATAGAAGAAATATTGGAGAAAAAAGAATTTTACACTCTAGAAAAAATAGAGGAGCTAGAAAAAGAGCAAGAATCAGAGGGTAATAAGTTCATAGAAGAAGAAATATTATTTTTAACTCCAGATGATAAAAAGAATATTATAAAAGAGGATATAGAAAATAAAATAAAAATATTGAAAGAAAAAAGAGATTCGCTTCATTTACCTTCTTTGAATTTAAATAATAATATTATATACGTAAAAAATGATAATAAAACAGAAATTTTTGATGTTATTAATAATGATATATATAATGTTATAAAAAATCTTTCTGCTCATTATGAGATAAATATAAATGAAAATGATTTAAATTTTTTTCTATCTGAATTAATAGAGGCTGTAAAAGTTAGAGAGATGAAATATTTTTATATATATACATTCTTTAGTAATGTAAAAAAATATTTTTATAATCAATTTGATTCATTATTCATCAAAAAAATGATAGGTATAGAAGATTTAAAAGTTGAATATAGTTTGGAAAGTAATAAAACTTTTGTAGATGAATCCATTAAGACTTTAGAGTTTATATTAGATGATAAAAGAAAATCTTCTGATTATTCTGTAAATATATATATGATTTCAAATACATCTAACTTGAGTATGGATCTTTATAGAACAATAAATATAGTTCAAAATATTGGTAAGATTTATGAGATAGAAGAAACTATTATTGATAATATTGCATATAAAATAAAAGAAAATTTCGAATACAAAAACAAGATTAACACTTCTCGTAATAATGAAGAGTATTTTGATGCCATAAGAGAGTTTAAAGAATATTTGCAGGAAAAATTTGAAGCTATTTACATAAATAAAGTTCTTGAAAATGATTCTGAAGATTCTGCTATCGATTATCAGCATATAAATTTAATTATAAGGAGGCTTTAAATGAAGATTGCTGTTATAGGTGATTTGCATGGAAAAAGCTGCTGGAAAAAACTTATTGAGGGAAGATTTGATAAGTTTGATAAAATAGTTTTTATGGGAGATTATAGTGATGATAGCTGGGTTACTTTTACTGATGATGAGATAGTTAATAATTTAAAAGATGTAATAGAGTTCAAAAAAAATCATAATGATAAAGTAGTACTCATTATAGGCAATCATGATTTTCAGTATATAGTGGGATATCCTACAGCAAGCAGATATAGAAAAAGTTATGCTAAAGAAATGCATAAAATATTTAATGATAATTCTGATATTTTCAATACTATACATATAGAAAATAATTATATATTCACCCATGCCGGTATTACAAATGGCTGGATTGAATATATAAAGCAAAAATATGATATAAAAGATGTTAATATTGATAATATTTATGATGTTGTGAATATTGTTTATAAAAATGATAAAGATGACTGCAATATAGCTTCTTATAGAAGGGGAGGCGGAAGTGAATTTGCCGGTATATTATGGGCTGATGTTGGGGATTTATCCGAAGATGCATGGAAAGGATATAATCAGGTTGTAGGACATAATAGAGTAAAGCCTGGAAGCGTTATAAAAAAAGATAATTATGCTATTTATATGGCTGATCATTTTGATACAGAACAGGATAAACTGTTGGTATTAGATATTTAAAACAAAGGAATTAAGTATGTTTCCGGATAAAGCACCATTTCATTATAAATGCAGAAACTGCGGATATTTTTTCACTACTGATGAAAAATTGAATGCTCCTTCAGGACTTTCTTTTGCATCGCTTGATTTTGAAGATGCCGAGAAAGATGAAAATGGAAATGTAATATTTAAAATTAATTCAAAGAGAAAAAAAGAATCTTTTATAGATAAAATTTTAAAAAAACTATCTCCTAAATGTCCTAAGTGCCCTAAATGTAAAGAGAATGCTGTTGTAAGTGTTGATTATATGGTGCATAAATAATTGACTTTTATTACTATTTAAGATATCATTAATGAATTATTTTTTACATTAATGTTTTATGAAAAATATATTTGTATTTATACTATCGGTTATTGTACTTTTTATATTTGCCTTTACTTTTATGAAGGTTAAAGATAATTATAATATTAGTTTTGAATATGCAGATAATATTTCTAGACAATCAAATGACAATACAATTCAAAAAAATATAATAGATAAATCTACAAATGATATATTTCATTTAGCGGATATAAATTCGCCTAATAATGTAGAACCTATTTTGAATAAAATAAATGAACATAGTAATTGTATAAGTATTATAATAGATGATAGCGGTAATACTTTAGAGAACTCTGAAAGATATTTTTCTTTAGCTAATAAATACAATATCACTTTTGCAGTACTTCCGGATTCTTATCATAGTACAGATTTTTCTTATGCAGCGTATAGTAATAATGTTAATGTTATTTTGCATATACCTATGGAAGGCAGTGATTATTTTGGAGAGCAGACTCTAATAAGAAAGGGAATGAATGAAGATGAAGTGTTTAGATTATTAGATTATTCATTTTCAAAAGTACCTTATGCTGAAGGAATGAATAATCATACAGGTTCTGTTGCCAGCAGCGATGAAAGTATTGTTTCTTATATGCTTGATTATGCTAAAAATAATGATAAATATTTTGTAGATTCTTATACTGTTTCTGATAGTCTTATATATAATATGGCTTTGGAATATGGAGTGAAAACAGCTAGGAGGTCTGTGTTTTTAGATAATGAAAGAGATTATTCTTCTATAATGAAGCAATGGAGAGAGTTAATAAAATTGTCTAAAGAATATGGAATAGCTGTTGGGATAGGGCATTATCAAAGCGAAGAAACATTAAAAATTTTGGAAGAGAATTTACCGCTTTTAATAGATGAAGGAATTAACTCTGTAAGTATAACAGAAATATTAAATTAAAAAATTAAATAATAATTAGGAGAAAATGAATAATGATTGCTTATAAAAATAATATATTGATGTGCGAAAATATTGACATTAGAGAGATTGCTGAAGTTTACGGCACACCTTTTTATATTTATTCAAAGAATGATATTTTAACTAAGATAAGATTTTTAAAGGAAATATTTTCACCTTTAAATAATGCATTAATAGTTTATGCTGTTAAAGCAGAAAATAATTTATCTATATTAAAAATGATGGCTGAAGAGGGTATAGGGGCTGATGTTGTATCTATAGGCGAAACTTTAAAATATATAAAGGCAGGCGGAAAGGCTGAGAATGTAGTATTTTCAGGAGTTGCTAAAACAGAGGAAGAGATAAGAAAATCAATAGAGCTTAATATAAAACGTTTCAATATAGAATCTATTCCGGAGGCTGTAAGAATAAATAATATAGCTAAAGAACTTAAAAAGAAAGTAAAATGTTCAATAAGAGTTAATCCTAATGTTGATGCTCATACTCATGAAAAGATTACTACAGGCGTTACTGGAAATAAATTTGGCATAAGCATAAAAACCATAAAAGATAATTCTGATTTATTAAAATCATTATCTAATATAGAAATAGAGTCATTATCAATGCATATAGGCTCACAAATGACAGATGCAGAGCCTTTCTATAAAGCTATTTTAGTAATGAAAGATTTGATTGCTGAAATTAATAGTATGGGATTTAATATTACAGATATCGATATAGGCGGAGGATACGGAGTAAGATACAACAGAAATAATTCAGGATTTGATTTTGATAAATTCAAAGCTGAAAGTATTAATCTATTAAAAGAAATGAATTTAAGAGTTACTACAGAGCCGGGAAGATATTTTGTGGCAGAATCCGGTGCTTTAATAATGAAAGTTGAATATATCAAAGAAGAGCTTGGAAGAAAATATGTTATATTAAACGGCGGTATGAATGATTATATTAGAGTGGCTATGTATGATGCATATAATGAAATATATCCTTTAGTTAAAAAAGATAATGTTGCAAATTATGATTTTGTAGGCCCTATATGCGAGAGTTCAGACTTTTTTGCCTATGACAGAGAATGCAGTGTATTAGAGCAGGGTGATTATGCGGCTTTGCTTGATGCGGGTGCTTATGGATTTAGCATGTCAAGCAATTATAATTCAAGACTTCTTCTACCTCAGGTTATGATTGATGATAAAAAACATTATATCATAAGAAAAAGACAGACTTTCGATGATATGATAAAAGACGAAATACTCTAATTGAAGATAGTAAATAAAAAAGACTAAATTAGATATTTTTATCAATTTAGTCTTTATTTTTTATAACATTATTTTTATGCGGAATATAAATTTATTTTAAATTATAAGATACTGATTATTAACTGCTGATTTAATTTTCTTTATTAAAAATATTTTCTTTTTTGCAGTATCCGCAAAGAAACTCTTTGAATTTATGTACAGTATCTTTGCTCATAGCATGTTCTATTAAGCATGCTTCTTCATCAGCTATTTTTTCATCCACATTTAATACTTTTGTAAGGAAATAATAGAATATAGCATGTCTTTCAGCAATATCTTTTCCTATAGCTCTGCCGCTTTCGGTAAGCTCTATATCGCCGTAATGCTCATGTTTTATATGTCCTAATTTTGACAATGTTTTAATTGCTGTATTAACACTGGCTTTAGAACGTCCTACCAAATCTGCTATATCTGTTATTCTAATAGCTTCCTTAAAATTTTTCTCTACTTCAAGATTGTAGATAGTTTCTAAATAATTTTCTAATATAGGTGTTATTTCTTGTTTCATATATAAATGATTTTAATATAAAAATATTATAAGTCAATATTTAAATGTCTATTTTTTTACATAATCTAAAATATTGAAGTTTTATATTTCATAATAATAGAATTATTTTAGTCTTAATAAAATATTTTGACAAAAAATTTTTTTTTATTATATTTATGATATAAAAAGTGTTTAATTTGACAATAAAATAATTTTAATTTTGGTAGTATTTTATGAATAAAGAACTTATTTACTCAGTAGAAGATGATGATAATATCAGAGATCTTATTAAATATACTGTTGAAGAGGCAGGATATACTATAGAATGTTTCTCAAATGGTAATGACATGCTTGAGGCATTAAAAAAACAAACTCCAAATTTGGTATTGCTTGATATAATGCTTCCGGACATAGAAGGTACAGAAATATTAAAAATTATTAGAACAGATTATGCCCATCTTCCTATTAAAGTAATAATGCTTACAGCTAAAACCAGCGAAATAAACATTGTTACAGGACTTAATTTAGGGGCAGATGACTATATGCCTAAACCTTTTTCTGTACTAGAGCTTCTTGCTAGAATCAAAGCAAATTTGAGAAAGAAAGATGTAAGATTGGATGCAGAAGAGCTTACTTTTGGAGACATAAAACTTATTGTTAAAAAGAGAAATGTATTCGTAGGAGAAAGGCAGGTTATTTTAACTCAGAAAGAATTTGATTTGCTTAAGCTTTTAATGGAAAATGCTAATAATGTAGTGGATAGAGAAACTATGCTTGAAGAGGTGTGGGGTGTCGATCACACTATGGAAACAAGAACTATTGATATGCATATAAAATCAATAAGACAAAAGCTTGATTTAACTAAAGAAAACATTATAACCGTTAGAGGTATGGGATATAAATTAACAGATGTACAATAATTTTAATAAAAGATGATTAAGAACATATTTTATAAATCATTACTCATTTTGATATTATCAAGTGCTTTAATGTTTATAGGAATACTGTTTACTGTGCAGTATAATAATATTGTATACAGTCAGGATATGATAGTAAATATTATTGAGATGCTTGAAAAAGAGATTGATTTATATGATATTCAGACAGAAGATGCTTTTAGAAAATTTGTACTGCAGTCCGATAAAGAAGAATTAAGAATCAGTATAATATCTACGAACGGGGTTGTAATAGCTGATACTATGACAGACACTTCTAAAAATCCTATGGGAAATCATACAAATAGAAGCGATGTTATAGCAGCATTACATAGTATAGAAAATAAGCCGGCTTTTTCTATTAATACTTCTATTAGTCAGAAAACTCCTTATATGTATGTATCCAAAAAAATTAAAGCTGATGATAAAAGAGATTATATACTTAGAGTTTCTATTCCTATAGAGTCAGTTAATAAATATTTGATAAGTTTCTTATTTACAGCTGTTATGGTTATAGGAATAGTTATTGTAATTATGGCTTTGGTTCTTCCTTTGATGAGCCGTAATATTATGATTCCTTTCTATATGATAAAAGAAACTTTGGATAATATATATAATAATAAATCTCCCACACCTAAAAATTTAACGGGATATAATGATATTAATACTATCCTCTATGATATCAATGAATTGGCTGTGAGTTTGAATGAAAATATCACAGGCTATCAAACTGAAAGAGAAAAACTCAATTATGTACTTGAGAATATAGCACAGGGTATTATTGCCGTTAATAAAAATAAAGAAATATTTTTCATTAATCAATATGCTTTGGATTTGCTTGAAATTTCTGACAGTAATATAAGAAAACTCAATGAAATAATAAAAGATGATGATGTTATAGAAAAAATAGATAATGCCATAGAGTTCAGCCGATTTTCAAAATTTGATGTTAAAGAACATACTATGGATATAGAAATAAGTATTGTTCCTATAAGAAATAATGAAAATATATCGGCATTAATAAAGTTTGAAGATGTTACAGATATAAGAAAGGTTGAGATAGAAAAGCAGGACTTCTTTATAAATGCTTCTCATGAATTAAAAACTCCTCTCACTTCCATAATAGGATATTCCGAGCTTCTTATTGCTACAGGAGGCGGAAAGAATCAGGCGGATTTTATAAAGAGAATTAATAATGAGGCTTTAAGAATGAAAGACCTTGTTATTGATATGCTTACATTGAGCAGGATAGAGGCTAATTGGAAAGAAACAGTTGATGAAGAAATAGATATTAAAGATATTGTTCTTGATGTATTTGAAAGCAACAGAATAAAAGCCGAGCAGAGAAATATTGATGTGCAATTAGATATAGAATCTGCTGTTATAATGGCTAATAAAGAAAAAATCACTGAAGTTGTTAATAATTTGGTTGATAATGCTATAAAATATACTGATGATGACGGTAAAGTAAAGATATATTTAAAAAAGAATGCTGATAAAGCTATATTTTCAGTTAAAGATACAGGATGCGGAATAGCTCCTCAGTATTTGAATAGGGTTTTTGAAAGATTTTTCAGAGTTAAAAACAATAAATATTTGAAAGTTCATGGTACAGGTCTTGGACTTACAATAGTAAAAAATATATGTAATTATTACAATGCTGACATACATATTAAAAGTGAAGAGAATGTTGGCACTGAAATGACAGTTGTATTTAATTTGTATAAAGAAGAAGAACATAAAAATATTGAAAAAATAGAAAAAAATAATTGAAAAATACCCTAGTATAGTATATAATTGTTAGATAATTATAACAAAGGAGATATAAAATGAAAAATGTTACTATAAAAATAAAAGGTATGGGCTGTCAGAATTGTGTTAAAGCAGTTACAGAAGAATTAAGTGCTTTAGATGGTGTAAGCAAAGTTAATGTAAGTTTAGAAAATGCTTGTGCTGAAGTAGAATATGATGAGTCTAAAGTAAGCACTGATAAAATGCTTGACACTATAAAAGAATTAGAATACGAGCCCAGTTTATAATGTTTGCTTTTATAGAAGGTAAAGTTCAAATAATATCAGAAGGTGTCATTGCTCTTCTTTGTAATGGTGTCGGCTATGAGATTATAGTATCAAAAAAATTAGATGTGAAAAATGATGATAATATAAGGCTTTATACCAAACTTATACACAGAGAAGATGCTATGATACTTTATGGTTTTTTAACTAGAGAAGAAAAAAATATGTTTACTACTCTGATGTCTGCCTCGGGAGTAGGTCCTAAATTAGCTATGGAAGTTCTTTCTACTTATTCCATAAACGATTTGATGCATATACTTTTTAATAAGGATATAAATTTGCTTAAAAAAGTATCCGGTATGGGAGTAAAAAAGGCTGAAAAACTTTTATTTGAGCTTAGGGACAAGATAGAAAAGATAGATATAAATATTTCACCATCTGTTATTAGTAATGATAATGAAAGCGATGTTATAAAAGCTTTGATATCATTAGGTTTTTCAAATAATGAAGCTGTTAAGGCTTTGTCTGCAATAGAAAATAAAGATAATATGACTACAGAAGATTTGATAAGTAATGCTTTAAGAAATCTCAGCACTTTATAAATTTTTATCAAAAATAAAAATAAATAATTGAAAATAACTTATTATAGATATATAATTTATTTAATAGTAATGATTATTATTAAAATGCAGAGGTATAATTAAATGGATATAACTATAAAAAAAGCAGGATTAGAAGATGTTTTTGATATAAGCAAACTTCATGCTATATGCTGGAAAGATGCTTATAAAAATATTATACCTGACTCATACCTTAAAAGAATATATTTAGATGATTGGTGTGAGGAATTTGAAGATGGTATTAATAATAAAACTAGAGAGGCACATTTAGCCTATATTGACGGAAAGCCCATTGCTGTTATATCCCATGGAAAAAGCAGATGCAATATGGAAGGATACGGGGAGATAATATCATTATATGTTCATCCTATATATCAGGGTTCAGGAATAGGTAAGTTATTATTAGAGCAGGCTGTAAAATATATGAAAGAGTCTGGTTATACTAATATATGTCTTTGCGTTTTTGAGAAAAATGAAGAAGCCAAAAAGTTTTATGAGAAAAATGGATTTAAAGATTCCGGTACAAAAAATACTTTGAAGATAGATGATGAAGATATAGCAGAAAGCGTATATGTTTATGATATTAATTAAAAAATATGTATAAATAAAAAGCCGTTAATATATAAATATTAGCGGCTTTTTTATATACTAAATAAAATTATTTTTCAAAAGGATATTTTATTCTCCAGCTTCTTCTCAAAGTATCCATTATATTCATTACCCTTAAAATATCTTCATGAGGCATTTCTTCGCATTCTAATTTGCCGTTATTAATAGCATTGATACATGAAATTATTTGATATTCATAACCGCTTATTTGTTTAGGTACTTTTATTGTTTTTACAACTTTTCTGTCTAATGAATAAATTGTTATGCTTTCAGGATTATTTATATTTTTTACAACCATATAACCTTTGTCGCCATTTATAACTCCTTCTCTGTTAGTTAATGCTGACATTGTAGAGTTTAATATAGCCATTTTATTGTCTTCAAAAGTTAATGTAATAGAGTTCTGCTCATCTACACCTTTGCTAGTTTTTACGCATGAAGAATCTATTTTTTTTATCTTATTACCGAATACCATTAAAGCAAAATTTATAGTATAAACACCAACATCAAGTAAAGCTCCTCCGGCAAGTTCCGGCTCTATCAATCTAGGTACTTTATTTATAACATAACCTAAATTAGCAGTTAATGATGTAACTTTTCCTATTATTCCGCTTTTTATAGTATCATTGATTATTTGTCTGCTAGGCATATATCTAGTCCAAATAGCTTCAGCAAGTAAAAGTTTTTTCTTTTTAGCAAGTATTAAAACTTCTCTAGCTTGTTTAACATTAACAGTAAAAGCCTTTTCGCATATAACATGCTTATTATTTTCCAAACATAATTTTATATGCTCATAATGATGTGAATGAGGAGTGGCTATATATACCAAATCAACATTTTCATCTTTCAGCATTTCTTCATAAGAGCCGTAAAATTTTTTGAATCCATATTTTTTAGCGAAAGCCTTACTTCTTTTTATATCTCTTGCACTTACTGCATAAGATTGTGCTTCTTTAATTTTTGAAATGGTTTGAGCCATAATTTCTGCTATTTTTCCTGCACCTATAAAACCTATATTTATTTTTTTCATTATATTACCCCTTATAAATATTTTATTATGTAAATAATATTAGAATTTAATTTATTGTCAATATTATTAATGGAAAATTATTGCACAGGAGCCAGACATATTGCATTAAGTATTCCTTAATTTCTTGAAGTATAACACAGGTGTATAATAATTTAAAGCAGAATGTATACGTTTAT
>CASGDY010000010.1 GCA_949300355.1 uncultured Brachyspira sp.
AATCATAAACGAATACATTCAGCTTTAAATTATGATACACCTATGTTATACTTTAAAAAACTAAGGAATACTTAATGCAATATGTCTGGCTCCTGTGCATTTATATTGAATATTAGGGGGATATAAATTGTATATTTTTAATTAAAAAACATATATTTATCATATTAATTCTATTTATTGTAATTATATTTCTTATATTAAAGATAATTACTATGCAGTAATAAAATATTTTTGCTATTTTATATTAATAGATTTAATACTAATTTGTTAACTATGAATATATATGATTTAAAAAAACATAAATAACAATTTTTATTTTGATATTGAATTAATTATCCAAGCTGTTTCTTTTCTTATTTCACTATCCATATTGATAATATTATCTATAGTTAGTGGGACATTTATTTTTCTATCGCATACTTTTGATACAATGTCAAATATATCAGTGAATCTAATTTTCTTTTGCAAGAATGAATACACACATATTTCATTTGCAGCATTTAAAACGCAAGGATAAAGTCCGCCTTTCTTTCCGCACTCATAAGCTAATCTAAGCATTACAAATTTATCAAAGTCCATTTTATAAAAATTGATTTCTGAATGTTCATATAGTTTTAATTTTTCAAAAGGTGTATTTCTAATTTCAGGATAAGTTAATGCATGCTGTATAGGAAGACGCATATCATTCTTTCCAATCTGTGCATAAATTTCTCCGTCATTCATCTCTATCATAGAATGTATTAAACTTTGAGGGTGAATAATAGTTTCTATTTTATCATAATCCAAATTAAATAAATGATGAGCCTCTATCACTTCAAATCCTTTATTCATCATAGTGGCACTGTCTATAGTTATTTTACTTCCCATAGCCCAAGTAGGATGCTTTAATGCCATTTCAACAGTAACATTTTTTAATTCTTCTTTTGGAGTTCTGAAAAAAGGTCCTCCTGAAGCTGTTATTATAACTTTTGAAAGTGAAGTTTTTGGAAAATGCCTTAACATCTGGAATATTGCCGAATGTTCACTATCTATAGGTATTAAGCTTGCATTATGTTCTTTTAATAATTGATTTATTATGTCTCCGCCTACAACTAATGTTTCTTTATTAGCTAATGCAATAGTCTTTCCTTTTTTTATTGCTTCTACTGTAGGTAAAAATCCTGCATATCCTGTGAGAGCATTAACTAATATATCAAAATCGGTATGCTTTACAAAGTCAGCTATAGTCCCTTCATAAATATTTAGATTTTTAGCACAATCATAGTCTTTAAAAATATTTTCTGCATTCTTATCGGATATATTTATAGTTTTAGGCTTGAACTCTGTACATAAAGTATTTAATATATCTATTTTACTATTTGCAGACATTCCAACTATTTCAAAGTCATTGCAAAACTCTCTAACAACTGAACATGTATTAGTACCAATAGAGCCAGTAGCTCCCAATAAAAGAATTCTTTTTTTCATAATACTGCTAAATACTCCAAACATTTCAATAATAGTGCAGTATTTTATATCAAAATTATAAATTAATAAATAGCTGTAATAATTAAAAAATATTGTTTTATGTATTTTTTTGAACAGCCGATAATATTTAAGAATAAGTATAACTAAACATAACTATTGAAATTTATCATTAATTCATATATAATATTTATTCAAATTAATTTAAAATTTTAAAAATAATGGATTTTTACTAAATGTCAAACAAAAAATTTAATTTAAAAATAGCTACATTAGCATCTTGGGTATTGTTATTTTTTGCTTGGATTTTCTTTTATGCAGTAACTCAAACACCAACTCCAGTTTTCTGGGCAGTATTAGCATTAACTTCTATAATAACTATTATCACACTAATAGTAGATAGAAAACAAATAGTATCTTTTTTAAAGATGCGATTTGTACATAAAGCTTTTTTTGGAATATTATCATTAATAATAACTCTTGCTATACTTGTAGGATTATATATTATAAGTATAAATTTCCCTATAAGATTTGACTTGACACAGAATAAATCATATACAGTATCTCAGCAAACTATGGACGTTTTATCAAGAATAGATAGTCCGCTTTCTATAGTAGTATTGAGATCACCTAGTACAGATCCAACTTCAGCAGATTGGAGAGCCGATTTATTATTAGAACAATATAAAAGAATAAATAAACATATAAGTGTTGAATATATTAACCCTATAGAAAAACCTTCCGCTAAAAGTAAATATCAAATGACTCAAGTTGGAGAAATAGTATTTACTTATGGACAAGGAAAACAAGTAAGAGTTTATAGAAAAGATTTAACAACTCAGTCTAAAGTTACTTCTGATCCTTTATTTGTTGGAGAAGAAAAATTTACTCAATCTATATATACTTTGCTTGATACAGAATCTTATACAGTATACTTCACAGTAGGACATGGAGAAAGACAAATACAAGACAGAGGCGGGGAAGGTTTATCTTATGTTAAAACTTATTTAGAAAATGAAAATTATAAAGTAAAAGAATTAAATATAATACTTGAAAATATACCAACAGATGCCTCATTAATAGTAATAGCTGCACCTGTGGAAACATTCAGCGATTTTGAAATAGACAAATTAAATAATTATGTAAAAACAGGGGGAAAACTTCTTGTTTTATATGACAGCTTTATGGATAGAAGTAAATTTAACAGCAATTTAGGAAACTTCTTATCTGATTGGGGATTTAAGACCAAAAATGACTATATAATAGATACTGCTTCAAGTGTTGTTATACCTGTTAATATAGTACCTCAATATACTTCT
The DNA here is from genome assembly GCA_949300355.1 of uncultured Brachyspira sp. Lineage (GTDB taxonomy): Bacteria > Spirochaetota > Brachyspiria > Brachyspirales > Brachyspiraceae > Brachyspira. Next base: position 2,784 of record CASGDY010000010.1, read on the forward strand.
CACCCTATTACTCAAACCTTAAAAGAAGGAAATGTATTTGCTTGTTTAGTTGTTGCAAGAAGTATATTAAGCGGTGAAAATAAATACAATGGAAGTTTTGAAAATATAATTACAACTACTCCTCAAGGTTATGGAAAAGAAGAAGCTACTTTCGATTTATCAAGAGCTAGATTTAATCCTAGAACGGATGTACCAGGTCCTGTGCCTTTGGCTATAAGCGGTACTTATGAAATAGAGGGAAGAAAAGACCCTGCAAGAATAGTAGTATTCGGAGATGCTACATTTGCATTAAATGCATACATCAATCCTGAACAAGGTCAGTCTGTAGATATTGCTTTTGCCGGAAATAAAGACTTATTTATGAATACTGTTGCTTATCTATTAGAAGCAAGACAGAAAATTACTATAAGACCAAAAGAAGCAAGCATTAAAAATCTTACTCTTACAACAACTCAAACTAATTTTATCAGATATGTTGCTCAGATAGGTTTGCCTTGTTTATTCGGTATACTTGGTATATTAATATGGTTCTTAAGAAGAAGATAATATATTACAATGAAATATATGCATAAGTTAATATAATATGAATAAGATAAAAAATCTATACAAAAAATATTCATATTATATCAACTATGCTTTATTAGTATTTATAAACGGTATTTCAAGTGTATTGAATTACATTTCTTCTATATATGTAAATAGAAGTTTATCAATATCTGATTTTGCACATTATAATGGCATTATAAATATATATTCAATAATAGTTCTAACATTATTGAGTTTCAGCTATTATATTATGCATCATTATAAAGATAATGAAGATGCAAAAGTTTATTGGGGTTACGGATATATTATAGCTTTTATAATATCTATATTATATATACTTTCGATACCATTAATAGATATACTTTTTAATATAAAAAACTATCGTTCTCTTTTTCTGATATCTATTGCAATATTTACAACGATACTTGTTATAGTTGCTCAGTCCATACTAAAAATTAATAATTATATAGCTTATGATTATACATCAAATTTAATCTCAATATTTATAGCTAAAATTTTATTGCTTGCATATTTTATTATAACGGGTTTGACATTAGATAAAGCTGTTATATCCGTAACTTTAGCTTGCATTTTATATTTAATTATTGACCTAGCAGCATTAAGAAAATTAAAATTACCTTATTATGTAAGAATTAATAATATAAAAAGTTATTTTTCAATTAAAAACTTATCAGAATTTTTAACATATATAATAAATATTGTAATAATAAATTTTATATTTAATTGGATATCATTAAGCGATGTACTTATGGCAAATAGATATTTAGATAAAACAAGTGCAGGCTACTACTCTACTATATCATTAATAATAAAAATGTTTTTCTATATAGGTACTCCTATAGCTTCAGTTATGTTTTCTTACATTTTAATAGCCAAAAAAGATAATAATAAAAATAAAGAAACAAAGATACTTTATTATTCTATTGCACTTTTTATATTTGCTTCTATTTGCTTATCAGCATTTTTAATTATATTCGCAAAACAAATAGTATTAATACAATTTACGAATAGGTATGAAGCCATTATTCCATTAATTCCAGAGGCTGTAATTTTTGGATTTTCTTTAGGCTTTACAGTTGTTGCATTTAATTACGGACTTGCTTATAAACTATTCGCACCATTTTACGGATACTTGATTATATTTGCTTATGTATATTTCTCATTAAGAAACGGACTTAGAACCTTTGAAAATTTCATGTTCATAATGAAAATATTTTTTATAGCATTACTTATATATAATATCTTAATCATATTAATACATAGGATAATATTAAGAACTAATGAAAACTAAAATAGTAATTTAAAAATATTATAAAACTAGTTATAAAAATTATTTTTAGAATCTGCCGCCTTTTTCAGAAATCAACTTCGTTATTTTACTATTATTTCTAGTTATTGCATAATATAATGCTGTGTTTCCATCTTTATCTTTAGCATTAAGATCAGATCCAGCTTCTATAAATAATTCAGCTAATTCTGTATTATAATCAAAAATTACCCACATTAAAGGAGTAATATTTTTTAATTGTATATTTCTTGAATCATCTTTTATAGATAATCTAGCATTAACATTAGCCCCAGCTTTTATTAATAACTCAGCTACTTCTTTATCTACATTCAATGTCAAAGGAGTAAAATCTTTTAAATATAATCCATCTGTCTTGAATGTTATTTTTGTATTTACATCAGATTTTTTTTCTATAAGTATTTTTGATAAATCTGTTTTCTCACGTTGTATAGCATATATTAAAGCTGTAAATCCGGAATTATCTTTTATATTAACATTAGCACCTTTTTCTATTAGCAGCTTTGCTATTTCATCTTGCTCATAAATAATAGATAAAATCAAAGGTGTAGCACCATCTACAATATCTAAATTTACATTAGCTTTTTTATTATTTAACAAATCTAAAACTTTTTCTTTATTACCATTCACTATATATGATGCAAATTCTTTTTCATCTTTACTAAGCTCTGGATACAAAGCATTAAAACTAAATAAAGTACACAATACTGCCATTAATACAATTTTTTTCATATAAACCTCTTCTTAAATATTATATACAAAATATATATTAATTATATTATTTTATCAATATATACTGAAAATTTTTAAGTTTGTCATTTTTTTTGCAACTTTTTCCCGCCGCATGCCTACCTAAAGGTACTTCCTTCGGTCGCAGGCGGACTTCGTCAAAGTTGCTGCCGCAGGCACGCTTCGCGAAAGTGCAAGTATAAAATTAGTACTAAATCATACTAAAATTATCTTAAATGTAAGGTAATTCATAAAATTAAAGCCAAAATGTAGCCTTTCGCGAAGCGTATCCGAGTTTATCAGGATATAAGCTTCTTTGTTGCAATACCACAGGCACTTCCTTCAGTCGCAAAAGAAGTGTGGTGCTGCACGCTGTGTACTTCGTAAGGGCAAAGCCCTGCAAATATTTAAAATTTAAAAAATTATTTTTGACAAAATATATTTGTTTTGGTATATACTTCATTAGTGCATATAATTTTACAATGCTTACATTTAATTATTTAGGCTATTTTAATAGTAGTAATATTTGTATATTTAACTTTTTAATGATTTACAAATAAAAAATCTCTATCAGCTTTAACTAATAGAGATTTTAACAGTACATATTCTTTATTATTTAGCATTTTTTGCTATAAGCAGCTGCTCTATTGTAGTATTGCTTTTTTCTTTAGCATAATTTAATGCAATTTTTCCGCTTTTATCTTTAGCATTAATATCAGCTCCGGATTCTATCAATAACTTAGCTATTTCAGTATTATCATTCAAAATAAAATACATTAAAGGTGTAGCATTTTCTAATTTTATATTTTTTCCAGCATGTTGAAAAGAGAATTTAATATTAATGTCTGCACCAGCATTTATTAATGATTGAGCTACTTCTTTATTTTCATTAAGTATCAAAGGAGTAACATTTTTCATATATACTCCATTTTCATTTAATGATGCTTTTGTATTTACATCAGCTTTTTTTTCTATAAGTATTTTTGATATTTCTGTTCTATTGTACATTATAGAATATATTAAAGCTGTGAATCCTGACTTATCTTTGATATTAAGATTTGCACCTTTTTCTATAAGCATTTTTGCTATTTCATCTTGCTTAAAAATAATAGAAAATATTAATGGTGTAGCACTATTTTCTATTCTAGCATTTATATTAATTTTATTATTATCTATAAAATTTGAAACTTCTTCAATATTACCTGATGCTATATACGATAAAAACAGTGCTTCATTTTCAGAGTTTGCTGAATACAGTGCATTAAAACTAAATAAAATATACAATACCGCCATTAATACAATTTTTTTCATATAAACCTCTCTATAAGAACATTGTAGTTAATAATATATTAATTATATCGTTTTTTCAATATTATTATTTGAAATTGAATAATATTAATATTTTTAAATAATAAAAAAGCTGACAACTTTTTGTTATCAGCTTTTAATTAATTTTATTATAATAATAAAAAATTATGATTTCTTTCTCTTTAAATCGATTTGTCTTTGAATCTCTTTTAAGTTTTTAACATATATGGTATTAGTTCTTATATCTATTTTACCTGTTTTTACCAATGTGTTTAAAACTTTTTGTACATCAACTACTTTTACACCGCACCAATTCGCTATATCATTTATAGTAGCATTTAATTCCTGAGGCTCATAATAATGATCTCTAGGTATATTCTGAAGCTCTGCTAGAAGTAAAAGACAGTCATATACTCTCAAATCAGTTTCATTTAATTGAAGTATTAGAAGTCTTCTTTTAGCATCAAATATTCTTTTAGCAAAAGTCTTTGAGAGTTTTAATGCCATTATTGTATTATTAGCCAATATGCTTTGGAAGTTTTCTTTTCTTAACTCTAAAAGTACAGTAGGTTCATTTGCTATAGCTGATGCACTTCTTGTAGTATCTTCTAATATAGCCATTTCCCCAAAAAACTCGCCAGCATAAACTATATCTAATAATTTTTCAACATCCTTTATAACTTTTGTAATTTTTACAGAACCGCTTTGAACTAAATAGAATTTATCACCTTTTTCATATTCCAGAAATATAACATCATCAGTATTGTATTTTTTTGTATGAGAACTTAAATTATTATCCATATTTGTTCCTTAATTTCTTTTTGTATAATATTACAGTCTTGAAATACTTGCATTTGCTTCTTTTGAAAAATTATCCATAGGGGGCATTGAAATAACTTTCTGATAATATGCTTTTGCTTTAGTTTTATTTCCGCTAGCCTCGCAGCTTTTAGCTAAAAATAGTATAGCCTCTTTAACATTTGAGGATTTAGGATATTTTTTTATTGCTGATAATAATACAGTAGAAGCATTATCATATTTATTTATATTAAAATAGCATTTACCCAAATAAAATATAGAATTCTCAGCAACAGCAGTATCAGGACTTTTAATTAAATTATTGAATGCCTTTAATGAATTAATATAATCATTATTGTTATATAATTCAGCAGCCTTATTATATGCAGGATCATTTATTGCAGCTTTGACCTGAGTTTTAGGAGCTGAAGCAGGAGCATTTGAAACAGGAGGTGCTATATCACTGTCATCTGTGATATCTAATTCTTCTTTACATTCTTCAATTTTTTCTTTTACAGTATTATAGAATGCTGAATCCTCATCGGCATATTGTATATATCTTTTATAAGCATAAAGAGCATTTCTATACTTTTTGTTTTTAAAGTAGAACTCCCCTATTCCGTATAATCCCTCTAAAGGATCTTGTCCTTCCTCGCTTATATCATTTTCTACAAGTTCTCTTACTCTTTTATTAATTCTTCTAAGCTGATTTGAAAACACCTTTAACATTTTAATGATTATAGGTTTATTTTTTTCAACCAAACTTTCAAATTCTTCATAAGTAATGATAATGACAACACAATCTGTTAAGCACTGAACCGTATCTTCCTGCGGATAAGTACCAAGTATACTTTTTACCCCAAAAAACTCGCCTATATTAATAAGTTCCCTAGTTTCATAACCTGTTTCTTCTGATAAAAATATACTTTGAGCCTGACCTTGTTTCAAGATATAAACTCTGTCTGAGGTGTCGCCTGTAAAATATACTATAGAACCTGCTTTATATACTCTTGTTTGCATTAACTTTTTTCCTCAACTAATAATTTAATTATATCTAAAGTTTTTTAGAATAAAAAAATATTATTTTATTATATTTTATTCTATCACTTATAATACTTTTTTCAAGTTATTTTTTTTCATTTTCTTAGTTTATTTATCATATCTACAGTTTCAATATCAATGTCTTCAGACCTTGTATTTAGATCATCTATTATAATTGTAATCTCTTCGTCTGGCATATTCTGCCCGAACTTGACCTTTGCAGTGAGATTTTCAATTTTTATAACGCCTATAAGCATATTATTTTGTGCATAATCAAACATTTTATTGTCTATAGATAAATTATCATTATTAGGTTCATATTTTTTTACTATTTCATATAGAATTTCTTTTCTTCTTGATATATCATCTACAGTTTCAAATTTACCTTCTATGAAAACTGAAAAGAAAAACTGTGTAGGTATCATCTTACCATTTAAAAATTGAGATGGTATATATGAATATGGTTTTGAAGCACTAAAAGATACTTTAGGATTATTCTTTAAAATTTCATATTTTCTTCCTGCCATAGCCCCATGAAAATATATTTCATTGTTTTTATAGCAAAAACTTATAGGTACAGCATAAGGTGTATCATCAGGTAAAGCCATAACTCCAAACTCTATACTATTAAGCATACTGTATATTTCTTCTTTATCTTCAAATATAAAATCTTTTCTTCTCATATACCAATGTTTAACCTTTTTAATTATAAATTATAACTGTAGACTAAATCAATAAATTTTATTATAATATATATAACGGTTTATTATATTTTTTCTTTATAAATTAATTATTTTAAATATATTTGGAGTTAGCCTAATATGAAAATAGCTGTTTCTCAATTAGAAATAATACCATCTATGCCTTGCGATAATACGGTAAGAATAATAAGTTTCATAAGCAAAGCAAAAAAAGAAAATGCTGATATAGTAATATTTCCGGAATTATGTATTTCAGGATACATGATTGGTGATATGTGGGAAAGCGAAGGATTTATAAAAGAATGCGAGGAACTAGGAGAAGAAATAATAAAATCTTCAAATGGTATATATGTAATTTTTGGAAATGTTGCATCTGATAAAAAGAAAAAAAATTTTGACGGAAGAATAAGAAAATATAATGCTATGTTTGTAGCTAAAGACGGTAAATTAATACATAATAATACCACTGAATACCCTTTTATAATAAAATCATTACTGCCTAATTATAAAGAATTTGAAGATCCTAGACATTTTTTCAGCTTAAAAGATTTAGCTTTTGAAAATAATACTGATGTAAAAGAATATTTAAAACCTTTAGAAATAGAATGTAATGGTGAAAAAATAAAATTAGGGCTTACTATATGTGAAGATGCTTGGAGTAAGAATTATACATTTTCTCCTATGGATATTATAAATTCCAACAAAGATGTAGATTTATTTATTAATATATCAAGCTCTCCTTACACTTTAGTTAAAGATGCTAAAAGACATAGCATGTATGGAGAAATTGCAAGTAAACATAATACTCCTCTTATATATATTAATAATGTAGGAATACAAAATAATGGAAAAACAGTGTATACATTTGACGGCAGAAGTTCTGTTTATGATAATAAAGGTAATTTGCTATTAACAGGGAAAAGATATGAAGAGGATTTGTATTTTATTGACATGGATGTAAAAAATAAAGTATATAAACAAACTTTGGAAATAAAAGAAGAAAATGAATATAAATTGATATATGACACCGTTATTTACGGAATAAGAAAATTTATGAAGTCTATAGGAATTAATAAGGTTGTTATAGGTGTATCAGGAGGTATTGATTCAGCATTATCATCGGCTATGTATGTAAATGCCATTGGAAAAGATAATGTTTTACTTGTTAATATGCCTAGTAAATTCAATTCTGATACAACTAAAAACCTTGCAAAGACTTTATCTGATAATTTAGGCTGTGCTTATATGGTAGTTCCTATACAGGAATCAGTAGATTATACTGTAAAGCAATTAGAAACCTCCCCTATTATAAAAGACGGTAAAGAAGATCATCTGAAATTATCATCTTTTGTTATAGAAAATATACAGGCAAGGGATAGATCATCAAGAGTATTATCTGCTATAGCTGCTAGTTTTGGCGGTGTATTTACATGCAATGCCAATAAAACAGAAACTATGGTTGGATATTCCACTATGTATGGAGACGGTGCTGGATTTTTTGCCTGTTTAGCTGATTTATGGAAGTATCAGATATACGGACTTGCTAATTATGTTAACAAAGAAGTGTTTAAAAAGGAAATTATTCCTGAAGGCACTATAAATATCGTACCTAGTGCTGAACTTTCAACTGCTCAGGCGGTAGATGAAGGTAAAGGCGATCCTATAAAATATGATTATCATGATTATTTATTCAAATTTTTAATGGAATCTTGGAACAGAGCAATATTAGAAGATATACTAGAATTCTATATAGAAGGAAATTTGGAAGAAAAAATAGGATGTCAGAAAGGACTATTAAAGAAATATTTTAAAAGCGGTGCTGAATTTTTAGACGATTTAGAGAAATGGTGGAAGCAATATATGGGAATGGCTATATCTAAAAGAATACAGGCTCCGCCAATACTTGCAGTTAGCAGAAGAAGTTTCGGATTTGGAAACAGAGAATCACAGAATAGAATTTATTATACAGCTAAATATTTATACTTGAAAAACAAAATTTTTGAACTATATTAAAAACTTTATAAATATAATTTTAATGTAAAATTATTGTGTAATTAAAATTTTACTTGCAAAAAGCAATAATAAATGTTATATTTATACCGTAATATATAATTTTTTAGAATATTAGGAAATTATACAAAGTGGCAGTAACTAATATTATAGACAATAATATAAAGCAGGACATCCTTGACTATTCTGCAATATTAGAAACAACCGTAAAAGATATTAACTCTTTTCTCGAAGAAGTTGGAAGAGTATATAGCTTTATAGGTGAAAAGTTTCCTATGATTGAACAGGAAATGAAAAATGAAAATGAAAAAGCTAATAATCTGCTTTCGTATTTTACTAACAAAGAAAAAGATGAAAAAAACTTTTCAAATGATTTAGATGAAAATCAGGAAGACTTTTTTAGATCATTTGACCGAATGCAAAATTTTATATCGCAGGATAATGAACTTTCTGATTCATTAGTTGAAGACGTTGGCAGAACAAGCAATATTATGGATTCCATAGAACAAATTAGAATGCTTGCTGACCAAATTAAAGTTTATTCATTAAATGCCATCATTATATCTTCTAAATATGGTGCAGGCGGTAAAGCTTTTGGAGAAATATCTAAAAACATAATAAAAATGTCTGAAACATCAAATGAACAGGCAGATCAAATGAATAGAATCGGTAAGGAATTATTTGTAAGGTTTGAATCATTTAAAACTGAAATACTAAAAACAAATGAACTGCAAAGACAAAATTTTACAATTATGAAAGAACAGCTCGATAAAGAACATAATAATATGGTTAATTCCTTTGCAGTATTTTCAAATATAATATCAAATATAATATCAAGAGTTGATAATACTTATGATTTTATATTTGAAGTAATGATGGTTCTTCCTCGTGAGGATATAGTAAGACAGCAAACAGAACATATAATAGAATCTATGAATTCCATAGTTTATGAAAACAGAAATTTCATTGAATTTTATGGAAAAGAAGTAGAAACTATGGATGCTGCAGATCTCGAAAAAGAAGAAAATCAGAGCTTGGAGCATAAACTGCTTGATTTACTTACTTTCGATGATGTGGTTTTAACTTTAATTATAGAAAACTTTAAATCAATACATGAGGAAATTGATCTTACTAACTCAGATATTTATAAAAGTTTAAAAGGTTTAAAAGACGCTTTAACAGATATTACATTAGATAGAACTACTATAGTAGAATATATGATTGGAGGAGAAAGCGGTAAATCAGAGTTTCCTTTCACAGTTTCAGAGTCTTTATTTAATGAATATATGGGATTTATTAAACTTTATTTGGAAAACTTTAAATTATTCTTAACTAACAAATATAGAATATCTGACAGTAATATAGCTATAATAGACTCAATAGAAGAATTGGAAAGTATGTTCTTAGAAACAAAAAACATAGCTAAAACTTTTAACTCTATTAACTTTTTAGCTAAAATAGAACTTGAAAAGAACAGTAATATATTTAATAATTCTCAGACTTTCTCTATAGAGAGCGTAGAATCAATAGCTACTAACATTACAGAAACAGTAGACGGATGTTTAGAGCAGTTCCATAATATTAAATCTGCTATTTTCAGTTCAATTAATAAATTTAAATCAAATATTAATCAGCAGTCAAGCGAGCATTCTTTTATAGAATCTATGACAGACAGCGTAAGTAAACGTTTAGATGAATCAAAATATATTATTAATAATAACATAAAAAGATTAGACAGTTATGCTGATGAATTATTCGGACTTATAGATAAAACTTTGGTAGATTTAAGTTCACTAAGTACATTGCTTACAAAAATTAATGAAATAATAGAAATCTTTAATAGTATGAGAAATGTTATAAGAGATAAAAAGAATGAATATTATAATTTATTAGGTATAGATAATTGGAAAATAGAAAGTGATAAATATTTGGATATAGTGAATTCTTATACGATAAAAAAAGAAAGAGCTATCGCTAATAGTATTTTATCTGGAGAAGATGCACCAAATGTCGATATAAGTATAGATGTAGGTGCTGACAGCGGCGATTTTACTATGTTTTAATAAAAGTAATGGAGGTATTTATTTATGTCAGTTATAGAGATAAATGATAATCTTAATATAAGAACTATGAGTAAATATTTTAAGAATGTCATAAAAAGTGCTAATTATAACGAAGATATGACTGTAAAATTTAATTGCGAGGGTGACGCTCATGTGGATTTAGCAGGACTTCAAATACTGTATGCTATGAAAAAAGAACTTGCTAAAAATCAAAAAAACCTTATAGTAGAAGGTATGGATAATTTGTTTGTAGAATATTTAAATATAATTAATGATAAAAATAATTAATGATTAAGAGGTTAAATCTATGGCTAAAACAATACTAATTGTAGACGATTCTAATACAGCTAGAGCATCTGTTGAATATACTTTAAAGAAAGGCAGCTATACTGTGGTGTCTGCAGATGATGGTACTACAGGCTTAGAGGTTCTTGGTAAAACTCCAAATGTTGATATGATAATAACAGACCTTAATATGCCAAAAATGGACGGTATAGAGTTCATTAAGCATGTAAGAAAAGTAGATCAGCATAAATATACCCCTATTCTAATGCTTACAACAGAATCTCAAGATGAGAAAAAAATGGAGGGTAAAGCTGCAGGTGCTAGCGGTTGGCTAGTAAAACCATTTAACCCAACTCAGCTTTTAGATGTAGTAAAACGTTTTTTAAATTGATTTCTAACCATCTTATTTTATATAATAAGGATTTTATAAAGGTAGAGGTGCTATATGTTTGATAGTGATGAATTTATTTCGATATTCCTAAGTGAAGCCAATGAAATTGTAGAAGGTCTTGAAAACGATCTTGTTTTGTTGGAAGATAATAAAAGCGATGAAGATCTTTTAAATAAAATATTTAGAAGTGCTCATACTCTTAAATCTTCAGCAGGTACAGTTGGCTTTACAACTATGAGTGAGTTAAACCATGTCGCTGAAAACTTATTAGAAAAAGTAAGAAGCGGTAAGTTGGATGTTACTCCTCAAATGATTACAGTATTATTAGAGTTCTTAGATACTGTTAAATTAATGCTGCAAAATATTGTAGATGGTAAAAGTGAAACTGAAGGTGTTACTAATATAGATTCACTGAAAGCTAAAATAAAAGCTATAGCTGACGGTAATGATGTAAGTACCGCTGCTGCTGCACCAAAAGCATCTCCTGAACCTAAAAAAGAAGAGCCTAAGAAAGAACAGCCTAAAGCAACAGAGGCTAAACCTGAAGAAAAAAAGGAAGATACAAAAACAGAATCATCTGCTGCTTCAGGCGGAGAAAATTCATTCCATATCGAAATGGGATTTAAAGCTACTATTTTTGATAATGGTATAGACCCTCTTATGTTCTTAAATGACCTTAGAGCTATAGGTACTATCAGCAACTTAAAAATAGAATGTAATAGCTTACCTACTATCTTAAATCTTGAAGATCCTTATGTTTGTTATACTCAATTTTCTTTAGATTTTGAAACTAATGCTTCTGAAGAACAAGTTCAGAACATTTTCTTATTTGTAATAGATGATAATGATATTAATATTATAAATACAAAAGCTGAAATAAAAGATGATGAGGAAGAAAATAAAGAAACTGAAGCCAAAGAAGAAGCACCAGCAAAAGAAGAAGCTAAAGAAGATACTGCTGCTAAAGCCGAAGAAAAACCTGCAGAAACATCTGCAGCTGCTAATAAGCCAGCGGCTGCTCCTAAAGCTGGTACAAAAGTTCAGGCTCCTTCAACAGTAAGGGTTGATACAAGAAAATTAGACAGCTTAATGAACTTAATCGGAGAGCTTGTTATAGCACAGTCAAGAATAATGCAGCTTACTCAAAGTTTGGATATAGATAACGGATTAAAAGAGGCTGTAAGTTCAATGGATAGAACTTCCAGACAAATACAAGAAGAAGTTATGAATATCCGAATGATGCCTATTGGTCCTATATTTAATCAGTTCCATAGATATGTTAGAGATTTGAATTTGGAATTAAACAAAGAAGTAAAACTAGTTCTTAAAGGTGAAACTACAGAGATAGATAAAAATATGTTAGAGCAGTTATCTGACCCTCTTAAACATATGATAAGAAACTCTATGGACCATGGTATAGAGAAAACAAAAGAAGAAAGAATAGCTAGAGGTAAGCCTGAGTACGGTACAATAACAATGTCTGCTGCTCACCAAGAAGGACATGTTGTTATAGAAGTAGCTGATGATGGTAATGGTTTAAATAAAGAAAAAATATTAAGTAAAGCTATTGAAAAAGGACTTCTTTCAAAAGATGGTAAATATTCTGATGTAGAAATATACAGAACTATATTTTATCCTGGAGTTTCAACCGCTGATAAAATAACAGACATATCAGGAAGAGGTGTTGGTATGGATGTTGTTAGAGCGAATGTAGAAAAGATGAAAGGAAAAATAGAAATTAAATCTGTGGAAGGTAAAGGAAGTACGTTTATAGTTAAATTACCTTTAACATTGGCTATTATTGAGGGTATTACTTTTGCTTTAGGTAAGCAAATATACATAATGCCTTTGATTTCCATTATAGAACAGATAAAAGTAAAAAATGAACAGGTAAAACCTTTTGAAGGTAAAGGTGAAATGATAAAAATCAGAGATGAGTATTTACCTTTAATTAGATTGCATAAAGTATTTGAAATAGAAACACAAGTTGATAATATAGATGATGGTATAGTTGTAGTTGTTGAAGCTGGATATAGAAAATGTGCTATCTTTGTTGATGAACTTTTAGATCAGCAGCAAGTAGTTATTAAATCTTTAGATTCAGCATTCAGCAAACATGCAGGAATAGCCGGAGGTACTATACTTGGAGATGGAAGAATAGCCCTTATTATAGATATACAAGGACTAGTAAATATGTCTTTACAAGGAAAGATCAATAACGGCGTAAAATAAAGGATTGTAATATGTTAGATAATCAGAAAATAAATGCAGCTAATATACCTCAGGTGGGAGGTACATCTTTAGAACATGATGAAAACATTTCTATTGAACCTAGTCAGCAATTTTTAGTGTTTAAAATTGATAATGAAGAATATGCTCTTGATGTATTGAGTATTGAAGGTATTGTAGGCGTAACTAATATAACTCCTGTTCCTGGAAGCCCTAAATTTATGAGAGGTCTCATGAATTTAAGAGGTAATATTCTTCATATAGTTGATATAAGAATAAGGTTTGGTTTGGATAGAAGAGATGATCATTCTATTGAAGACGATGTTATTATAGTAATATCCACTACTAATAGAAAATTTGGTATATTAGCAGATATGGTAAGTGATGTTATTACAGTTTATGAAAGTCAGATGACAGAGACACCTATTGATAATATGAGAGGACTTCAAATTTCTAATGTTATTAGATTAGAAAATAAGATTATTATGGTTCTTCCTATAGAAGAAATAATAAAATCTAATGATACAAATAATCAAACAGTATAATATCATTGAGGTATAAAAAATGGAAGATATGAATGAGCATATGCCGGCTTTAAGCGATGCTGAGTTTAATGAATTAGTTAAAATTATTTATGACAAAACTAGAATACAAATGACTAGTCATAAAAGGGCTTTAGTAACTTCTAGGTTAAGCAAGAGACTAAGGGCTTTAAAAATGAACTCTTTCAGAGAGTATATAGATTTTGTAAAAAATGCCAAAGATGAAGAATTAACTAATTTTGTAAATGCTGTTACTACAAATAAAACTGATTTCTTTAGAGAAAATAAGCATTTTGAATATATGAAAAGTACATTTCTTCCAGAATGGGAAAAGAATTTTAAAGCAGGAAAAGTTAAAAATCTTAGAATATGGTCAGCAGCATGCTCAACAGGAGAAGAGCCCTACACTATTCAAATGACTTTGCATGAATATTTTGGTGCTAACTATGATAAATATGATATAAAAGTTTTAGCCAGCGATATAGATACAAATGTATTAGCTCATGGCAGAGCTGGTATTTATAAAGAAGAATCTGTAGAACCAATACAGGAAAATATATTAAGAAAATACTTTTTGAAAGGTACAGGTGATAAAGAAGTATTATATAAAGTTAAAGATATTCTCAAAAAGAATTTATTTTTTAGACAATTAAATTTTAAAGATGAAGATTTTGATATTCACACTCAATTTGATTTAATATTTTGCAGGAATGTTATTATTTATTTTGATAAAGAATTCCAAAAGGAATTGTTTAATAAATTTCATAGATATTTGAAAGATGACAGTTTAGTATTTATAGGGCACTCGGAAACATTATTCGGTGTGTCTGATAAATTTAAATATGTAGCAAGCAATATCTATAAAAAGATTTAATTAGGGGATATAATAATGATTGATTTTCCAGCAGCGGCCAATAGCAATTTTAAGAGAATCACTATATATATAGGTGGTTATTATGCTTCAAAAGAACCTGCTGTAATAAAAACAGTCCTAGGCAGTTGTATATCCGTATGTCTGTTTGAGAACAAATTGAAATTCGGGGGTATGAATCATTTTATGCTTCCTGAAATGAGAGAATGGGAAAATCCGGCTGATGATTATAATAATACTAGATATGGTGTTTTTGCTATGGAGGTTCTAATAAACGAAATCATTAAATTAGGAGGAAAAAAAGAAAATCTTACAGCTAAAATATTCGGAGGCGGACATGTACTTTCAGGTATGACTAGTAATATACTTCAAGTACCTGATAAGAATATACAGTTTGCTAAGAAATTTTTGGCAGATGAGAAAATACCTATAGTTAGTGAAGATATAGGAGGTTCTTGGCCTAGAAAAGTATTCTTTTTCAATACTGAAAACAGAGTGCTTATGAAAAAATTAGAAGGTAAAACTAAAGAATTCTCAGCTGAACAAGAAATTAAATATTCTAAAAATTTACAGCATAAACTTGAAGAAAAATCAGACATTACATTGTTTTAATATATTAATAATTAAGGATTTTATATGGCTACAAAAATTAAAGTATTAGCTATTGATGATAGCGCATTAATAAGACAGTTGCTTACTAAAATTGTAAACTCAGACCCTGCATTAGAAATGGTAGGAACTGCTGCAAATCCAATTTTAGCTGAAAATAAGGTCAAAAATCTTAAACCTGACATTATTACTTTAGATATTGAAATGCCGGAAATGGATGGTATTACATATCTTAAAAAACTTATGCTTAACAACCCTATTCCTGTAATAATGTTTAGTTCTCTTTTGGATAAACATAGAGAATTAGCTTTAGATGCTTTAAATATTGGAGCTTTTGATTATGTAATTAAACCTTCTGCCAATGTTAGAGATGGTGTAGAAGAATTAGCTACAGATTTAGTTGAAAAAATTAAAAATGCTTATGCAAATAGAGCTAAATTCTATAGAAAACATGGTGTTACAGTTCCAACAGAACCTGCTGCTGCTACAGAAAGAAGTTCTATTAGTTTAGAAGCACCAAAAACAGCCGGATTCAAAGTTTATCAAAAAAATACAGCAGATATTATACTTCCTCTTACTCCTTCAAGAGAAACCCCTATGGATAAAATTATTCTTATAGGTTCTTCAACAGGCGGTACAGAGGCTTTAATAGAATGTCTTAAAAATGTTACACCTTCAGCTCCTCCTATCGTTATTGCTCAGCACATGCCTGAACACTTTACTACATCATTTGCTAAGAGATTAAATGGTATTTTAAAAATAGATGTATTTGAATCTGAAGATGGTATGAGCATAGGAAGAGGACAGGCTGTACTTGCTAGAGGTGCTAAGCATACTATGATTAAAGTTAGAGGCGGTAAATACTATATAGAAGTTAGAGATGGAGAGCCCGTTACTAGACATAAACCTTCTGTAGATGTACTTTTCAGAAGCGGTGCAGTTTACGCTAAAAATAAAGCTATAGGAATAATACTTACAGGTATGGGTGATGATGGTGCTAATGGTATGAAAGAAATGAAAGATGCAGGTGCTTACAATATAGCTCAAAATGAAGAAACTTGTACTGTTTTCGGAATGCCTAGAGAAGCAATTGCAAGAGGCGGAGTTGATGAGGTTTTACCATTAGACAAAATACTTGCTGCTGCTCTAAAAAGAGTGTAAATATAAAAATGGATAGTATAGATTTATATGAATATATAAATAGATGGGTAAGCAGTTTTACAGCTTACCCATATTATAAAATAGAAAAAAAATTGGACTTTATATCCAAATTAATATCACCTCATAAACAATTTAATAGTATTTCCATTGTTGCTACTGGTTCAAAAAGAAACAGGACAGATGTAACTTATATGGAATACCTTAATTTGTTTTTAGTATTAGATGATGAAAAAAATAGTATATCTGATACTAGAAAATTTAAATCTTCTATTTTAGAATTAATAAAAAATAATGATTCATATTCAAATAAAGTTAATGTTACATCATCGTCTTTAATTTTAGAATATGAAAATGAAAAAATTGTATTAATACCTTCAGTTAAAAATTTAGATAATAATGTTGAAGGTGCTTTAGTTACACATGCAAATGAAAAAAATGAAATTTTCTATCCTAAATTAGACAATAGAAATTTTGATAAAAAAGAACATGACTGCGGTTCTAATTTTATTAATTTAATAAAATTATTTAAGCATTTATTCCTTACTTTTTCTCCTGAAATTAAATACATCAATGAGTTAACTCCTGCTATAACAGAAGCACTTATATGGAATTTACCAAATGAATATTTTCAATTTAAAGATTATTCTTCAGCAATATCAAAAGCCCTTGAATATATTTATCAAATAATAGCTAGTGATGATTATATGAGTTTATCTGAAATTAATGATATAAAGGTTTTATTTTCTACTAGAAATAATCTTGATAGAAAAGAATTATTAAAAGCATTATATAAATTAAAACAATTCATACATGAAAACATATAAAATTCTAACTTTTTTACTATAACTCTTAATAGTAATATTGAATTAATTTAAACTAATGATATAATATTGCATTATAATTTTTTATAATAAATTTCTTAGGAGAAATATATAAAATGAAAAAAATACCAGAAATTTTTGGTAGTATGGTTTTTAATGATAATGTTATGAAGGATAAACTTCCCAAAGACATTTATAAAAAACTTATAAAAACCATAAAAAATGGAGAGCGTTTAAATTTAGAAGTTGCCAATGTTGTAGCTCATGCTATGAAAGAATGGGCTATAGAGAAAGGTGCTACTCATTTCACTCATTGGTTTCAGCCTATGACAGGTGTAACAGCTGAAAAACATACCAGTTTTATTACTCAAACTGATGATGGCTCTATTCGTATGGAATTTACAGGTAAAGAATTAGTTCAAGGAGAACCAGATGCTTCTAGTTTTCCTTCAGGCGGATTAAGAGCTACATTTGAAGCAAGAGGATACACTGCTTGGGATCCTACTTCTTATGCGTTCATAAAAGATGATACATTATGCATACCTAGTGCCTTTTGTTCATACAGCGGAGAATCATTAGACAAGAAAACTCCCCTACTTCGTTCTATGGAAGTTATAGAAAAAGAGGCAAAAAGAATATTAAAATTATTCGGACATAATGATGTAAGTAGAGTATTTACTACTGTAGGAGCTGAACAGGAATATTTTTTGATAGACAGAGATTTATATTTACAAAGACCTGATTTAAGATATTGTAAAAGAACATTATTTGGAGCTTGTCCTCCTAAAGGTCAGGAATTAGAGGATCATTATTTTGGGGCTATTAAACCTAGAGTACTTGCCTTTATGAAAGAACTTGATAATGAACTTTGGAAATTGGGAATAGTTGCTAAAACAGAACATAATGAAGCTGCACCTGGACAATACGAATTAGCTCCTGAATATACCGTTACAAATATGGCTACAGATCAGAATCAGATTACTATGGAACTTATGAAGGTTATAGCTGAGAAACATAATTTAGCATGCATACTTCATGAAAAACCTTTTATAGGGGTAAATGGAAGCGGTAAGCATAATAACTGGTCTATTGCTACAGATACAGGATTAAATCTTTTAGAACCAGGAGATAATCCTTCAAAAAATAAACAATTCTTATTATTTTTAGTTGCTATAATAAAAGCAGTTGATGAATATCAAGATCTTTTAAGAATAACTACAGCCACTGCCAGCAACGATCATAGACTTGGTGCTGCTGAAGCTCCTCCTGCTATTATATCTATATTTCTTGGTGATGAACTTACAGAGATATTTGAATATATGGAAAGCTCTAAAAAATATAAAGGAAAAGAAAAAGTTGAAATGGAAATGGGAGTTAATTCTTTAGCAAGACTAACTAAAGATACAACTGATAGAAATAGGACTTCTCCTTTAGCATTTACTGGAAATAAATTTGAATTTAGAATGGTTGGTTCAAGTCTTTCTGTATCAGGTCCTAATATCATTTTAAATACTATAGTTGCAGAAGCATTATCACAGTTTGCTGATATATTGGAAAAATCTGATAACTTGGATAAAGATATTGATGAACTAATAAGAGAAACTTTCAAAAAACATAAAAGAATAATATATAACGGCAATAATTATTCTGATGAATGGGTTAAAGAAGCTGAAAAAAGAGGATTATTTAATTTAAAAACAACTCCTGAAGCATTACCTCATTTCATATCTAAAAAGAATATCGAAGTATTAACTAAACATAAAGTTTTAACTGAAACAGAAATACATTCAAGATATGAAATAAGTATGGAAGAGTATGTTAAAGAAATTAATATAGAAGCTCTTACATTAGTAGATATGGTACATAAACAAATACTTCCATCTTCAATAGAATATATGGGAGAGCTTACCGATATCGCTGATAAAAAAAGAAATTTAAAATTAAAATTTGATGTTGAGAAAAAATTGATTAATAAGCTCAATGATTTAATTAAAGATCTTGATTCTAAATTGGAAAAATTGGAAGGATATACTGTAGAAGCTAAAAAACTTAATGATGTATCAAAATCTGCCAAATTTTCAAGAGATAAAATATTTGCCTGTTTAGAAGATATGAGAGTTACAATAGATGAATTAGAAAGAATTGTATCAAAAAAATATTGGAAACTTCCGACTTACGGTGATATGCTATATAGCTTATCATAAAAAATAGTAAAGGGCATAGATTATATAATTTATGCCCTTTTATTTTTTCATATCTTATTCATTCATAATGGATAATGATTTGTTCAAATGCTCTATGAATTCTTTATTAAATTTTTCAGGCGAAATAATTTTAAAAGAACCAAGCCAAGGACTTAAAAATATTCTAAGTTCTGTAAAAGATGAAAAATCAAAATTAACTATTATAGAACAGTCTTCCAGTTCTTTTTTTATTTTTTGATTGAATCCGTAATCTCTATTTTTAAAATAATGTGCAACCTCTGAATTAAAATGAATAGTAGTTTTTGTTAATTTATTATCACTCCAATATATACTTCTTTTCTTCTCTATTAGTTTTATTAATTTTTCTCTGCTCTCAATTCTATTTTTATGTTCTTTCTGATATTCTTCCTTTTCTTTATTATTATTGAACTTTAATTTCTGTATTATTTCTATCTTAGATATATTGCTTATAGAATAGGTTTTTATCTTTTTATGTTTATGATCATAAGCAACTAAATACCATATACCCTGAAAATAATAAATGAGGTATGCTATAGCCTTAACCTTATAATTAATATTACTGCTTTGAATATAATAATCAAAACTTATATCATTTAAATCCTTAACACAAGAAAGTAGTTTTTCTATATTTTCACTATCACCTGCTATATTATTTATCTCATTATTAGAAATAACAATAATATCATAATATTCATTGTCTACATTTTGAGGCAATAATTTGGATACAGTTGAATGCGGTATAAGAGATAAATTTGAACTTACCTTTTTCATAAATACAGAAAATAATATATCTACATTTTTTTTAAGATTATCATTATCAAAATTAAACCATTTTTTTAATTTTTTTAAATATTCTTTTTTTAGAGTATATCTGTCATTTTCTAAAATCAGCTCTATCTGCAAATATTTTTGTATTTCTTCTATATCTCTTTGTAATGTTCTTAAGGACATATTATTAGAATCCATAAATTTATTTTTATCTATGAACCCATCTAATATCAATGAACTATACAATTCGAATAATCTTTCAAATTTCTTTTTATCTGACATACTACATCCTTTTTAAAATACACTATGAACAAATTCTTTAACGGCATTACCGTTAATATTAAACTGCTCATTATTGATAGTAAAATATCCGTCTAATACACCTTTAGTAGTTTCCATATCTATTTTATTAAAACTTCCAAATGACTCGTATAAATAATTTCCTGTAACTGTAAATACAAAACTAAATCCTTCTTCTTTAGAATAATAATCTATAACATCTTTATATTCATGTGATTCAAAATCTTTATATACATACCATTTATTATTAAATAAAAACTTTATAATTTTTGAATTTTGAGATTCAGGTTTAGAATCATAAATAAATACAGGAATAGGTTCTGTAGTATAAGAAGTATAAACTAAAGCAGCTGTAATATTATGTGTATATCTAGAAGGATTTCTTCCTACAGTATTCACAGCTATAACTGAACTTGTATCTGTTATGGCATTTTCGCTTCCAGGAACAACTAAATATCCGCTTGGAAGTCCGTAATAGAATGCTGTATATAATGCTCTATTATATTTCCAATTTACCATAGAAGCTGTAAAATTAGTAAATTTAAATGAGAACTCAGCATTAATCAAATTGCTTATAGAAGATTTTATATTTATTTTAGTGTTATAAAAGTTAGGAATTTCTATATTGAATTCACCTATACTTTTTTTAAATTGAGCCCTTACAAAATTATCATAAAAATCTAAAAAATCTTTTTCATTTTCTTTAATAATAAAAGACTGAGAATCTCCGTCAAGTATATTAAAAGCATAATAAGAAAAATATCTTTTTAATCCATACTTATAAAGTTTCCAAAATATTATATGATTATCATGAAATAAATATAAATATAAATTCTCAACCATATCATCATTTATACGTATAGATTTTGGAATACTAGTAAAATCTCCTGTATAATAAATACCATTATTATTGGTAATGGAAATCGTATTAGCATCAAGTACAGGAGTGTCATTTTTCATATATGACTTTAACGGAACTATCCTATAATTAACATGCACAAATATAATCACAGATAATAAAATAAATAAAGCCGCAGCTATAAGAACAATATATTTTCTTATATAGCTGGAAGAATATTCATAATAATTATCGTTTGCTATAAGCCTCTTTTTTATACGCATAATGTTTCTTTTGCTGCATTATCCTTTATATTATCATTATTTTCCAAACTTTTTTTAATATCAGCCTGCACTTCTTCTTCGGTTCTTTTTTCTATTGATGTATCTAATAATTTACTTAAAGCAAATAGTGCCACTTCTATTTCATCATCTTGCGGTCTTCTGGTAGTTATTTTCTGAAGGGCTAAACCAGGAAGTATAGCAAGTCTCATAAGAGGGAAATTATAAAATTTAAATCCCAATTTTAATATTTCATAAGATATACCAGAAACTATAGGAAGTAAAATTATATTAATAGCTAATACAGTCAAATTTCCAACTATTTTAGTTGGAGTATATGAAGCATATATATATGTATATACAAAATAACTTGTAAACATATAAAGCAATATAGAAACTGTTAATACTAAAAACATAAATGTAGTACCGCATCTAGGATGTATAGTTGTATAATCTCTAATATTACCTGTATCAGGGTCTAATCCATGCTCATATGCATTAACAACCATATGTTCTGCTCCATGATATTCAAATACTCTTTTTATATCTTTAAAAAATGATATTACAAGAAGATATAAAACAAATATGGATAATTTTATGCATCCTCTTACTAAATTAAACACAACGAAATTACTTTTCTCATCTATTCCAATAAGTGTAGTTATAAAATAAGGCAAAGCTATAAAAAGCCCTACAGCAAAAGCTAAAGACACTAACATACTTAAAGTCATAGCTATATTTTCACTTTTTTCTGATTTAGGTTTATTATCTTTTTTATTATTTTCTTCTTCAATACCTGCAGTATTGGCAGAAAATACCAAAGTTTTATAACCTAATCTCATCATATCTACAAAATTGACAACACCTCTAATAAAAGGCATTTTACTTAATTTGTTTTTATTTTCAGGAATAGCTGCTTTAATAAAATCTATCTGTTTATCCGGCTTTCTAACAGCTACAACATAATGACTTTTATTTCTAAGCATTATGCCCTCTATAACAGCCTGACCGCCTACTCCTTCTTTAATTCTATTTTCATCTAATTTTTTACTCAAATTATACACCTCATCTATTTTAAAGTTAAAGTAAGATATATAATATACTAAATACAATATTCTTTCAAGCATAAAAAAAACTTGAATTTGTAAAAAAAAATTATATATTATATAATATGAAGCCCTTACTAATATTAATTATTAATTTTATAATTCTTGCTTTTATCTCATGCAAAAGCACTAATATGGAAATGACAGAAGTAGTAGAATATCATAATAAAGAAAATAAAGAAATAGAAGAAAAACCAAAAGCAATAACTTTAAAAGATAGATCCGGATATTATAAAAGTAAAAGTCCATATTTTACTTTTGATGCTGATTTAAAAGAAAATGGATATGCTTATGTAGTATTGAAAGGATGGATGGTTTATAGAGGATATGTAAAAGTCGGAGATCCAGCTTCTGAAGCTACAAAGTTTAGACTAGATATTGATAATATTACTTATGTTATATTAGAGTTTAAAGATTTAAACAACGCAAAAGCATCAGTGGTATTAAAAGAAGTGGTACAGCAAGTACTACCTATGACAAAGATACAGAAATAAATACTATTAAAAAAATCCTTCGCTTTTAGCATCTTTGCTCATAAGTTCAGTTAAAGTATCTTGTATATTTGCATTATTAAAAAGTATGTTATATATAGCTTCAGTTATAGGCATATAAATATTATTTTTCTGTGCATATTCATAAGCTGCGGTAGTAGCATATACTCCTTCAGCAACCTGTCCATGACTTTCAGCTATTACTTCCTGATATTTTTTACCTTTAGCAAGTTCCCTTCCCAATCTATTATTTCTGCTGAGTCCGCTTGAACATGTTACTATTAAATCACCTATTCCAGAAAGCCCATACATAGTATCTATTCTCGCACCTTTACTTAAAGCAAATCGCACTATCTCATGCAAACCTCTTGTTATAAGTGCCGCTTTAGTATTATCGCCAAGTTTAAGCCCATCAACTATACCGCCTGCAATGGCTATTATATTTTTTAAAGCTCCTCCTATTTCAACACCTTTTTGATCAGTAGAATTATATATTCTAAATTTAGGAGGTACTGTCAATGTATCTCTTACATATTCAGAAACACCTTTCTCCCCTCCAACAACAACTGCAGTAGGTACTCCTTTTGCCGCCTCTTCTGCATGAGAAGGTCCTGAAAGTGTTAATATTGATAAATCACCTGATATTATGCTCCTTGCAACCTCGCTCATAGTTTTACCTGTTTTTCTGTCAAGTCCTTTAGTTGCAGATACCAATATTTGCTCATTACTTATATAAGGCTCTATATTTATACAAGCATCAGCAAATGCAAATGATGGAGTTACTATTATAACTATCTCGCTGTCATTTACTGCATCGCCTATATCTGTTGTAAATTTTATATTTTTATTTAATTGTATGTTTTCTAAATAATTATCATTTCTATATGTATTGCTTAATAATTTATAACTGCTTTCACTATGTACCCATACTTTAACATTATGCTTTTCAGAAAATATATTTGCAAGAGCAAGTCCCCATCCGCCGGCACCTATGATTCCAACATTTATCATGATATACCCCATAATCCATTATTTTATAATATAGTATACATAAAAAATAACTATTATCAATACAGAATTGTAAAAATATTATGTAAACTATTTATTTAAATGATTTTTCAAGTAAAATGCATATATTATTAAGTAAATCTTCTTTATTTATCTTATTATTATCCTTAACCCAGCAGAATATAACAGAAACTAAAGCACCTGAAAAAAATTGAGAAGTTATTTTTGTATTCTCAATATTATCTTCTTTCATAGTTTCGCCTAAATAGTCTAAAAATATTTTATGTAATGATGAAACAAATAAAATAGTATTATTATGATCTATTAATGATACATTGAAATATTGTTTATTATCATCAAAGTAATTAAGAACCTTTTCTAATATTTTTCTATAATTTTTTTTGAAGTCATATATTGAATTATCTTTTTTTAATTCTTTTATGATATCTTGCTTTATATCTTCTATAATAGAATTTAATAATTCTTCTTTATTATTAAAATGATCATAGAATGTAACCCTATTAACAAAAGCTTTTTCGCATATTTCTGTTACACTTATGTCTTTTAATGAATTAGTTTTTAAAAGTTCAAGCAGTGATTCTTTTAAAAGTTTTTCAGTTTTTAATATTCTTAAATCTTTTTTCCCATTTTTCATTTATATAGTATGCCATACATTGAAATAAAAATAAAGTTTATAATTATAAATTATATATTTTAAGATTTGATTAATTTTTTAAAAAAACGCCAAAAATGATGTAGTATATGTATAAAAACAAGATTTTTTAAAAAACTACTTTTTTAAAGTGTGAAATAAATATACAATAATAGAGAAATGATATACAAAAAGATACTTTGTATAGAAACAGAATTTATATTTTAATAAAAAATTAATAAATTTACTTGCAAAAATACTAATATATATTATACTACTATCAAGTTCTTTGACACAGATATGTAAAATACATATTAATGTGAAAGGAATATAAAGGCTTAAAAAAGCTAGTCTCGATACCCTACTGTGCTCTGTGCACCTTTGGCGATGTAGGAAAGTGGGATTTATATCGTTAGATAATGGTTTATAATCAGGTCTCGATACCCTACTCAAAGTCTCTGTGACTTTGGCTATAAAAAAATCGAGCTGCTGATAACTTTAGTTGTCAGCACCTTTCAGCGAGATTTTTTTATTAGTGATATAGGAAAGTGGGATTTGTCTTTGCGAAAATATAATTTTTTAAAGTCTCGATACCCTACTGTGCTCTGCGCGCCTTCGGCGATGTAGGAAAGTGGGATTTAACTGAGAATCTTTAAGTTTTAATTGAGTCTCGATACCCTACTGCGCTCTGCGCGCCTTCGGCGATGTAGGAAAGCGGGATTCATATTTATTAAAATTAATTCTGTAATACTTTTTATTTTTTATAATAAAAAGTATTTTTTATATTGATATATTGTGTATTACACAGTATAATACAATAAACAATATATAAAGGATTTAATATTGAACTATGATGATATAGTATCAAATTTGATGCAGGAACTAAGACGCGGTACATTGATAATAGCAGTTCTAAGTCAATTAAAAAAAGAAGAATACGGATACAATTTGATAGCTAAATTAAAAGGAAACGGCATCACTGTTGAAGCTAATACTTTATACCCTCTTTTGAGAAGATTAGAAAATCAAGGGCTTTTAAAAAGTGAATGGAATACCAAAGAGGATAAACCAAGAAAATATTATTCTATAACAAAATACGGAAAAGAAGTTTTAAAAAAAGCTGTTAATCATTGGAAAGAATTTTCATCCAATGTTAATAAAATAATAGATGAATAATTTTTTAATAATAGGAGTTTATATGATTAACAATAAAGAAAATAAAAAATCATAAGATATTATTGAAAGATATATTTATACTGTTACAAAATCAATGCCAGATAAAATTAAAGAAGATGTTTCAAATGAAATAAGAACTCTTATTGATGATATAATCAAAGAAAGATTTTCAAACTCAGAGTATAAAATAAATGATATAAAAAATATTTTAATGGAAATTGGAAATCCTTATGAACTTGCATGTAAATATGATACAGGATATCCTTATTATATATATTATAAACTTGTATTAAAAATAGTATTATCTTCAGCATTGCTTGGAATAGTAGTTTTATCAATAGTCAATATACTTATAAATAATGAAGTTATCAATTTACTTAATATAGCAAGTAATATTTTTACAGCCTTTTTATTAGCATTTTCATTTGTAACATTAATATTTGCATTTATTTCAAATAAGAATATAGATATTTCCAGCATAACAATAGATTTTAATAATCTTCCAAAACCTCAAAATAAAAAAATAAATTTATATCATTCAATTATTAAAATATCAGCGTCAATTATATTTTTATTGCTTTTACTATTATCTCCAAATATATTTTCATTAAAAATGAATAATGAATATTTTACATTTTTTAATATAGAAATTATAAAAGATACTTTTTTATTTCCTTTAATATTTATTTTAATGCTTATATCAAGAGAAATTATAAAAATATTTTCAAATAGTTACAATAAAAAAATAGTTATATTGTTTATTTGTATTGATATAATATCAGCTATTGCATCATCATTATGGCTATTATCATATAATGTGATTAATATTAATTTGATAAATGTATTAACAAAATTAGAATCAGTAAATTCCATTGCTTTTAATATATTTGATAATTTTCAGTTATTTTGTTTAATCTGCATATTATTTTCCTTACTGCTTGATACTGTATATGCTATATTAAAATTAAAAAAATAACCTTGCATATAAAAGCTATATAGGTAAGGCTTAAAATGTAAAACATGTATTATATAACTTACTATATAATTTATTAAGCATAATATTTTAGTTAGTAGAATATAACAAAATATTGACTTAGTAAAACAATATGTTAGAATATACTAACATAAAATAATAGAATAATGGAGATTAAAAGTGAAATTTATGAAAAAATATTTATTGGAAAATTTTTTTTTGATGATGTTATTTTCAATAGCATTTACAAACTGTTCTGTAAATTCAAATAATGAAGCAATTGATAGAAAAGCAAATAATGAAGAATTAATATTTGTAAATTATAGAGATATAAGAGATTTAAATCCTCATTTGTATGCTGGAGAAATGTATGCTCAGGAAATGCTTTATGAAACATTAGTTAATATAGGCGAAAACGGATATGAGCCTTGTTTAGCAGAAAGCTGGGATATAAGCGATGATGGTAAAGTTTATACATTTAATATAAGAAAGAATGTATATTTTTCTGACGGAGAGATATGTGATGCTAATGCCATAAAAGCTAATTTTGATGCAATTATAGAAAATAAAGACAGACATACTTGGCTTGAAATGATGCATATATTGGATAAAGTTGAAGCTATTGATGATTATACTTTTAGAATTACTTTAACTTCTCCATACTACCCTATGCTTACAGAATTGGGAGTTACAAGACCATTTGCTATGATATCTCCAAAAGCTATGAAAAATGGTTCTACAAAGAATGGAGTTAATGAATATATAGGTACTGGTCCATATATTTTGGGAGAGTATGAAACAGATAAATATGCAGTTTTTGAAGCAAATACTAATTATTGGGGAGAAAAACCAAAAATTAAAAGAATAAGAGTAAAAGTTATACCTGATAATCAAACTAGATTATTGGCATTGGAAAAAGGAGAAATAGATTTAATATTCGGTAAAAATATGATAGATTCTGATGCTATTAATAAATATAAGGATAATTCTAAATTTGTATCATCTTTATCCGCACCTACTTCAACAAGACAAATAGTATTAAATACAACCCATTCTATATTATCTAATAGTAATGTTAGAAAAGCACTGCAGCATGCCGCAGATAAAAAAGCTATATCAGATGGAATATTCTATGGTTTAGAGCCTCCTGCTGATACACTATTTTCAAAAACAGTTCAATATTGTGATGTAAATCTTATACCTTATGAATATAATATAGATAAAGCAAATCAATTATTAGAAGAAGCCGGTTGGATTTTTGGTGATGATGGAATAAGAGAAAAAGATGGGCAAAAATTAAGTTTAAATCTTTTATATAATAGTGATAGTGTAACAGAAAAAACTATATCTGAGTATTTACAAGCTGAATATAAAAAGATAGGAATTGATATTAATATAACAGGTGAAGAAGAACAATCTTACAGAGATAATATGAAGGCAGGTAATTTTGATATGGTGTTTAATATTTGCTGGGGCTCTCCTTATGATCCTCAGTCATCATTGGCTGCTATGCGTCAGAGGGTATATGGTGATTATGCTGCTCAGCAAGGTCTTCATGATAAAAAAGAAATAGATGAAGCTATAACTAAAATTCTTTTAAGTGTAGATGAAAATGAAAGAAAAGAGCTTTATAATTTTGTTTTAACTAGACTTCATGAAGATGCAGTTTATATACCGCTTACTTATGAATGTAATAAAGCTGTTTATACTTCTGATTTAAAAAATGTACAATTTGCACAAACGCAATATGAAATACCTTTTTGGCTAATGTATTTCAATTAATATATTTTATCATTGCAAATTGTAATTAGTAGTTTAAAGCATATAATTTCTTAGATTATATAAAAAAAGAGGTTTTCATTATGAAAGCATATATTATAAAAAGAATATTAGTTACTATACCGCTTTTGTTCGGCATTACATTATTAAGTTTTTTCTTTATTAATTTAATACCCTCAGATCCTGCCGAAGTTGTTTTAAGAGTACAGCAGGTTCCTATTATTTCAGAAGAAGCCATAGAACAAATGCGTGAAGAATTAGGTTTAAATGATCCTTTCTTTGTTAGATACTTTAGATGGATATTAGATTTTTTAAAATTAGATTTAGGTGTAAGCTACACTAATCCTTCAAGAACAGTTGTCGGAGAAATAGCAAGATCATTACCATCAACTTTGCAGCTTGCATTTCTTTCTCTTGTGTTCGTAATAGTCTTGAGTCTGCCTATTGGTTTTTTTAGTGCAGTTTATAAGGACAGCATATTTGACAGGCTAATACGATTTATAGTATTTTCTACAACGGCAATGCCGGCTTATTGGATAGGTCTTCTTTTAATATGGTTTATAAGTATAAAATTAGATTTACTGCCTACAAGCGGTAGCGGAACTTGGGCTCATGCTATACTTCCTGCAATAACAATATCAATAACATATATATCTACATATATAAGACTCATAAGAAATAATATGCTTGAAAATATGAAAGAAGATTATGTATTATATGCAAATGCAAGAGGATTAAAGCAGAGGATAATATTAGTAAAACATATATTAAAGAATTCTCTTCAGTCTTGTATTACTGCAATAGGTATGAGCATACCTCAGTTAATATCTGGTACTATAGTTGTTGAAAATGTATTTGCATGGCCGGGTGTCGGCAGATTATGTATATCTTCAATATTCAATAGAGATTATCCTGTTATACAAGCATATATATTAATGACTGGTATTTTATTTGTATTTTTCAATTTAATTTTTGATATTGTACAAAGAATAGCCGACCCTAGACTTAGAATAGGAGAATAATAAAAATGTTAAAAAGATTTTTAGATAATAAAATTGCATTCGGATGTACAGTATTTATATTGATAATAGCATTAATTGGAATATTTGCGCCATTAATAGCTCCAAATGATCCTTATGCAAATAATATATTAAATAAATTTGCCGGCATATCAAAAGAATATCCTCTTGGTACAGATCAGCTTGGAAGATGTATATTATCAAGAATGATATATGGAATAAGATATACTTTATTTTTATCTTTACTTACTATGCTTGGAACTATAGCACTTGGTACTTTAATGGGAATACTTGCTGGATATTTTAAAGGTGCTGTTGATGAAATAATAATGAGAATAGTAGATGTAATGCTGTCATTTCCAAGTCAGATAATGATACTTGCGGTTGTTGCTTTGCTTGGAGTTGATATTGCAAATGTTATTATAGCAAATGTATTTATAAAATGGGCATGGTATTCAAGAATGATAAGAACTAATGTATTAAAATATAGAGAAAAGAATTTCGTTTTATTTTCAAAAACAGTAGGCTCTTCTTCGAGATTTATTTTATTTAATCATATGATTCCTTCAATATCATCTGAAATGATAGTGCTTGCAACTTTGGATACTGGCTGGGCTATATTGAATATATCTACATTATCATTTTTAGGTTTAGGTGTTCAGGCACCTATACCAGAATGGGGAGCTATGCTTAATGAAGCGAAAAATGTAATGACTACTAATCCTAAGCAAATGATAGTGCCGGGTATTGCAATAGTATTTTTGGTAGCTTCATTTAATTTGCTTGGAGATGCTTTAAGAGATGTTCTTGATCCTAAAGAAAGCAGAGCATAATTTTAAAGGACTAAATATGAATGAAAATATTTTAGAAGTTAAAAATCTCAATGTTTATTTTAGAGAAAAAAATAATAATATAAAAATAATAGATGATGTTTCTTTCTGTATTAAAGAAGGAGAATGTTTAGGTATATTGGGAGAAAGCGGAAGCGGTAAAAGTATGACTATAAAATCTATACTTCGTCTGCTTGATAATAATTTTTATGTAGAAGGAGAAGCTTTTTTTAATGATATAGATTTAATAAAAGAAAGTGCAGGCAATATAAGAAAATTAAGAGGTAATGATATATGCATGATACTTCAAAATCCTATGACCTGTTTTGACCCGCTATACAGAATATATAATCAAATGGAAGAAACCTTTATAGAACATACCAATTTAAATAAAAAAGAAATATATAAAAAATGCATAGACACTTTAAATATAATGAAAATAAGAAATCCTGAAGATACAATAAAAAAATATCCTCATCAGCTTAGCGGAGGAATGCTTCAAAGAATAATGATAGGTTTAGCATTATCATTAAATCCAAAACTTATAATAGCTGATGAACCTACTACTGCAATAGATTCTATAAGCCAAAATGCCATTATGAATGAGTTTATAAGAATAAAAAAAGAAAATAAAGTTTCTATGCTATTTATATCACATGATCTTGGAATATTGTCAAAGATATCGGATAAAATAATAGTAATGAAAGAAGGAAAAATACTAGAAACTGCTTCTGTAGCAGATATAATATTTAATAGTAAAGATGATTATACAAACTCTTTAGTAGCAAAAAGAATGTCTGTTATGAAAAAATTTAATGAAATAGTTTATGGAGATAAAATATTATGATAGATAATGAAATAATATTAAAAGCTGAAAATATTAAAGTAAGCTTTAGAAAAGAAAATCAAAAAAAAGTTTTTGGAAAAGAAAGACAAACTGTATTAAATAATGTTTCTTTTTATTTAAAAAAAGGAGAATGTCTTGGAATTATAGGAGAAAGCGGCAGCGGTAAAAGCACTTTAGGAAAGGTAGTATTGGGGCTTCAAAGACCTGAAAATGGAACAGTTACTATAGACGGTATAGATCTTTATAAATATAAAAATAAAAGAAATAAAAAATTAAGATATGATATCAGTGTTGTGTTTCAAGATTATGTGTCTTCTGTTAATCCTAGATTTACAGTTATGAGAGCTTTAGATGAAGCTATTAATGTTCATACTATAAACACAGGAGAAAAACTTGACAAAATAAATAGAAGAAATATGTCTATAGAACTTTTAAATAATGTAGGATTAGATGAAAGTTTTTTAAGTAGATATCCGCATGAATTAAGCGGAGGACAGCTGCAAAGAATTTGTATAGCCAGAGCTGTAGCTGTTCATCCAAAAATAATTTTATTAGATGAAGCAGTAAGTTCATTAGATGTTTCTACTCAAACACAGATTATGGATTATTTAATAAAGTTAAGAAATATATACGGTTTTTCTTATATATTCATAACGCATGATTTATCTGCCATAACATATTTATGTGATAGGGTATTATTTTTTAATAGTGGAAACATTGTGGAAGAAGTAGATGATATAAGAGAACTTAATAATGTAAAAACTGAATATGCAGTTGAAATGCTTAATTCTGTAAAAACATTTGATATAGTAAATATATCCAAAGATTTAAAAGAAGAAAAATATATACAAAAGGCTGTATGATTTTATAATAAAAAATGAATAATAATATAAAAAAATTAATAAGAGATTCTGATTATATAAAAATATTAATACCTTTTGTAATATCTACAATGACTCAGCCTCTTTTGGGAGCAGTAGATACAGCAGTTGCAGGAAGATTAGGAAATCCAGCATATATAGCAGGCGTATCAGTTGGAAGTGTTGTTTTTAATACTATATATTGGGTATTTGGTTTTCTTAGAGTGAATACAACTTCATTCAGTGCTATGGCTTTGGGTACAGGTAAAACTGAAGATAGGGCTTTTGCTTTTTTTCAGCCATTATATATAGCATTATTTATATCTTTTATAATACTTATATTTCAGAAAATTATTAGTTTTTATGCTGAAAAAACTTTTGACTTAGAAACAGAAGCATTCAAGGCATTTAATATATACTATAAAGTACTTATATGGGGAGCACCATTTTTACTGTCTAATTATGTAATGCTAGGCTGGCTTATGGGACAAAGAAAAATAAGGGCTTCTCTAACAATGCAAATAAGCGGAAATGTATTAAATATGATATTAGATGTATTATTTGCCATAACATTATCTATGGGAGTATTCGGCATAGCAGCTGCAACCCTAATATCACAGATTATTTCTTTTTTAATTGGAATATTTTTTATTATTAAATATGGTAATTTTGGAAAAATCAATTTAAAAGATTTTGCTAATTTATATAAGATGAAAAAATCTTTAATTTCAAATCTATATTTAATGCTTAGAACTATATGCCTTATAGTACAAATAAATATTTTTACCTCAAAAAGTGCTTCTTTAGGTACTATACTAATTTCATCAAACTCTATACTTCTTCAAATACAATCAATAATATCATATATGTTTGATGGAATAGCTAATACTTCAAGCGTTTATAGCGGAAAAGCTTTTGGAGCTAAAAATCAATATTTATTAAAGTCAGCAATAATAAAAAATATAAAATACAGTATTATATTTGTAATATTATTAACTGCTTTATATTTAATTTTTAATAAAACTTTTATAAATTTGTTTACCAATAATATTGAAGTTTTGAATTACTCTTATAAATATTATTTTTGGGTAGCATTATACCCTATTGTATCAGCAATAGGACTCACTTTTTATGGCATATTTACTGGGGCTTCTTTTAATAAAGCTGTTTTTATATCAACTTTCTTAAGTTTAATATTATTTTTATTTGTACTTTTTATTGGTTTTGATTATCTAAATAATAATGGACTTTGGATTGCATTGCTGTCTTTTTATTTTGGCAGAAGTATTTTTATATTACCTTTTATAAAAAGTTTATTCAAAAAAATAAATTATAATTAATGATGGAGTAAAAGAATGAATAAAATAAAAAAAGAAATTAAAAAGTTTATATGTAAAAGTACAGGAGAAGAGATAATATTTCCTATTGCATATATTGAAGGAAATACAAACAATAATAATAATAAAACTCTGGCTGTTATAGGAGGAATGCATGGAAGTGAATTTACAGGAATAGAAGCTGCAATAAAACTGCTTCATGATTTAGAAACAAATAAATTAGAAATAAACGGCAGATTGATAATAACTACAATATTTAATATACCTGCTTTTATGGAGAACAGAGCTTTCATTGTTCCTAATGATAATAAAAATCCATTAAGACTATTTCCGGGTGAAGAAAATGGAAGCTATACTGAAGCTATGAATTATTATTTTTGGAATGAAATTTTAATTAATGCAGATTATTGTATAGAACTTCATGGAGGAGATATACCAGAATCAATAGCTAATTGTATCTATGTGCCTATAGTAGAAAATGAAATAACAGATAGTATATCAAGAAAAATGGCTGAAGTATATAATATAAAATATATAATAGATACTAAAATGAACAAAGATAATAAATACGGAGGAGCTTATAGCCGATTAGCTTTTAAAGGTATTCCTTCTATACTTACTGAAGCAGGAGGAAATGGAATACTAGATGAAAATAATGTTCAAGTTCATTATGATGGAATAAAAAACATTATGATTTATCTTGATATGCTTTCTAATGAAGAAATTAAGAATACAGAAGAAAGAGTTATATTAAATTATACAGGATCTATAAAATCTGACTGCAATGGAATGTGGTATCCTTATGTAAAAACAGGTGATGCTATTAAAAAAGGAGATAAAGTAGGAGAAATAAGAGATTATTTTGGAAGCAAAATAAAAGATATAATATCTGATTATAATGGTATTGTATGTATATTAAAATCTAGTCCTTCTTTAAAAATAGATGATAGTTTAGTAGAAATAAATGAAATAAAAAAATAAAATATAATTTACAAAAATATAAAAATGTAGTTTATCATACAATAGTAATTTTATTGTACTTGATAAAAAAATCAAAAATAATAAAATGTATACAATATTTTTAATAGGTGTTAGAAAGTGTTAAGGAAATTGATATATATTATTATTTTAAACTCAGTTTTTTTTAATTTTTTTATTTTTGCCCAAACTAACAATACAAATACTATAATACTTCCTTATACTCAGTATATGGAAAGAATAAAATCATTAATACCAGAAATGAAATTGACAGCGTCTCAGGAAAGCAATGCTGCAAACAATTTAACAAAGGCAAAAAGTTCCGGAGATGTTAAATTTGATTTGCAGGCTGGTGCTATAGGAAAGCAAAGCCATTTCGATGAATATAGTTTTTTACCGACATCAGATTTTAATTATAATGGTTTTAGAATAGGTGCAGGTTTCAGCGGACTTATACCCTACTCTGGAACTAGATGGTCTGTAGAAATTAAGCATGACAGCTTTTTCGGTGATTTTAAAACAGGAGATATTTCATTACCTGTTGATACTCCATTTGGAACTGTTAATGGTAAACTTCCAAATATGAGTACAAATGATTTTAAATACTATTCTCCCAGCATAAGAATACAAATAGCTCAGCCTATATTAAGAGATTTTTTTGGAAAGTTGGACAGATACCCTATAAAGGATGCAGAATATCAGCTTACTATAGCAAAATTAAAAAGAATAATAGATGATAACAGCGTATTAACATCTTATCAGAAAATTTATTATCAATGGATAATGGCTAGAAAATTAATAGCTTTCTATAATGAAATGATAAGAGAAGCAAGAAGTTTTGAAAATCAAGTATATAGAAGATACACAAGCGGCGTTATAGATAATGATTCATATCAGAATGCCAAAAGACAAACTCTAAAATATATAGAAGCAAGAGATGAATCAGAATTAATGCTTAAAAAAGTTATGAGAAATATTCGTTTTTTTATACCTGAAGAAAATATACAGCCAAACGAAGATGATTGGAATCAGACATTAGAAACTTCTATGAATGCCAAAATAACTATAGTACCATTTTTAGAAAGTGCTCAAGGACAAATGGCTTATCAATTAAAATTAAGAAGCGAATATGCTATTTCAGTAATGAAAAATAATGCATTGCCTGATTTATCTATAGTAGGAAGCGTATCATTATCTAGTTTAGATGACAGCGGATATTTTAAATCTTTTTCTACTATGACAAATGTTGATTATTTTGTAGGGCTTATGTTCTCATACCCTATAGGCGGACGAGATGCTAAAGCCAAAATGGAAGATGCTTATGCTGCTTTGAATGCTGTTACCGCTGATTTTGACAGAGTTAATAGAGATTTTGATGTACAGATAGGTACTTATTATGATGAGTTTGAAGCATACAAAAAAATGCTTGAGAATAAAAAATCAGAAGTTAATGCAATAGTATCAAGAATAAATACTCAAAATGCTAAATTCAGACAAGGAAGACTTCCTATAGATGAAATAATAAATGCAAGACTAGATTTAGCACAGGCAAGAGCTGAACTTCTTAATTTGCAGTATTTAATAATAAGTACTGTTATGGATTATAATTCTCTGGTGCTGCTTAATAACTAATCAGAAATATAAAAAATAATTAAATTTTATTAATTAGGATTATAGTATGGATAAAATAATAGAACTATTTGCAAAAAACAGATTATTAGTTAATGTTATTATTTTAATAACTTTAGCAATTGGAATATATTCTTATCTTAATATAAAAAAAGAAGCTTTCCCTTCTACTAACTTTGATGTTATGCTTGTACAAGTAATATATCCTGGAGCTTCACCTGAGGATGTTGAGCAGAATGCTATTATTCCTATAGAAGATGAACTGCAAACTATAGCAGGCATTGATGAGTTTTATTCCATAATAATAGAAAACGCCGGAATACTTACTATAAGAATAGATATGAATCTTAAAGACTCAAGACCTGTGAAAGATGAAATATTCAGACGTCTTCAAAACGCTCCTAATGTATCAAAAGATGTTTCAGAGATAAAAATTTTTGAAGCTAATGCAAACAGACTTCCTATATACAATTTAGGTATAAGATTCAAAAAAGAAATGGAAGGCAGCGAAAAAGAACTTTATGATATATCCAAAAAATTTGAAAAAGAATTAAAATATGTAGACGGAGTTGCCAATATTGAAGTATATGGAAGAACAGACCCAGAAATTCAAATACTAGCAGATCCTAATAAATTAAATGAGTATTATACTTCATTATCAGAAATAGTACAGGCATTGTCTTTAAGAAATATACGTTCTACAAGCGGAAGCATGAAGCCTGATGAAAATGCTGATTTAGAAGAAAAGAATAAACTTCTTGTAACTACAGGACAATTTCAAGATCCATTATCTATTACAAATGTTATTATACGTTCTATATTTAATGGGCAGCCGATAAGAATCGGAGATGTGGCAAGAGTTGAAGAATTATTTGTTGATAAAAGTGTATACATGAGAGTTAATAGTCAGAATGGATATTCAATAAATATCATAAAAAAAGAAGATGCTGATATATTAAAAACTATAGATAATGTTAATGCATACTTTGAAAAAAATAAAGCTACTATACCAAATAATATAGAAATAGTACCTATGGCTGATAACTCAAGAACAATTAATGATTTGCTTAATGCCGTTTCTTCAAATATTATAACAGGATTCATAATCATATTTGTAATACTTATAATATTTTTGGATTTCAAAAGTGCAATATTTACTTCGCTTGGAATGCTTATAGTTATTTCTGTTTCTCTTATTTATATGACATACTCTGGAATAACTTTTAATATAATTTCTCTAGGCGGTATTATAACAGTTTTAGGTATGATAGTTGACAACTCAATAGTAGTTTCAGAAAATATTTTTAATTATCATCAAAGAAGAATAAGAGGACTTGATGCCACAAAAAGTGCTGTAGGCGAAGTATTTATGCCTATGCTTGTTTCTACTCTTACAACTGTTGCCTCTTTTGCCCCTATAATATTTGTTACAGGAACTATGGGAAGATTAATCAATCAATATCCTAGAGTTGTAATTGTTGCTTTAGTTGTAAGTATATTTCAGGCTGTACTTCTTTTGCCTAATAACTTAATTACTAAAGAAGAACTTACAGGTGAACATAAAAGAAAAAGATTTAATTTCAAAAATCCTCTTGATTTTGATAAAGATAAATTATTCGATAAATTTAAAATACCTTTTGTTAAATTTCTAAGATTTACATTAAAATTTAGATATATTGTATTAATATTTTTTGTAGTTACATTGCTCATCACTTTAGCAATAGCAAGAGTAATATTTGCAAAATTTACTTTAGTTTATGACACTAGTGCTGATGTTATAGTTGTTAATATCGATACAGGAGTAGGAAGTTCTTTATATAAAACAGAAAAATATCTTCAGCAGGTAGAAAATATTATTTATGAAACTGTAAACACTAATGATATAATAGCAGTATACAGTTTATTAGGAAAGCAATTGGATAAAAATACTGTAGAAGTATCCGAAGAAATGGATAATCTTGCCGGTACTATGATATATTTAGTTCCTGCAAATAACAGAAAAAAAATAGCTTATGATATAGTAGATGATTTAAATCTTGCTATAGAAAAAAGCGGCATAAAAAAAGAATTGGCATTAATAACAGTAAATACTAAACTTCCAATAAATCCCGGTAAAGCAGTAGATATAAAAATAATAGGCAATGATACTGCTATGGTTAAAGAAGTAAAAGATAAAATGAAAGAACATCTTTTAAGTTTAAATGGAATAATAAACTATGATGATGATGATAAAATCGGACAGGAAGAATTAAGAGTAATATTTGATTATGACAGAATGGGAGAACTCGGAGTGAATGTTGCTTATGCTGCAAGAGAATTAAGAGCGGCTTATGCTGGAATAGTAGCCACTTCAATTCAGCAGTTTGAAAATAAATTGGACTTCAGAGTAAGATTAGATAAAAAATATACTTATGATACAAATGTGCTTAATAATCTTTATATACCAAATACATATAACAGACTTATACAATTAAAAGATATAGCACATATATATATTACAAACAATCAATCAAGCATAAGACATTATAACGGTAAAAAATCTATAACTATGACAGCGGATATTGAACAGGGAAAAAATACTGCCATACAAGTAACATATGCGATGCAGGATTATTTTAATTCTATATCAAAAGATTATCCTAATATAAGCGTAGAGTTTGCAGGAGAGGTAAAAGAAACTAGAGGCTCTATAATAGGTATTGCTTGGGGATATGTTGTTGCTATCATTGCAATATATGTAATACTTCTTCTTCAATTTAATAAATTTGTTCAGCCTTTCATGATTTTGGGTATAATACCATTTGGAATAATAGGAGTTATACTTGGATTTGCAGCACATAGAATGCCTATGTCATTTGTTGGTGCTGTTGGTATAGTTGGGCTTGCAGGTGTAGTTGTAAATAATGGTATTATAATGGTGGACTTGATAAACAGAATACTTGAACAAGGAAACATACATACAAAAGAAGATGTACTTAATGCGGTAGTAGAAGGTGCAGGCGACAGATTCAGAGCAATATTTCTAACAACAGTTACTACAATATTCGGACTTCTTCCAACTGTTTATGGTATAGGAGGAAGTGCTGATTTGATAGTACCTATGGTTATGGCTATGGCTTACGGGCTTTTATTCGCTGCCCTTTTGACATTGATACTGTTGCCTTCTCTATTCATGATATCAGCGGATTTGAAACTTATAAAAATAAATTATAAAAACTGATTGAATATTTATAGTTTTATAGTATATACCTAAACAACTATATTTTGTAAATTTTTATATTTTGTAAATATAAATTATAATTTTTTTATAAAATAAAATGTTATCTAATATTGCCAAAACATATTTTATTTGTAAGATTACTTATTATTTTTTTGTGCAATAATAAGTAATCAACCGCACATATAGTGGGCGTTTGGTAATATCAATTAATGCCGTGCGGAAAGGTGCCGCAGCTCGCGGTTGACAAAATATAGTTGTTTAAGTATATACAATTAAAAAATGGTTTGCTCATATTAATATAAAATGTAATTAAAAATTATTAATATTATTTAATACTCTAGTAAATTGCTATTAAGTATTGCACCGAGTTCATATCTGTTATTGTCGCTGCTGTAATTATATATATAAAATGTTAAATAATCATATTTATAATCAGCCATTTTTTGCCCTACATATAAAAGTCCATTAGCAGGTATGGAACTTAATATATGTACTTCTTCTAAATTTCTATATTTTACTATATCATCAAAAATTTCATCTATCTTTTTAGTAAATAAATAATAGCATCTTTTATTTACCAAACTTTTATGTGAATGCTCTTCTAATACTACTTGATGTGTTATTGTGATGATATTGCTGTATGAATAATCGAATCCTTTATTGAGTATAAGATTTTTATCATCTTTATAAACTTCTTCTATATCATTAATATTTGATTGTCCTGATAATATTATTCCTATTGGGTGATTAATATTATCTATTCTCATAACATTTGATTTGCTTTCTACAAAACTTTTTAATTCAGGCTCATCTATTTCTATATCTTTAAATCCCCAAGATAATGAATCTTTTGGCTTTGGAAGAAAAACAAAATTATATCCGTATTTCTCTAATATATAAGCAATAGAAACAAGTATGCTGTTAGGAGCTATTGCATAAAGTACTATAGGATAATCTTTAGTTATATTTTTTTCTTTAAACTTTGATAATATGATATTTTTTAATTTCTTTATAACATTATCTATTTTATTTTCTTTTTCATTTTTGTATTCTTTATATTCTTTATCTAAATCTATTTCCAAATCGATAGGAGGCATTTCTCCGAAGTTCTGAGCATTTCCTCTTATAGAATGAAATATTTTCACTCTTTTAATATTATCATCTTCAGTCATATAATCAAAAATTTTATTATTATCTTTCATGCTTTACTCTCTATACATGTTTTATAAATTAATCAAAATAAACTATTTACAAATAATATAAAAAAATATATATTATAGAAACATTTTCGTAATAATTTTAACATAAAATAGAATAAGTTGATATTGGAGATAAAATGAAAATATTAGGTATAGACACTTCATGCGATGATACTTCTGCTGCTATAGTTGAGGACGGAAAAAATGTACTTTCTTCAGTATTAAGCTCATCAATAGATGCACATAAAGAATTTCAAGGAGTAGTTCCTGAAATTGCTGCAAGAAAACATTTGGAAGCCATACTCTATGTAATAGATAAAGCATTAAAAGATGCAAATACCACTTTAGATGATATAGATTTATTTGCAGTTACCAACAGACCTGGACTTTTAGGCTCTTTGCTTGTTGGAGCTGCAAGTGCAAAATCATTGGCATTTTCTTTAAACAAGCCGTTATTAGCTTTGGATCATATAGCTGCACATATTTACTCGCCTCATCTTACTAATGATATAGAGTTTCCTTATATAGCATTGGTTGTATCTGGAGGACATACTATAATAACCGAAGTGCATGATTACGGTGAATATAAAGTTGTAGGTACTACTCTAGATGATGCTGTGGGCGAAGCTTATGATAAAGTTTCAAAATTTTTAAATCTAGGATATCCGGGCGGCCCTATAATAGACAGATTAGCTAAAGAAGGAAACAAAGAAGCAATAAAATATCCTATTGTATTATTAAACGGCATAGATGAATTTAACTTCTCATATAGCGGACTTAAAACCGCATGCGTTTATTCTACAAAAAAATATCTTAAAGAAGGATACGAAGCCACTAATGAAAATATAGCTGCTGCATTTCAAATAAGTGCAATAGAGCCTTTATATATCAAAACTTTGAAATATGCTGAAAAAAGCGGTATTAAAAGAGTTACATTATCCGGAGGAGTGGCATGCAATAGTTATTTAAGAGAGAGATTTGGAAACTCTAAAGACTTTGAATGTTATCTTCCTGCTTTAAAATACACGACAGACAATGCTGCTATGGTTGCAGGGCTTGCTTATCATATGAAAGATAAACAGGATTTTGCTGATTATAATTTAGATTGTTTCTCAAGAGTTTTGAATAAAAAATATAACAAAAACAAAAGTGCAAAATAAAATTATAATCAACTAGAAATTTATTTACTAGCTTAGATTATAAAATATACTTGTTTCAAAACTAATTTTATTTATTAATTGTGGGGACTAGCCCTGCGAAGCACACAGACGTGCCACACCACCACTTCTTTTGCCGACGCTCTGCGTGCCGTAGGCAAGGCACCTACTCAGTGGTGCCCCAAAGAAGCTATATCCTCAACAAACTCGGATACGCTTCGCGAAAGGCTATATTTAAGCTTAATTTAATAAACTATATTACATGTAATACAATCTTAGTATGCTTTAGTACTAATTTTATACTTGCACTTTCGCCAAATGAGGACTCCGTCTGGTTCT
Source organism: uncultured Brachyspira sp. (assembly GCA_949300355.1). Lineage (GTDB taxonomy): Bacteria > Spirochaetota > Brachyspiria > Brachyspirales > Brachyspiraceae > Brachyspira. The sequence continues at coordinate 45,228 of CASGDY010000010.1, forward strand.
TTTTGCGGCGGGAAAAAGAACAATATAAAAATTGACAAAGTTAAAAATTTTTAGTATATATCATACATTTAATAAACATCATTAAAATATAAAGTTATAGTAATTGCGTTTCACAAAGCGTGCCTGCGGCAGGTGTCGGCAGCAACTTTGGCAAAGTCCGCAGAGCATGTGCGACAAAAAAGTTGATAATACATTTACGAAATATAAAAATTGACAAAATATAGTTGTTTAGTTATACACTGATTATACTAATAATTATATAACTAATTTTATAAATAAGTTTTGAAACAAGTCTAATAATTAAAATTTATGCAATAAAAAAGAATGATAACTAATTACTATATAATCAATTATCATTCTTTTATTTTATTTAATAAAAATTATATTCCGAATCTTTTCATTATAACATCAATATTTCTTAGATAGTATGCATAGTCAAAACAGTCGTCAATTTCCTGAGAGCTTAAATATTTTGTAATATCCTCATCTTTGTGAACATTCTCTCTAAAGTCTTCGTTATTGAGCCATCTTTTCATTGCATTTCTTTGTACCCATCTGTAAGCATTATCTCTGTCAATGCCTTTATTAACTAAACTTATCAAAATTCTTTGGCTGAAAATTAAACCGCCAGTCTTTTCAATATTAGCCTTCATAGCTTCAGGATAAATTAAAAGCTTATCTACTATATCAATGAATTTGTTAATAGCATAATCAACAGCAATAGTAGAGTCCGGAAGTATAACTCTTTCTACTGATGAATGGCTTATATCTCTCTCATGCCAAAGTGTAATGTCTTCCATAGAAGCTAAAGCATTACCTCTTACGATTCTTGCTAAACCTGATATTCTTTCGCAAGTGATAGGGTTTCTTTTATGAGGCATAGCAGATGAACCTTTTTGTTTTTCACTGAAATATTCTTCTGCTTCTCTTATATCTGTTCTTTGAAGGTTTCTAATCTCTGTAGCGAATTTCTCTAATGAACTAGCAACTATTGCTAAAGTAGTAAGATACTGTGCATGTCTGTCTCTTTGTATTATTTGAGTAGAAACCTTATCAGCTTCTATACCTAATTTTTTGCAAACTATTTCTTCTATTCTAGGATCAATATTACTGTAAGTACCAACGGCACCAGAAAGCTTACCAACAGAAACCTGTTTTTTTGCTTCCTCTACCCTTTTTATATTTCTTTCATTTTCATCATACCATAAAATAAATTTTAACCCTAATGTAATAGGTTCAGCATGTATACCATGAGTACGTCCTATACAAGGAGTATATTTATGTTCTTTAGCTCTTCTTAATAATACTTCTGATAATCTTTTTAAATCATCTAATATAATTTCAGCAGATTTTTTCATCATAACAGCTAATGCAGTATCTTTTACATCGCTTGAAGTTAAGCCTTTATGTATATATTGTCCGCCCTCGCCTACATTTTCCTGAACAGCTG
>CASGDY010000011.1 GCA_949300355.1 uncultured Brachyspira sp.
TTATTATTAGCTTCACATCTATTTCAATCTATTAAAAAAGTAAAATAATTTAATATATAAAGTATATTATTATTGTAAAGAAAAAATAAAAAAAATTATAAAAATATATAGACTATTTTTTTTATTTATAGTAGTATATAATAATTTAAGAGTATAGTTTAATAAAGGATATGAAATTTTATTTTAAATTATGAGAATTTTACTTGCAATAACAAGCTCAATATCTGCATACAAAACTCCATTTCTTGTTAGTTCTCTAAAAAAACAAGGACATAATGTTATTTGTGCAGTAACAAAAAATGCACAAAACATGGTAGGTGTTAAAGCATTAGAAACTATGAGCGGAAATAAAGTGATAACAGATTTATGGCAGGAAGATGATATCCTTAGACATATTCATATTAATGAAGAAACAGATATATTATTAATAGCTCCTGCTGATGTTAATATTATAGGAAAAATAGCAAACGGTATATGCGATGATGCTATAAGTACAATAGCCTGTGCTTATACAAAAAAGAAATATTTTGCCCCAGCTATGAATCCTCATATGTGGGCTAATAAAGCAAATCAAAAAAATGTTAAATATTTAATAGAAGAATTAAATTATGAATTAATAGCACCTGAAAGCGGCAATATGGCATGCAATGATGAAGGTGTTGGAAGACTTGCTAATCTTGATACTATAATAAAAATAGTAACTTCATCTAATGAATCATTAAAATATAATAATATAAAATTCACTATTACATCTGGGGCTACAATAGAATGGATGGATCCTATAAGATATATCACTAATAATTCCAGCGGAAAAATGGGAGCTTCTATATATGAAGAAATATCTTCAAATGGCGGAATATCCACATATATAGAGGGTGAAGTTAATGATTCCTTAACTGTTAAAAATAATGATAAAAAAATAAAAGTGAATACCACAAAAGAACTTCAGGATAATGTATTAAACGAACTTGATAATACAGATATACTTCTTATGGCTGCTGCTCCTTTGGATTTCAGACCAGCACAAGTTTTTGATAAAAAGGTAAAAAAACATAATATAAATACTATAGAATTAATTGAAAATGATGATATACTTGCATCTTTAAAAAACAAAAAGAAAAATGGAACATTAATAGTATCTTTTGCTGCGGAAACTGCTGAAAATGATGAGGAATTAAAGAACTATGCTGTAGATAAGATGAAGAGAAAAGATGCTGATATGATAGTTGCCAACAAAATACAGGATGCTATAGGAAAAGATACTAATAAAATTACAATCTTTTTTAAAGACGGAAGATTTAAATTTTTTCCTCTTTTAAGCAAAAAAGAATGTGCTAAAGAAATAGTTTCTGAAGCTGTTTCAGAATGGAAGAAAAAAAATAATATCATGGGATTTTAAATAATGAGCTACCTTTACGAAATAAAAGAAATTAGTAAGATATATGGTCATGGCGGAGGTGCTACACAGGCATTAAAATCTGTGAACCTTACTATAGAGGAAGGAAAACTTACTGCTATATTAGGACCTAGCGGTTCAGGAAAAAGTACTTTGCTTAATATATTAGGTGCTTTGGATAAGCCTACAAGCGGACAGGTATTATTTTTGGGAGAGGATATATCTCATTACAGCGATAAAAGATTAGCTAAATTCAGAAGAGAAAATATAGGATTCGTATTTCAAAGCTATAACTTACTTCCTAACCTAACAGCTATAGAGAATGTTGAATTTTCTACTGAAATTACAGGACTTTCAAGAAGTAATGCAGAAGAGGCTTTAAAATTATTGGGACTTGAAAACAGAGTAAAGCATTATCCTACAGAATTATCAGGCGGTGAGCAGCAGAGAGTAAGTATAGCTCGTGCAATAGCTAAAAAGCCTAAAGTGGTATTATGCGATGAGCCTACAGGAGCATTAGACAATAAAACAGGAGTTATGGCTCTAAAAATACTTAGAGATCTAAACAGAAATTTAGGAACAAGCATTATACTTATCACTCATAGTAAAGAAATAGCTAAAATGGCTGATACTGTTGTGAAAATTTTAAGCGGCGAAGTATTAGATAAATATGATGTGGAAAATCCTTTGAATCCTGAAGATATAGAGTGGTAAAAAATAATGATAAATATAAAAACTAAACTATTATTTAGAAAAATAAATAAGCAGCTTGCTATATTTATGTCTGCTGTATTTATAGTAACATTAGCTGTGCTTTTCTTTGTTGCTGTAAAAACAGTGTATAGAGATTTTAAACTTTCAGCAGAAAATTACTTTGAAGAAAATACATTAGATGATTTAGTATTATTCGGTATGTTTGATACTAATGATATAGAAACTCTTGAAGAAATGAAAGGAATTGATAGAGTTGTTGCTAAACATAGATTTCAAGGTAAAATAGACAATATTGATGCTATAATTTACGGCACTGATAATTCTAATGACAGAATAAATAAGCCTTATGTATATGAAGGTAAATCTGAATTAAAAACTAATGAGATAGCAATTAATAAAAATTTTGCAGAAGCTAATTCTTTAAAATTAGGTGATACTGTAGAATTAGTATTTAATGATAAAACTAATTCATTTGTTATAGCAGCTTTAGTATCTTATCCTAATTATGTATTTCTATTTAAAGACGGAGCAAGCACTGCTTCAGAAGCTAAAGATTTTGCAGTTATAGAAGTTAATGAAGATCATTTTAATTATATACCTTATAATTCAATATATATAAAATACACAGAAAATGCTAATAAAGAAAATATTGAAAATCTAATAAGAATAAAATTAAAACAAAAAATATTCTTGTTTACAGACAGAGGACAATCTGTTAATTATGTAAATTATGAACAAACATTACTTCAAATAGACTCTTTTTCATATATATGTCCTTCTATACTTCTTCTTATGGCAATACTTTTACTTTATATTATACAAAGAAGAAATGTTGCTGTAGAAAGAAAACAAATAGGTATAATGAAAGCTATAGGACTTACAGATTTTTCTATAATGTTTATGTATATAAAATATTCATTTTTAGTATCATTTTTTGGTATACTTTTAGCTTTTATTGCAAGCAATTTCCTTTTGCCTCCTATATTTGATGCATTAGGAAATATATTTGATATGCCTAATTTTAATCATAACACCTATATAGATTTATGGATAATATCAGCAGTAATTATATTATTCGTATGCATATTCTCTAACCTTTTGGCTGCTGTATCAATATTGAAATTAAATCCTGCTCAGTCTATGAGAGGAGAACCTCCTAAAGGATCAGGCAAAATTTTTGTAGAAAAATTATCAATTTGGAATAAATTTTCTTTTAATACAAGATATGCTATAAAAAATGCATCAAGGAGCAAAACAAGATATTTAGCCTCTCTTTGGGGAATGTTTGCTGCTATAAGTATGACTATATTTGCTCAAGGGTTTAATAATTCATTTGACTATTTCTTATATAACTTATATGAAAAATTTGCTTTATACGATGTTGTTGCTAATATAAATCCTACAAAATGGGAAGATAATTCTGATATATTTACTAATGAAGGAATTAAATATTATGATAAAGCAGCTATTTATCAGGCAAGATTATATCCTGCATTTGAGGATAATGCTGAAAGTTTATATATACCTGCTTTAATATACAAAGACAGTTTTTCTTCTATGGATATACCTAATAATAATGAAAAAGAAGATTCTGTAATGATTCCTAAATATTTAGCTGAAAAATTAAATATTAAAGAAAATGATTATATTGGAATAGAGCTATATACTTTAGGAAACAGTATTTCAAGAAGAGTTAAAGTAAGTAAATTTGTTGATCAGCAAGGTATGTTCTATGTTTATATAAATAAAAAATTTGCTGAAGAAACATTTGAGATACAAGATCTTTATAACAGCATATTTATATCAACTAAAGATGATTTCACTAAGGAAGATATGAAAGATATATTGGATAAAAGTAAAGAGGTTTCATATTACAGCTTCAGAAGTGATGAATATGAGGCTTATAAAAATCAGATAGCTACTATATATCTTTTAGTACAGATACTTATATTCATAGCATTCTTACTTGGTGCTACTTCTCTTTACGGTGTAGGTGTTATAACGCTTGCAACTAGAAGATATGAATTCACGCTTCTAAAAGTTATGGGATATACTACAAAAGAAATTATGATAGCATCATTAAAAGAAACAATCACTCAGATAATAATTGCCATACCATTAGGAATAGCAGCAGGATACGGAATATTATATTTGGTAAAAAAACCTTTCTCAAGCAAATTATTTTCATTTGTTCCGCATGTATATCAGTCAAGCTATATACTTGCTGTAGCATTGCTTATAACTGTAATATTACTTGTATCTGTTATGAGTGCTTATTATATAAATAGATTGGATATGGTAGAAGGATTAAAAGACAGAGAAGAATAATTAAGTTAATAATGAAAAAATATACAATTTTTTTATTGAAATGCTTGACTTTTTTTTCTGTTATTGTATAATGATAATCACTTCGCTGGTGTAGCTCAATTGGCAGAGCAGCTGATTTGTAATCAGCCGGTTGCGGGTTCGAGTCCCATCACCAGCTCATTTTTTTTAACGCATTATTTTTCAAAATTTCCCAATACTAAAAATATTTAATAATTAAATGATTCTATTTCGATAATATATTGCAAACTAATAGTTAGGATATGATTGTATGTTAAAATTAAAAGATCTTATAAATAAAAAAGGATATTTCATAATAGCTGAAGCCGGATGTAATCATGAAGGCGATTTAAATACTGCAATAAAACTTATTCAAGAGGCTGCTAAATCCGGTGCTGATGCTGTAAAATTTCAAAGCTTCACACAAAAAACTTTATTCGCGGCTAAAGAATATACTAAAGTTTTAAAATTAAAAGATGATGCCTTAGAAGGCGTTGATAATATCGTATTAAAAAAAGAATGGTATGAACCTCTAATAAAAGAAGCTAAAAAAAATAAAATCATATTTATAACAACTCCTTTTTCTGTAGATTCTGTAAATGATATTGTAAGTTATGATATACCTATAATAAAAATAGCTTCATGCGATATAGATAATATACCTTTGCTTGAAGCCGTTGCTAAAACTCAAAAACCTGTAATACTTTCAACAGGACTAGCTTTAAATAAAGATATTAAAGAAGCCTTAAAAATATTAAAGAAAAATGAAGTGGCATTATTACATTGCTCTGTAGAATACCCTACTCCTTTGGCAAATGCCAGACTCAATAGAATATCTGTAATGAAAAATCTATTTAAAAATAATATAATAGGATATTCAGATCATACTATAGGTATTGAAGCTCCTATAATTGCTGTTTCTTTAGGTGCTAAAATAATAGAAAAACACTTTACTGTTACGCCTGAAAAAGAAACCGGTGACCATATTATTAGTTTAGAAACAAATGGCATGTTTGAGATGATAAAGTCTATTGATAAAACATTAACTATGCTTGGAGGAGATGCTGCAAGCAAGAAAGAGCATGTATTAAGCAAACAGGAAAAAAAAGAACTTGTATATGCTAAAAGAGGTATTTATTTAAGCCATGCTATGCTTAGAGGTGAAATAATAACAGAAAAAGATTTAATCGCTTTAAGACCTTGTGTTGGAATACCTGCTAAATATTATAACAAAGTTTTAGGTATGAAATTAAAAGTTGATAAAAAATCAAACACAGCTTTGAGTTTTAGAGATTTAAGAAAATAACTTGAAATAAAAAATATTTTATGATAAAGTATACAGCAAATAAGGAATGAGGTCTCCTTAAATTATTTAATCAATTTATTAAATAATTAAACTGCTTTATTTATTTTTGTATATAAAAGCTGATGACTTCTGCAAATTTTTATGATTTTTTATGATTATTAAAGAACAAATAAAATCTTTAATAATTCATATATGGATTTGCAGATTCAGTTTTTATATTTTCTTTTTCAACTAATATCTAATAATTCATATACTCATAAAAAATCAAATACTAATAAAAAAGGATTATATATTTATGCTTCTCAGTTTAGCTTTGATATTTTTATGCGGAATGATACTTGGAAAAATATTCTCACTTTTAAAGCTTCCTTCTCTATTAGGGCTTATAATCACAGGTATAATACTAGGCCCATACTGCTTCAATTTGCTTGATAATTCAATACTTTCAATATCAGCAGATTTAAGAGAATTGGCGCTAATAATAATATTAACACGTGCAGGACTTAATCTTGATATAGAAGATTTAAAAAAGGTAGGACGCCCTGCAATACTTATGTGCTTTGTGCCTGCAACATTTGAAATAATAGGAATGATTTTAATAGCTCCTAAACTTTTTGATATTAGCTTATTAGATGCTGCTTTAATGGGTTCTGTTGTTGCTGCCGTATCTCCAGCTGTGCTTGTTCCTAAGATGCTTAAACTTATAGATGAAAGATACGGCACTAATAAAAGCATACCTCAATTATTAATGGCAGGCGCTTCAGTTGATGATATATTTGTAATAGTATTATTTACATCTTTTACTTCTCTTGTGAAAGGAGGCAATATATCTTATCTTGATTTTATAAAGATACCTACTTCAATTATATTCGGGCTTTTGTTGGGAATAATTATTGGTTTTATATTATCTAAATTCTTTACTAAGTTTCACATAAGAGATAGTGCCAAAGTAGTTATAATACTAAGCATATCATTTATACTAATAAGCATAGAAAATTCAATTTCAAATCTATTTGGAGGCATTATAGGAATATCCGGACTTTTAGCCGTTATGAGTATAGGAGCATATCTTAAAAAATCAAAAGAAGAATTATCAAAAAGACTTTCATTAAAATATTCTAAACTTTGGGTAGCTGCTGAAATTATGCTTTTCGTGCTTGTAGGTGCTGCTGTAAATATTAATTATGCTATGAAAGCCGGAGCATTAGGAATTATATTGATATTTGCTGTTTTAATATTTAGAATGTTAGGAGTGCTTGTATCATTAATAAAAACTAAATTAAATAAAAAAGAGAGAATATTTAGTATGATTGCATATTGTCCTAAAGCAACAGTTCAGGCTGCAATAGGTTCAATTCCTTTATCGTTAGGTTTTGCTTCAGGAGAGATTATACTTGTTATAGCAGTTCTTGCCATACTTATAACAGCCCCATTAGGAGCTTTTGCCATAGATGCTGCCTATAAAAAATTATTAGAGCATGAATAAATTAATAATAATATAAAAATAATTAAGGGCTTGTATTTTAATGAAAAATCAAACCCTTAAAATATATTATAAAAAATCACTTACCTGTAACATTTATAGTATCATAATCAGAGAAATCATTTCTACTTTCAATATCTTTTTTCTCATAATCTTTTAGAGGTATTTTATTTCTTATAGCGGCATAAATAGTAGGTACTATTATAAGAGTAAATGCAGTTGAAACTAAAAGTCCTCCTAGTATAGCAATGGATAAAGGCTGATACATTTCGTTTCCGCTTCCTCCTGATAATGCCATAGGTAAAAGTCCTAATATAGTTGTAAGCGTTGTCATAAGTACTGGTCTTAATCTTCTAGGGCCTGATTCTAATGCCGCCTCATCTCCATTTATATGTTTTTCATACATAAGCTGATTCATATAATCTATAAGTACGATACCATTATTTACTACAATACCAATAAGCACTATAAAACCTATTCCGCTGTATACGCTCAAAGTTTGTCTTCCTATAAATAATGCCGCTAAAGAACCAGCAAAACCAAATGGTATTGCAAATGCTATAACGAAAGGAGCAATAAAAGATTCAAACTGACTAGCCATTATAGCATAAACTAAAATCAATGCTAAAATAAATGCCTGAAGGAGCTGTAGAAATGCTTCTTGCATATTCTCAAAATCTCCGGCATAATTAATAGTAAATCCTGAAGGAAGAAATACTTCTTTTGAAATATTATTCTGAACATCCTGCATTATTTCATTTAATGCTCTATTATAAGCTGATGCTTTGATAGTTGTTATTCTTGTGCTGTCCTTTCTTTCTATCTCTGTAGGGCCATAGCTTTTTTCTATAGTTGCTATTGATGATATAGGTACTATTCCTGATGTTGTAGGTATCATGATTCTTGATATATCATCTATTTTTAATCTGTCAGGCTCTCCTAAACGAACATTAACATCTATATCTGTAACATCAGAATTAGCAGGAGTCATAGTTGTAGCTGTTGTACCTGCAAAACTAGTTTTAATAATATTTGCTATTGTATTGACATTAACTCCCATTTTAGCGGCTATTTCCCTATTAACATATATTTTTAGTTCAGGATTAGAATCATCTCTTGTAAGTCTTGGTTCTCTTATTCCTTCTATACCCGATATTGCTTTTATTATATTATTAGCTATTTCAGTGGACTTATCCAAATCATCTCCTACAAGTTCTATTTCTATTTCATTTCCTCCTGTTCCTCCGTTTCTTCCAATGCTGCCTATGGATGATGTTGTTACTGCAGATATATTAATTTGTGCAGGATAAGATACTAATGCATTTCTTGTTATCTCTATATATTCATCAACTGACTTTTTTCTTCCTTCGCTTTTACCTCTAAGCTGAACCCTTATCTCAGCCGAATTTTCTTCAGAACCAGATTTTACTCTAGACTGCATTCTGTAAAAATCTTCTCCTCCTATTGCCTCTTGTATATCGTCTTCCATTCTAGTAATGAAAGCCTGTGTCTGTTCTGATTTAGTACCTACAGGCATTTTCACTTCTATTTTGAATTGTCCTTCATCTGAAGTAGGAAATCCTTCTTTACCTATAAAAATTAAGCCTAATATTATTACTGCAAACACCACTGATAATGAAGAGATAAATACTTTCTTTTTATTTTTTATAGAATAGCCTAATAAATTAGAATATAGATTATTAACTTTACTATGGAATTTATTATTAACAAAATTTTCTATAGGCATTAAAAATTTAGTTTTCTTATTTGTTACAAGTCTAGCACCAAGCATAGGAACTATTGTAAGAGCAACGAATAAAGAACCTATCATTGAAACTGTAACTGTAATACATAAATCTCTAAATAATTGTCCTGTTTGTCCTTCAACGAAAAGGAAAGGTAAAAATACTGCTATAGTTGTAAGAGTTGAAGCAGATATTGCAAGAGCAACAGTAGAAGTACCATTTATAGCCGAAGAATATTTACCATACCCATTATTTCGGTAATAGAATATATTTTCAAGCACTACAATGGAATTATCAACCATCATACCAATACCTAAAACAAGTCCTGATAATGATATAATATTTAAAGTTATTCCCATAAAATACATCAATGTAAATGTAATGATAATAGATATTGGAATAGAAACTGCTATTATAGAAACTGTTTTTACATTCCATAAGTAAAGCATTAATATAATAACAGCAAATAATCCTCCCTGCCAAGCTGTATCTAATACTCCGTTTATAGCCTCATTTACATTATCAGCACTATTAAATAATATTTCATACTCTACGCCTTCAGGAAGATTAAGATTAGCTAATTGTTTTTTTACCGCTTTAGATACATTAACAGCATTTCCGCCTGATTCTTTATTAACTGATACAGATATTGCAGGCATTCCATTAATTTTTACTATCTCAGAATCATCGCTGTATCCCTGATAAACTCTTCCTATATCTTTTAATTTTATAGGTGTATCATTTGTTTTTAATACTACAACAGTATTTTCAATATCTTCCGGAGTTGTGAACTCGCCCATAGTTCTTAGAGTATACTTATAAACTCCTTCATATGTATCACCGCCGGATAGATTCTGATTTTCTGATGATAAAAGAGAAACTATGCTGTTAATATCTATACCATAAGCATGAAGCCTATTTAATACTAAATCAACTTTCATTTCGCTTTTGAGTCCGCCTCTTATTTCTGCCCTTGCTACTCCTGAAGCCTGTTCTATTTTATTTAATACCTGATTATCTATTAATGTATATAATGCTCCTAAATTGTCTGTACCGAAAAAAGCTATTTCCATGATAGGTGTAGTATCTGTAGAAAATTTAAGAACTGTAGGACTATCAGCATCATCTGGTAAAGAATTCTTTATACCGTCTATAGCCTCTCTTACATCTGCTGTAGCAACGGCTAAATCAGTACCCCAATTGAATTCTATAAATACGCTTGACTTGCCTTCTTCTGAAGTGGAACTTATTGTATTAATATCGCTTACTGTTGCAACTGCATTTTCAATTATTCTTGTAACTGATTTTTCTACTTCTTCAGGTCCGGCATTCTCATACTCTGTACTTACTGTAATATAAGGAAACTCCATATCTGGTAAAAAATCAACTGCCAATTTAGTTAAACTTACAAACCCTAATATTAATATTGCTATCATACACATAAAAACCGCTACAGGTCTTTTTACTACTAATTCTATAAAATTTCTCATTCGCTTTACCTTACCTTTTATAGCATACTATATACTTTAAGCTCTTATTAAAACCTTTATTTTAGACGAATAATTAAAAAAAAGTTTCAAGATAAGCTATTTTTTTATAAATATAATCATTTTATTTTTCAAATTCCTCTAATTCTTCGCATAACTTTATAAAGTCTTCGTAAACTTTTATAGACTGCAAATATCTTAAATCTATAATATATCCTGAATCAATATGTTTAAAAAATTCAGCATCCCAAAGTTCTGTTTCTATAAAGCCTTTTTTATAATCATATTTATAAGGTTCAAATTTAAACATATAAGTTCTAAAATATTTCACTTTAGCAAAACATAATTTATATATTCTAAATAATATTCCTATGGTATCATTTCTATTTAAAAATTTATCCGTAAATATTAATGTTTTATGTGAATTTTCTTTCTCCTGATACCAAGAATCTCCTTCTTTTATAAGATCATATTTTTTTATTATATTTTCTTTGTCGGCAGTATAAAGAGAAGTAAAATCATAATCATATACCACCTCTTTGTAAATAAAATCTATACCATCACATGCTATATAAAAATAACTATTCATATCATCTGCTTTAATTTTTATCATAATAGAATATTTGCCATTAATGACATTTTTATATTTTTTAATTACTTCTTCAATTTCATCATTAGAGCATAAATGAAATATATCATATTCATTCGGACATGCATTGAAATACTTTGAGCATTGCACAAAAGAAGCATTTTTAAAAATAATTTCTATAATATGACTGCAGCTTAAATCATTGCCTCCTACTATATTCAAGTTATTGCCATAATTGGAAATCATAAAATCAAGCCACATATTATTTTTTATTGACTTATTTATATTTTCTATCTTCTCTTTTGCAATCAATATATTAATTTCATCTATATAACTTTTAAACTCTTTTTCCATATATTTAAAATTGGCAAAAGCAACTTTATCATCATGCATAAGCACTTTTATACATATAGCATCATTATCCAATATATAAAATAAATATTTTTTTTCATCATTAAACAATAAAAAGCCTTCATCTGATTTTTCTATTTTTCCATTTATTTTGGATTTTATATATTTCATAAGTAAAAACATAGCGTTTTCATCATTACTTTTATTATCATAGAGAAGTTTTATTGTCTTTAATTTCTCATCTAAAAAAATTATTTTATACATTATTATATCCAAATTACATAAACAATATATTCATTTTATTATAATATAAATACTTTATTTTTTAAAGTGTAAAAATATAAAACTATTTTTAGGAACTTTTTAATAATTCATTCGTCTAAATGATAAATAATCAAATTAAGAGGTTTTATATGAAAAAAATAATGATTATTGCAATATTAATTTTTAATATATATAGTTTATATGCCGAAGAACATTTTATAATAAATGATGCTTCTATTAAAGTATTAACTGATGCCGGAGTGGATATAGACTTAGAAAAAAAATACACTATAAATTCAATCACAAAGAAATACTTAAAAGATGCTAGAAAGATTTTATTTGAAATAAATAAAATCGATATGCAAATAAATGACGAATTTAAAAAAGAAAATGTGGATTTAGACAATGTTAAACAGTTAATATTCGAGAAAAAAGCAAAAGAAGCCGATTTTGATTATACTATAATGTCATGCGACTTGGATATATTATCATTATTTTCAGATAATGAGATAAAAAAGATAAAATATTATATTATTTTTAAAAAATAGAGGGAACTTTTTATATAATAATTTCGTCTAATAATGCAAAAGGTAATATAATATTAAAAGTTATGGAGTGATAAGGAGAGTTTATGAATAAAATATTTTATACTATATCTTTGATATTATTATTATCTTTGTCAATTTTTGCACAACCGGATCCTAAAGGTCCCGGTCCTCATGGGCCTGGAAGCGGAAGAAATAGAAGAGGAGGCGAATTTGATAAAAGATTAGGACATGATCCTTTACAATTCTTTAGAAAAATTGGTATAACTCTAACTGATGAACAGGCTGAAAGAATGTATGATATAGCAATCAAATTTATTACAGAAGAAGAACCTATCAGATTAGAAATAGAAAGAATAGAGAATAGTATAAGATTAGAATTAATGAAAAACAATACTGATAGAAATGCTATTAAAAAGCTTATAAAACAAAAAAAAGAGCAGGAAGCCTTAAGAGATTATTTAAGGATAGTGAGAGATTTGGATATTATAGGTGTTCTTACTCCTGAGCAAAAAGCTCAGTTAAACAGTTGTATGATGAGATAGTGAATTTTATAAGGATAAATATGAGCAGTGCTATGGCTTATGAAGATAATATAGATGCATTCAAAACAGGTAATGAGGAAGCTTACAAAGAGCTTATAGAAATGTATAAAAAACCCTTATTCAATTTGGTTTATTCTATCATTTCTAATAAAGATGAAGCTGAAGAGATTGTGCAGGATGTTTTTGTAAGTTTTTACATAAAAAGAGAAAGTTTTGAAGGAAGAAGTAAAATATACACTTGGCTTTATAGGGTTTCTTTTAACAGAGCTGTTGATCATATAAGAAAAAAAGAAAGAGAAAAAAAATACCGCTTAAAAGAATATAGAAATTCTGAAGTACAGGAATCTGGAAATGATGACAGCATACATAGAATTATATTAGCCGAGGCTTTGGAAAAATTGGAAGATGATTTCAGAATTCCTCTTATGATGGCTAAATATGAAAATTATTCTTACAATGAAATATCCGAAAAATTGGATCTGCCGGTTAATACTGTCAGAACTAGGATATTCAGAGCTAGAAAAAAACTTCTATCTATTATGAAAAAAATGGGGGTGAGCTTATGAAAAATAATCATGAATATTATGAAATGCTTATCAGCAGACATAATGACAATGATTTAGATGCTAATGAAATATTTGAAATGGAAAAACATTTAGCTTCTTGTAAATCTTGTCAAAAATTCAGAGATGAAATCAATTCTATGTCATCTATACTTTTAGGTATGTCAAATATCAAAGTAAATAAGAAGCCTGCAAGCATTTTCAATAAAAAGAGAGTCATAGCATCTATAAGTTCAATAGCTGCTGCTTTGCTTATATTCGGTGCAGTTAGTACAATATACAACAATAATAATATTCCAAGAAATTCAAATGACGATGCAAAATTAATGGTTGCTGATTTAAATGATTCTGTAATAAGAACTAGCATAGATGATTATAATACTGAAGATGATTATGCTCCTTTATCAAGCTATTTCAGTTATGGTGATCTTGATCCTGAAGCAGCAGAGGCATCATCAGATGATGACTATAATAATGCAGAGATATCTATAATGTCTGCATATATTTATTATATGGGTAAATAACGCATGCTAAATAGACAAAAAATATAAATTAATTTGAAATTTACAATTATATAAATATGATTAAAAATAACTAAGCATGCGTTTAACAAAGCTATAAATCTAATCCCAGCTTGGGAGGGCATTGCCTTTTTTTAAAAAAATAAAAAAACAATGATTATTATATTTCTAATATGCACAATAAACTTAAAGGGCGGGGAATTAGAGTAAATTCCAAATTGAAAGTTACATTTTAGAAAGTTTTTTCACAGTAGCAGGAAGTAATTTATGTTCTTCTACTAATACGCGTTTTTGTAAAACATCAGCAGTATCATCTTCTTTTACTTCAACTTTAGTCTGCATTATGATGTCTCCGCCGTCTATAGTATCAGTAACATAATGAACAGTACATCCTGATTCTTTTTCCTTGTTTGCAATTACAGCCTCATGTACATGAATGCCATACATTCCCTTTCCGCCATATTTAGGAAGAAGAGAAGGATGAATATTAATAATTTTTCCTTCCCATTTTTTTATAAAGGCACTGTCTACTATTGATAAAAATCCTGCCAATACAACTAAATCTATATTAGAAATCTCTTCATCTATTTTTTTGAATAAATCTTTTTTATATACTTTTCTATCTAATAATACAGCTTTTATTCCTGCATTTCCTGCAATATTTAAGCCGCCGCAATCTCTATCAGCAATAACTATATCTATTTTATAATAATCATTATCCTGTGAATCTATCAAAGATTTTAAATTACTTCCGCCTCCGGAAATTAAAACAGCTACTCTAAGCATATATCACTCTTATCCTCATTATCATTTTTAGCAATATACCCTATTTCATAAGCGGATTCATTTTGTTCTTTCAAATCATTTATGATATTATCTTTATCCTCTTTAGAAGCTATTATTACAAATCCAATGCCCATATTGAAGGTATTATACATCTCTTGCTCTTTTATATTTCCCAAATACTGAATATAATTAAATATATTAGGAGTAACAAAACTATCTTTATTAATTACAGCCTTATATCCTTTAGCAACAGAACGAGGAACATTTTCTATTAAACCGCCTCCTGTAATATGAGCCATACCTTTAATATTATATTTTTCTAATAAAGGCAATACTTTTTTCACATATATTTTAGTAGGTGTTAAAAGAGTTTCTCCTATTTTTTCACCCTCATATACAGCATTATAATCCCTTACAAGTTTTCTTATAAGAGAATATCCATTACTATGAAAACCAGAAGAAGCTATACCTATAATAGCATCTCCTTCGCTTACTTTAGAGCCGTCAATGATTTTATCTTTCTCTACAACTCCGACACAAAAACCAGCTATATCATAATCTCCATCTTTATAAAAACCAGGCATTTCAGCTGTTTCGCCTCCTATTAAAGCCGCACCAGCCTCATAACAGCCATCAGCAATACCTTTAACTATTAAAGCAGCTGTCTCTCCGTTTAATCTTCCGCATGCAAGATAATCTAAAAAGAAAATAGGCTTAGCTCCATGACAAAGCACATCATTAACACACATAGCTACAGCATCTATTCCAACAGTATCATACTTCTTCATAGAAAATGCTATCTCTAATTTTGTACCTACTCCGTCAGTTCCAGATACAAGTACCGGATTATTATACTTACCAAGTTCATACAAAGCACCGAAACTTCCTATATTGTTAAGTACATTTGTATGCATAGTTTTAGCCACAACTTCTTTCATCAAAGATACAGCTTTATAGCCTTCTTCTCTGCTGACTCCGCTGTCTTTATAAGAAATGCCCATAAATAATTCCCTTATTTGATAATTAAAAAAATAGAAAAAACGTTTATTAAGTATACCAATATTTTATATATTTACAAGAATTTTTTTTTATTTATAAGAATCAAAATCAATATAAAATTAACATTTCATACATAAATAAAATTGAATATTTCATTTTTTTATTCAATAAAGCTATTTTATATGATAAAAAAGAGTAATAAACTTATAATTAAGTCCATTACTCTATATCAATATCAGAATAAATTATTATAAATCCTGAGCTATTTCTTCAATCTTAAATATCTCAAGAACATCACCTTTCTTAATATCATTAAAGTTTTCTATAGAAGCACCGCATTCATAACCGCTAGCTACTTCTTTAACATCATCTTTAATTCTTCTCAAACTAGAAATCTTGCTTGTATAAATAAGAACATTATCTCTCATTACTCTTACACCAGCATTTCTTTCTATTTTACCATTAGTTACATAACATCCGGCAATAGTACCAACTTTAGGTACATGGAATACATCTCTAACTTCAACAGTACCAATATCAACTTCTTTTTTGAGTCTTTCAAGAGAACCTTTCATCGCATTTTGAATAGCCTCTATTGCCTCATAAATGATATCATATCTTTCTATAGGTATTCCAAGTTTTTCAGCCAATTCTCTAGCTTTTCCGGAAGGACGAACTCTATAAGCTATAATAATAGCATTAGATGCATGAGCTAAGTTTACATCGCTTTCAGTAACCGCACCTGATGCACTATATATTGAAACGAATCTTATTTTATCACTTTGTATTTTATTTAAGGCATCTCTCAAAGCCTCAGCACTTCCCTGAACATCTGCTTTAATTATTACTTTGAACTCTTTCATAGCATCAGAAGCTATTTTCTCATAAAGATTTTCTAATGTAACTTTAACATTAGCTTTTAAAGCCTCCTGCTGTTTTAATTGAACTCTCTTATCAGCTATAGCCTTAGCCTCTTTTTCATCAAGCATAACATTGAATGATTCTCCGGCTTCAGGAGTCTTTTCAAAACCTAAAACTTCAACGGGAGTAGAAGGTAAAGCCTTTGTAACTCTCTGACCCAAATCATTAACCATAGCTCGTACTTTACCAACAGAAAGTCCGCATACAAAATAATCGCCTATTTTCAAAGTACCATTTTGTACAAGAACAGTACCTACAGGACCTCTTCCTGGATCAAGTGAAGCCTCTAATACTATACCTATTGCTTCTCTATTAGGATTAGCCTTTAATTCAAGCATTTCAGCCTGTAATATAATAGCTTCTAATAAATCATTGATACCTTGTTTAGTTAAGGCACTCACACCTATATATTGGGTATCTCCGCCCCATTCTTCAGGAGTAAGTCCATACTCTGATAATGCTGCTTTTACCTTATCCATAGTAGCATTAGGCAAATCCATTTTATTAACAGCAACTATAATAGGAACATTAGCTTCTTTAGCATGATTTAAAGCTTCAATAGTTTGAGGCATAACTCCATCATCTGAAGCAACAACAAGTATTACTATGTCAGTACTTTTAGCTCCTCTTGCACGCATCATAGTAAATGCAGCGTGTCCAGGAGTATCAATAAAAGCTATTTCTCCGCTAGGTATTTTTACTTTATAAGCACCGATATTCTGAGTGATTCCGCCGCTTTCTTTTGATGTAATATTACTATGTCTAATAGCGTCAAGCAAAGAAGTTTTACCATGGTCAACGTGTCCCATTATTGTAACCACCGGAGGACGAGGTTTCAAATCTTCTTCTCTGTCTTCTTTTACTTCAATAGTTGCCTCTTCCTGTAAAGATATAACATTAACTTTACATCCGAAATCATCGGCAATAATTGTAGCGGTATCAGAGTCTATTATATCATTAACTCTAGCCATAGTACCCATACCCATAAGTTTGGATATTATGTCAGAAGCTCTTAAATTCATCTTTTTAGCCAAATCGCCAACAGTAATTGTCTCCATTATGCTGATTTCTTTTTCAACACTTGCAAGTCTTTGTTCCTGCTGACGTTTTTTAGCCTGAAGTTTATTGAATATTTTATTTTCCTGTCTTTGAGCTGCCTCTGCTTTAGAATCTTTTTGAGATGATTTTTTATCGTATTCTTTATCTTTCTTCTCGTAATCTCTTTTCTTATTATCTTTCTTGAAAGAAGATACATCTTCAACAGGAGAAGAATCTTTATATGATTTATTTTCTTTAAAACCTCTATTTTCTCTATTATGAGAATAATTTTTATTTTTTGATTCTTTATTATCTCTGGTCTCTCTATTTTCTTTTGCTATATTATTTTTTTCAGGAGTATTATTATTGTTATTATTATCCTGTTTTTGAGCATCAGGCTTATCTGATTTATTATGTATTATTATTTTCTTTTTTACTATAACTTTTTTTACTTTCTTAACAGCTGCTGCAGCTTGATTATCATCATTGTTGTTATTAGATGCATTATTTTTCTTGATAATAACTTTTGGTTTATTATCAGCTGCAGAGCTTTCCTGATTTAAATTTTTTTCATTATTCTCATTTTTTTGAGACATTCTTTTCCTTTCCCATTAATATTAAATTTTAATTATTTGTTCTTGGTAATAAATTATCGCCTTGCTGAGGTAAAGCTGCTGAATTATTTGTACCTTGCGGTATGGCTGTAGCATTAGTATCTCCTATTTGAGGAGGAAGTATGCTTGCTTCTCCTAATACAGCAGTATTTCTTTCTATTACTGCTTTATCTTTTAAGTCCTGTATATCTCTTTGTACTAATTGTTCAGCATAAGCATTTTTATATAATTGAGCAATATAAGGAGCTGTTTCTGTATTATATGCTGTGATTCCATACATTTGAGTTAATTGCTGTTTAGCTTGTTCAAAGAATGCCTGAGCTTGTTCAGGAGTAGGATCTGGTATATTTTTAGAAGCATCTGCCATAAGTTTTGTTACATAATATTGAAATTTTATATTTCTGATTGAAAGATTAATAAAATCTTTAGCTTCTTCTGTTTCAAAAAATTTTTCTTCTTCCGCTTTATTTATCAATAAAATAGAATTTATCAACTGATCTGCATATATTTGTTTAGTAGCGGCATCATTAGCGTACATAGATATCTGTTCAGGTGTAGCACCTTGAAGTACTAAAGAAGCCTGTAAATCTTTATTAAAATTAGTTTGATTAATAGTAAAATCATCTACTTTTAATACCCATTCACCTGCTCCGCCATTTAAATAAGCTAGAGAATCTGAAGAAGCTTTTGATCCGCTTGCTCCTCCTTGTGTTTGTGAGCAAGCTATTATAGAAAATGAAGATATTATCAATATTAATTTTTTCAGGTTTTTAAAACTCATAAATACTCCTTAAAATAAAAAAACAATTTAATAATAGTATAGTGTATCATATATAAATATTTCTGCAAGTATAAAACATATAAAATTTACATATATAAACTTGACAAAAATAATTAATTCCTAAATAAAAAAATGTTATTTTTTTCCTGAATACATATTAATTACTAAATTAGGAAGTTCTTTTTCTAATATTCCATACCAAATAGATTTTCTTCTTTTTAGTGTTTTACTGCTCATAGCAATATTCATCAATTTATTATATGTTTCATTAGCCTTCTGAACATTCTGGAATATTGGTATATGATTAGCAGGGAAAATCTCTGATATATTAGCTTCTATATCTTTCTTTATAACAACATCATATATAGGCAAAACCTTTTCGTATCCGGCACAAATACTTTCAGCATATTCTAAAACCATTTTATCGAAATCAGGTATAGTTTTTAATAACTTAACAATCAAAGCAAAAGTATCTATAGCCTCTTTATAATTTTCTTTAACTACATAAGCTCCGTTTGCCTTATCGCATAAATCGCATATAGTAGAATTTGTATAGCTTGATATATATTCATTTACATGTTCATCTATTTGGAAAGGAGGCATTGATTTAGCAACTTTTGATATCAATTCCAAAATGCAAGTAAACATTCTCTGCTTCCATAAATTACCCTTAACACTTTTAACAAGTTCTTCCATCTCTGTAAAGAAATGCTCTTTATATTTTTCATCAGGATTGAATATTGCTTCTACTATAGGTATTTCAGTACCTTTAAATGATATCATGCCATTATCATAAAAAGATATTATATCCTTTTCAAATATTTCACTTTTAACTTTGCTGTTCTCTTTCAAAAAGTTAAACTGCAAATTTTTAGTTACTATCACTTTATTTTCTTTAGGTGCTAAAGTATTTGCTCTTGCCTGCATTCTCGCTGCATTATTAATTAAAAATCCTGATAAATCTCCATCCTCTGTAATAATTAAAGAACTGTTAGTATTGCCTCCGGATATTCCAGCACTAATTTTAAATTCTGGCAAACCGCTTGTATCTACACTTGGATATTCATCTAATAATCTTTTTTTGCTTAATACTCCAATTATCGCAATGGTAGCACTCAAAGCATCTGTTGCAGTTGGGCATACCATAATTATTTCATCGCCCTGCTTCCTATGTGATATAACATTATAG
The DNA here is from genome assembly GCA_949300355.1 of uncultured Brachyspira sp. GTDB lineage: Bacteria > Spirochaetota > Brachyspiria > Brachyspirales > Brachyspiraceae > Brachyspira. Next base: position 20,163 of record CASGDY010000011.1, read on the forward strand.
AATCTTGCTACTTCGCTTACTTTATTTTGCATTAAATCATCTAATGCATGCATTTTGGAAAGATTATTTTTATTTTCTTCGCAGAACTTCGTATAACCATGTATATCAAGCATCGCTATATAGATATCGGCTATTGAAAGACTTAATTTCAAATCTCCGGCAAAATTATACTTTTGATTTTCAGTAACAAACTGAGACCATAATTTAGGGTAAAGTTCTTTATCTAAATTATTAAAAAAACCCCAATTAATTTTTCGTATGAGATCGAATAGTCCTTTTAATATTCTCTTACTGTCATGTACTTTTTCAAAATTAATATTTTTTGCATAAGTAAAAATTTCTGAAAATGTTTTTATTTCACCTAACACTATTTTTTCACTTAAATGAGTATATAATTCATATTTGGAAGTGGATTGATTAAATTCTTCTATCTTATTCACTTTCTTCCCTTAATTTAATTTTATATAAATAACCATGTTATTACTTTAACTTATAAACAAAAAAAATCAATAGATATTACAAAACATATTGAAAAAAATATAATCTATACTAGAATAAAACAAAAATAAATTTATGAAATTTAGTGTGAAATTATGCCTCAAAAAAAAATAAATGATAATTTTAATGTAATTATAGCTCTATATCGTCCGGAGATACCTGCCAATACAGGAAATATTGGAAGATTATGTGTGGGACTGAATATACCTTTGCATATAGTTTCAAAACCTTCTTTTATAATAAGCTCCAAAGAAGTGAAACGGGCAGGACTTGATTATTGGGAGAATCTGCAATTAGTAAAGCATGAAAATGAAAATACATTTTTAGAATACTGCAACAATAATAATAAAAGAATAATACCTATTACAAAATTTGGAAGACACAGATATGATGAGTTTAAATATTCTAATAATGATATACTTTTATTTGGAAGAGAATCAACCGGACTTAGAGAATCATTATGGGAAAATGATTTAGAAAATTCTGTATATATACCTATGAGTGATAATATACGCTCCATAAATGTATCAAATACTGCAGCTATAGTTGCTTATGAAGCATACAGGCATATTATTTTGATTAATAATTAATTTAACGCACGGTCAGAAAAATTTTATATATAAGTATTATTATATTTATTAATTAATCAATATATAAAAATTTACTTTACGTGCGGTGATAATATTTTTAAATTCTAATAAATTTTGGGCGGGTGCTATAATTGCAGAATTAAATTCTAAAAAATAAAAAAATTATTAACACTAAAATAAGTAATAACCATATGGGGATGGATTGAAAATAAAACAAACAAAACTCATTTTTTATTTTTATTAATCATAAATTAGTAAAAATAAAAGCCCACTAATATTTCTATTAATGGGCTTTATATCTACATTTGTAATAAGTCGCTTAAATCAAATTATCCAATGATTCTCATTATAGATTGGTTTTTCATATTAGCATTAGCTAACATAGCAGCACCTGTTTGCTGTAAGATTTGCTCGCGAGTATAAGCAACCATAGCAGAAGCCATATCAGCATCACGAATAACACTTTCAGAAGCGATAGTGTTTTCAGTAGCTATCATTAAGCTTTTTACCATAGATTCCATTCTGTTTTGAACAGCACCTAATTCAGATCTTTGAGCAACAACCATTTGTATACCTTCATCTATTCTTCCTAAAGCTTGGTTAGCAGTTTCAACAGAAGAAATAGATATAGGAGTATCTCCTCCAACTTGTAAGTTAGCTGCAGTCATAGAACCTATATTTACAGAAATTCTTTGATCCATGTTAGCACCGATGTGGAAAGTCATAGGAGTTTGACCATCAGCAGCGAAACGGCCAGTTAACATGTTCATTTTGTTGAATTCAGCTTGAGAAGCTATTCTGTCAACTTCAGCTACTAATTGATTAACTTCTACTTGAATTAAAGCTCTGTCGCTGTCAGAATATATACCATTAGCAGACTGAATAGCTAATTCTCTCATTCTTTGCATAATGTTAGTAGTTTCATTTAAATAACCTTCAGTTGTTTGAATGAAAGAGATACCGCTTTGAGCGTTTCTAGTAGCTTGTTGTAAACCGCGGTATTGTGAACGCATTTTTTCAGATACTGCTAATCCAGAAGCATCGTCTCCAGCAGTGTTAATTCTTTGACCGCTAGAAAGCTGTGCTATTGTTTTAGTCATTGAACTTCCAGTTAAGTTCAATTGTCTGTTTGCATTTAATGCAGAAATATTATTGTTGATAATCATAACTACCCTCCATGAATAGTGCTTAAAATATTTTGTAATTTTTATTTTCTAAAGCTATTTATATTATGTATTTCATATCTGTTTAGTCATCCCCTACAAAACAGTAACATAATATTAACTTCACGTATAACATATTATAATATCTTTTAAAAAAAAGTAAAGACTAAATTTTTATAAAAAAATTCCGATAGACTGTTAAACTGTATTATTATACAATAAAATAAACTATTTTATTGACTTTTTACTATTATTAAATTAAAATTAGATAACATAATAGAATAAATATATACGGTTATAAAAATATGAAATATATTACAATGCTTTTTATAGTAATGACAATGCTATTATATTCATGCAATAATGCCAAAGCAAATACAGCTCAAAAAGACAATAATAAACAAACCAATGAAAATTTTTATTTCAATGCTGATAATGCATATAATTATATAAAGAAGCAAACAGATTTAGGACCCCGTAATTACGGCAGTAAAGCACATAAAAAAGTTAGAGAATTTTTTAAACAGGAAATTTCAAATCTTGGATATGAAGTTTATAGTCACAATTTTGAAGCTCCTTATATAAATGGAAGAAAAGGAGAAAATATATATGCATTTCTAAAAGGCAAAACAGATGATTATGTAATTATTACAAGCCACTTCGACAGCCGTTCTGTTGCTGAAAAAGACCCCATACAATTTAATAGAGATAAACCCATAAGCGGTGCTAATGACGGAGCAAGCAGCAGCGGAGTTTTACTTGAACTTATGAAGGCTTTAAAAAATTATAATGATTTGCCTTATAGTATATGCTTTGTACTGTTCGATTTAGAAGATGATGGAAATCTATTCGATGTAGAAGGTGATTCTTTAATAGAAACTGATTGGATACAAGGAAGCATTGCTTTTGTAAATGAAATTATCTTAAGAGACAAAATAATAGATAAGCAAAAAATAAAATTCGGAATACTTCTTGATATGGTTGGAAGCAAAACAGCAAAATTCAAATATGAAAGTTTTGCTCATACATATTATTCGCCTATATATGATAAAGTGTGGAATTATGCCAATAATTTAGGATATAGTGATTATTTTATTGACGGACATTATGGAACTATAATAGATGATCATACTCCGTTTTTAAATGAGAGAATACCTTTTATTGATGTTATAGATATGGGATATCCATTTCATCATACATCACAGGATACTATAGATAAATTAGATAAAAAGACTTTAGAAGCAGTAGGAAAAACCCTAGAATACACAATTAAAAATGCTGATAAAGTTTATTAATTTTTAAGTCATAAACGAGCAGCTGATAACTTTAGTTGTCAGCTATTATAAAGCGAGTTTATGACTAGCAATAATAAAAGATAAAGTTTACTAATTTTCTGTCATAAACAAGCAGCTGATAACTGATAAATTAAAATGACAAAATAAAGTTGTCGAATATTATAAAATAATTATATAACATACAAAATTTAATTTTACATTAAAACTATTAACATTGTTATAGAAAAATGTTATAATTATTGCAATTAATTCATATATTTATAAATGAAAAATACTAAAAAATAGGAGGTTTTTAATGTTTGGATATTTTGAATATTATTTCGGATATATATGGATATTGATTCCGGGAATACTTCTCGGTTTCTGGGCTCAGATGAAAGTAAAAACCACTTATGCTAAATACAGCAGAATGGAAAATAAAAGAGGCATTACAGGTGCTCAAACAGCAAGATATATTTTAGAAGGATATGGTATTGATATTCCTGTGGAAAGAATAGGCGGTACATTAACTGACCATTATGACCCTTCTGCAAGAGTATTAAGGCTTTCTTCTGGTGTATATGATGGTACAGATGTTGCTGCTTTGGGAGTTGCTGCCCATGAGGTAGGACATGCTATACAACATGACAGAGGATATGCCCCTCTTTCTATAAGAAACGGTTTTTATCCTTTATGTGCTATAGGTGATCAATTCGGACCTTATTTGGTATTAATAGGTATTATGATAGGAGGGGCAGGAAGTTTTTCATACTACATAATGATGGCTGGCATTATACTTTTTGCATTTGCTGTATTCTTCTCTTTAGTTACTTTGCCGGTAGAATTTGATGCTTCAAACAGAGCCATAAAGATATTAGACAAAGGCGGATTTTTGGACAGTGAAGAACTTTACGGAGCTAAAAAAGTACTATCTGCTGCTGCTTTAACTTATGTTGCTGCTGCTGTTACTGCTATACTCACACTTTTAAGACTTTTAATGTTAGCACAAAAAAGAAGAGATTAAATTAAAAAATATAAATAAAATGAGAGAGGTATTTATTTTTTATAATAAATACCTCTCATTTTTTATTTTGTCATATAAAATTTTCTTTAGAATTAAAATTCAGGCAAATACCAAGTTATTCCTGTAGTAGAAGCAAAACTAACAGGTATACCTGTAGAATCCGAATCACTATTATTAACACCCATTTCAAAATACCATTCTAAATCTTTTACCGGCGTTATATAAAGCTCTGCATAAGCACCCCAAGATAGATAATGATTAACTTTAAAATCATAATTAACTTTTCCATCTTGATCTTCATATTGCATTTTTCCTAAATATTTAGCCCTATAGCCTAAAGAAGGCTCAACATAAAGTGATACTATATCACTATTAGCTGTTACTCCCAATACTGCCTGCACAGTTACATCATAAGGATTCTTATCCCATTTAGAATTAATATTTGCTTGCGGGGAAACAGTAATATTTGAATAACCTCCTATTTCTTCATACATACCATCTAATGCTCTTACCATAGTACTAAATCCATGCAAAGCTGTATTATATGCTACTTTAATAAAAGGATTTATAGTTACATTTCCAACAGCAGTATTTAAAAAATAGAATCTTGTTTCAAAACCAAATGATCTTGCTAAAACTTCTTCAGTATAATTTTGAGTATCATGCGGATTAATCTTATATCCTAATTGCCCATATTTTACATATAATCTTATTTCATTAAAAGCATCTATACCTGATAATATCTTATTTGAGTATCAGTACTTATACCTAAATAATTATCTCTATAGTACCCAAGTTGATCAATACTTTCATTATGTACTAATATTTGCACAGGAATAACTATCCTCAAATTATCATTTAAAGCATTAATCATAAGTACAGGAGTATGAGAACCAAAGTTATAACTAGCAGGCAAAAATGATGCGGTAGTATAATTATAACCTAAACCTATACTAAAAGCCTCAGAAGTATATCCTATACCGCCGGAAATAGTTGCTCCCAAATAAGTACCAACATTATTATTCAACAAAATATATCCTAATTGAGTTAATGAACTCTGAGTTCTAAAACCAAAAGTACCTTTAATAGTACTATTACCTAAAACAAATCCTAATTGATCCATTCTAGCTCTAAACTGATTGCCGTCTGTAAGAAAATCAATCCAATCGTCCTGATCTCCATACATACCAAATATTGAAGAATATGACATACTTAGTAATGCTGTCATAATTAGAAAAATCTTTTTCATTTTGCCCACCTAAATTATATTGATATTATATATTATACAAAATTAAACAAATGTAAATACATATACATTATTTAATATTCATATAATATAAAACCAATAATATAAAAAAGCATAGACTTAAAAACAAGCCTATGCCTTATATTTTTAATTCAAATTATAATTTACATCTTTCTTAAAGCTATTCCTAAAAAGAAAGCAAATCCTCCCCAAATAGCTAATAAGCTGAATCCCATAAATATAGCAGAATCTAATCCCATAATTAATTCCTCCTTTTATTTATTTTCATTGATGAGGTATATTAGGCTGTCTGTCTTTAAACTTAGCAAATAGTATTCCAACTATGAATGCTATAACAGGCATTGACCAACCTAAAGCGAATAATGCCCAAGTAGGATAACCGCCGTAAGGTGTTTTGAAATCATTTATTAATTTTAATGATAACATTACAGCTAAGAATACAGGAGTTAAGAATTTCAAACAGAAATCCCACCAACTTCCTACTTTAAATTCACTAACAGTATTGATAGTTTCTTTGAATGATCCAAGTTTATATACCCAAGCAACTAATATAATCTCTATTAAACCGCTTACTACAATATTATAATTGTTTATGAAAGCATCAACTATATCAAGTATAGAAAGTCCGCTTCCTGTAGCATATACCATAGATATAGCACCTTGTATTATAATAATAACAATACTTACTTTTTTTCTATTGAAATGGAATTTATCTATAAATGAAGATATAACTACCTCAGCAAGAGAAATAGCAGATGTTAATCCTGCAAATGAAAGCACTAAGAAGAATACCACTCCAAATAATCCATTTAAACCAGGTAAAGAATTAATAGCTTCAGGGAATACCATAAATGCCAAACCTATACCGCCGCTTCCAGCTACTTCAGCAACAGGCTTTCCTTGAGTATGAGCCATATAACCAATTATACTAAATACTGTTATACCAGCAAATAAACTGAAACTAGTATCGGCAAAACCTGTCATAAATGCATTATTTGCTATATCTGAATCATCAGGCAAATAACTAGAATAAGTTATCATTATACCGAATGCTACAGACATACTGTAGAATACCTGACCATAAGCATCTATCCAAATTTTAGGATTAGTAAGTTTAGAAAAATCAGGTTTGAACATATAATCAAGACCTGCTAAAGCTCCAGGTAAAGTTACACCTCTAATAAGAATAATTACAACTAATATAGCCAATAAAGGCATAAATATTTTATTTGCTTTTTCTATACCATCTTTAACACCGCCAATAACAGAAACCAATATAATAACCCAAACAATAATTAATGGTATAGCAACTCCAATATTAAAATTGCTGAGTGAAAAACCATCTTGAAGTTTTAAATACTCTTTAGTAAAGAAGCCGGCTGTATCCGCTCCCCATTTTAAACCTTGAATAGAAAAGAGTCCGTAAGATAATGACCAAGCAATAATGACTGAATAATAAATAACTATTGCAAAACATGTAAATACTTGTAACCAACCTAACCATTCCCAAGAAGGGTTTAATGCTTTTAAAGCACCAGGTGCACTTTTATGAGTTTTATGACCTATAGAAAATTCTAGTATCATTATAGGTATGCCTGCAGTAAGCATAGCTAAAAGGAAAACTATCATAAAAGCACCGCCACCATTAGATGCAACCATATATGGGAAACGCCATATATTACCTAAACCAACAGCAGAACCTATAGCAGCAAGCATGAATCCAGCTCTAGTCCCCCATTGTCCTCTGTGATGATGATGACTCATCTTTCCTCTCCTTATTTTTATTTTTTTCATTATCAATTTTTTATAATATATGTAAAATCATAAAATATCAATACTTTGTATAGAAATTTTTTATTTATTTTTTCACATAAAATTTATATTAAAACTATTAAATTATTTTTACATAATATTAAATCATTAATAATATAGCATTTATATATACTTAAAATTGTAATGAATATCACAATATTTTATAATACTTACAATTAAACAACTATTTTTCTAATAAGGCTGCTATAATATAAAATTTTATTCTATCAGTATGGTTTTTAATGGGATCAAGGCATAAAACTTCTTTAATTTTTTTCATTCTATGCAAAATAGTATTTCTATGAAGAGATAATTCTTCACAAGTTTTATTAATATTTAGATCATATTTACATATAGTGATTATAGTTTCTTTGAAAGTTGAATTTTTATTAATAATATTTAATGTATTTTTAAGAATCATAGAAGAACTGAAATAACCTTCATTTAAAACAATATATTCTAATATATAATCTTCTATAAAATAAATATCATTATTCGTATATTCAATATAATTAAAAAGAAAATTAGCCTGTTCAAAACTATTAGGTATATTATCTAAACTATTAACTATACATCCGCACATAACAGAAAATTTTATTTTTATTTCTTTTCTTAGATATTTAAAAAATAATGATACTGTTTTATTTTTATCATTATCATTCAAACTTTTTATAATTATAAACTGCCCATTTCCAATATTAGAAATGATATCTTGATTACTGAAATATTTTATTAATTTTATTTTATTCAATATACATTCAGATATTTTTTTTATATCATAATCATTATTTTTTTCTATTTTAATTAAGCATACCATTCTATTAATATTAAATGAATAACCATTATTTTCAGCCCATATATTAATAGATGATAAATATTTATAATTTTCTTTGGATATTATTTTATATATATAATTATTTAATGTTGTTTGTTTTAATGTTTTTTTATCAATATCAATCTCTCTTTCGATTAATATTTCAGTAGTCATTTTGATAATATTTGCTATTAATTTTATTTCTTTAGGATCTCCTGTAACTCCTACAACACCTATAAGTTCATTATTAAATATAAGAGGCATATTAATACCAGGTCTGCTGCTTTCTTTTTCATTATCTATAAAATTGAAATAATTCATATTTTCAGAATTTTTTAATACTTCCAAAGCTCCCAAATTTATTTTTCCTATTCTACCCTTATCACCGCTTGCAATAATCTCCCCATATTCATTCATAATATTAATATTAACTTCATAATCTATAACTTTCATTATCTTATCTAATAATCTTTGAGCCATTTCATTATCAATATACATAAGCACCTTGAAAATAATTAATTTTTTTTATATAAAATATATTATTTTATAATATATAAAAAACAAGAAAATATTTAAACTTTAAAATACATATATGCCTAGCAGGATTAAATA
>CASGDY010000012.1 GCA_949300355.1 uncultured Brachyspira sp.
TATAGCATGATATATTGCAGTATAATTCATATCATTAGGATAATAATTCACATCGGCACCATTTTCAACTAATGCTTTAACTATTTCTAAATTACCAACGCTTGCAGCAATTGCTATAGGAGGATCATCGTCAGCAAATTTTGTATCTAAATCAGCACCATTATCTTTTAAAAGTTTAACTACTTCAGGAACAGATCCAGCAAGTATAGTAGCAGGAGCAACTCCGCTGTTATTTGTGGCATTTACATCGGCACCGTTTTCTATTAAAAGTTTTGAAGCTTCATAAGGATTTTCTCCTGTAACAGCCCAAATTAATGGAGTGTCCCCATTATCATCGGCTTTTCCATTAACATCTATTCCATTATCTATTAAATATTGCATTATATTAATATTACCTTTTTCAGAAGCATAAATAAGTGCAGATGCTCCCCAAGATGATTTTTCATATATATCTGCATTATTTTCTATTAATAGATTAAACATTTCTTCATTGCCGTTTTCACATGCAATTATAATCATATTTTTGCCGTCTTTATTTTTTATATTTATATCAGAATTATGTTCTATTAATAATTTTGCCATCTTTATATTATCAGTTCTTACAGCTTCCATTAAAGCATTAAATCCATCGTCTGCTCTTAAATTAACCAAAGCCCCATTATCAATCAAAGCTTTTACTATATCATAATGACCAAATGCTGATGCTAACATTAAAGATGTTGTATTAGTGTGGCATATTATATTTTCTATATCAATTTTATCTTTTGAAGCAGCATTTATACCACCCTCATTTATTAATTCAACCATTTCAGCTACGCCTGTTTTATTTTTATTTTTTTCTAATAGTTTTAATAATTCTTCACTAGGCATTATTATTTCATTTGTCATTACTATGTTTTTTAACTTTTCATTATTACTTTCATTAAAAGTGCTATTATCTTTTGTTTCTTCTTTTATATTTTCATTTTCAGCATATTCATCAGCTTCTTTGTCAGGTTCTATTAATGTATTATCTTCTATTTGTATGTCTTCTGTATTTTCTATATTATCTGTTGTTTCTGTATTATTTATTGTAATGTCTTTTACTTTATCATTATTACTTTCATTATTTGACGCATATAAAGTTATTACTGTCATTAGGGTTATCATCAGAATGAGAATGATTTTATTTTTCATAATACTATCCTTAATATTAATTGTTTCAATAATATCATATAATATATTTTTAGTAAATATTTTAATATATACCTAAACAACTATAATTTGTCAATTTTTGCTTTTTTATGAATGTAAATAATATTTTTTATAATATAAAATATTATTTTATATTGGCTAAATATGTTTTATCTGTAATATAAATTATTGATTTTTAAACAATAATAAGTAATCAGCCGCACCTACATTTGACTATCTGTAATATTAAGAAATACGGTGCGGGTTGCCACTACGGCTAGTAGTCGGCAAAATGAAATCGTTTCAGTATAGATTAAATTATATTGATTATTAGAAATTAAATTTAGAAATACTTTTGTTAAATAAAAAAGACCATTATATTTTTATAACAGCCTTTTTATCATTAAAAATTATTTATTTAAATTTTTAATTAGAATCTTTTTTTACTATGTTTTTTTTCTTTTTTATTATATTCTTCTTCAACATAATCAGCAGGTTTTTCAAGCAATGCCTTTCTGCTTAAAGAATATTTTCCGCCCTTGATATCTAATATTTTTACTTTCACTTCATCACCGATTTTTAGAACTTCCTCAACATTCATAACATGTTTATAAGCAAGTTCAGATATATGACAAAGACCTTCTACACCAGGAAGTATCTCAACGAAAGCACCGAAATCTTTGATGTCTTTAACTATTCCGTCATAAACTTCGCCAACTTCAGGGTCTTTAACATAAGAGTTGATAAGTTTTATAGTTTTATCTAGAGTAGGAGTGTCAGGAGCAAATATATTAACTACACCGCTGTCTTGTATTTCTACATCGCTTCCAGTTTCTTCTATTATAGCTTTTATATTTTTTCCGCCAGGTCCTATTAATACTCTTATTTTTTCAGGATTAACATCCATAGTTTTGTATTTAGGAGCAAAATCAGAAATCTCTCCTGCATTAGCTATAGTAGCATCTATTTTATCAAGTATAAAATATCTTGCTTTTTTAGCCTGTTCTAATGCTTCTTTTAATATTTGAGCAGAGATTCCTGTAAGTTTAATATCCAATTGGAAAGCAGTAATACCTTTACGAGTTCCTGCCACTTTGAAATCCATATCTCCTAAATGATCTTCTACCCCTTGTATATCTGTAAGTATTTTATAGCCGTCTTTGTATGTAGCAAGTCCCATAGCAATACCTGCAACACTGGCATTAAGAGGAACACCTGCTGAAAGTAATGACATAGTAGAAGCACATATTGTAGCCATTGATGAAGAACCATTACTTTCTAATATTTCAGCAACTACTCTTATAGTGTATGGGAATTTATCTTTTGGAGGAAGTACAGCATTGAAAGATCTTTCAGCTAAATTTCCATGTCCTATTTCTCTTCTTCCAGGAGCACCATATCTTCCAACTTCTCCCACAGAGAATGGAGGGAAATTATAATGAAGCATAAATGTTTTATTTTCTTTGCCGTATATATCGTCCATTAATTGAGCATCTTTTTCGCTTCCTAATGTAACTATAGATAAACATTGAGTTTGTCCTCTAGTGAAAAGAGCAGAACCATGTACTCTAGGAATAAGGTTTGTCATAGTAGTTATAGGGCGAATTTCATCTAATGCTCTTCCGTCAGGACGCATACATTTTTCTACTATAGCCTCTCTAACTATTTCTTCTTCTATAGAATGACAAATACCTTTAACTTGAGATATTAATTTCTCATCTTCTACTTGAGTTTTGATATATTCTTCTATTTCGTCAAAAGCATTATCCATACTTTCATTTCTTTTAGTTTTGTCAGGATTATAATTAGCAGCTTCAATTTTATCTCTGCCGTATTCAGTAACCATTTTTACTAATTCAGCATCAAATTCAAATAATTCCTGTTGTATTTTTTGTGTTCCGCATAGAGCAGCCATTTCGTTTTGCATATCAATATATTTCTGCATTTCTTTATGAGCTAATTCTATTGCTCCGATGAATACCTCTTCAGAAACTTCTTTTGCTTCACCTTCAATCATTAATATAGCATCTTTACTTCCAGCAACAATAATATCTAATTCGCTAGCAGCAAGTTCGCTATTTTTAGGATTGATTATATATTCACCGTTTTTATATCCTATTCTTACAGCAGCAACCGGACCTCCGAAAGGTATCCAAGAGATTGTAAGTGCTGCAGATGAAGCTATTAAAGCTAAAGCATCAGTAGGCATATCAGTATCTACAGAAAGTACTGTAGGTATTATTTGAACTTCATTTCTAAACCCTTCAGGGAAAAGAGGTCTTAAAGGTCTGTCTATTATACGAGATATAAGTATTTCCTTATCTCTAGGTTTTGCTTCTCTTTTGAAGAAACCGCCAGGGATTTTACCGCCTGCATAATATTTTTCATTATAATTTACTGTTAAAGGGAAAAAGTCAGATTCTAAATTAGGCTCTTTAGCTGCTACAACAGTTGCTAATATAGTTGTATTTCCAAGTCTCAAAGTTACAGAACCATGAGCCTGCTTAGCTAAAAGTCCGGTTTCTAAAATTAACTCCTCTCCACAAAACACGCTTTTGACTGTTACCATATTCTACTCCTTATATTAAGTACAAAACACCGAGAGGGTATTAAAATAAGTAAATTTGATTGAGCAAATTTATTTTCTTAATTTTAATCTTTGTATAAGATTTTTATAAGCTTCTATATCAGTTTTTCTTAAATAGTTAAGAAGTTTTCTTCTTTTAGCAACCATTTTAAGAAGTCCCATTCTTGAATGATTATCTTTAGTATGAGTTTGGAAATGACCTTTTAAATAAGTTATACGGTTAGTTAAAAGTGCTACTTGTACTTCTGTAGAGCCTGTATCCTTTTCATTCTTACCAAATTCTTTAATTATTTTTGCTTTTTCGTCTGCTGTGATAGACATTGTTTTGTTCTCCTTTTGAAATATTTTCTTATCTTTTTTTCATCATTTTCTAATAATTTTTTTACTTCGTCTATAGAATTAACTTTTATATTATCTCTGATATATTTGAGTAATACAATAGTTATTTTTTTGCCGTATATCATTTTAGAAAAATCTAATATATGGCTTTCTACTCTTAGTTCTTTATTGATATTGCTGATACCTATAAAAGTAAGAGCTTTATATATAGTATCAGAATTACCTATTTTTACTGTAGAACTATATACACCCATTTTAGGTATAAAAATATTTTTGGGTATTTCTAAATTAGCAGTAGGGTATCCTATCTTTCTTCCTAAAGCATTCCCATGAACTACCAATCCGCTCATAGAATATTCTCTGCCAAGCATTTTATTAACACTAACTACATCGCCGTTTGAAAGAGCTTCTCTGATATTAGAGCTTGATATTTTATCTTTTTTATATTTCAAAAAATTTATAAAACTTACTCCTATACCGCATTCTTTAGAATATTTCTTTAAAAATTCACTGTCTCCCATTCTATCTTTACCGAATGCAAAATCAGCTCCTACAGCAATATGCTTCATACGATAATACTCTATGAGTTTGTCAAAGAACTCTTTAGCTTCCATTGTATAAAATTCTGGTAAAAAGTCAATAACAATTATGTAATTAATGCCCATAGCTTTTATTAAAGCATTATTATCTTCGGTATTATATATTGATACATTTTTCTTTTTGATAACTATTGCGATTGATATTAGATTGTTTTTATTAGCGTATTCAACTGTGTATTTAATGAGTTTTTGATGTCCTCTATGTACGCTGTCAAATTTTCCTATTGTTATTATACTATCTTTTTTTATAGGGAGTTTACAAAAATCATTGATAATTCGATTCATTTTAGTGTTCTTTATCCGTTTCCTTAATTATTAATTGCTTTTTTATCGTTATTGAGAATTTTTTTAAAAGCCAATGATATTATTATTGTTATTAATGATCCTATAAACATATATAAATTCATAGTCCAATAATTTACATTTCTTACTATTACTTCCAATAAATTGTACTGCTCTATAGATATAGCGAATATTATTTTTATAATGCCGTATAATATAAAAGCATTAAGTATATTATGATACATGTACTGTCTAGAATTTAAAGATAATCCCAACATATAAAAAGCAAACAGCATAAGCCATAAATTAATAAATAATAAGAGTATAGCATAAATAGGCATATCTGTTAAAGTAATTATCTTTTGCAAAGCTGTTATTATAGGGAATACTTCAAATCCGAAAATTATATCAGCTGTAAAACTAGATAAATAATTTCCTATAGAGTTTCTGCTGAATATACTCGATGTTTTTTCTATTACTGAAGTGCCATTAATCTCTTTTACTTCATGCAAAGATATTTCTTTATCAGTAATGTATATATAGTCCCCAATGTATAATTTACCCATAACTGTAGGGTCTACTAATATTACATTTTTATATGTATTATCTAACAATTTGTATCCAACTTTTATTAGATAATTATCAACTCTTGTAAAATATCTTCCTGTATCGTCTATAAATAATGAAGTTTTATCACTAAGTTCATTTCTAAGATAGTCAATATTTTTATTGAATGCCACTGTATAAGCAGGGTATAATGTCATAAATAAAGCAAGAATTCCTATTACCAATATGGTTGATAAATTTCCTGAAAATTTATTTAAAGCTCCTATTATTACTACAGAAGAAATACCGGCAACTATAATAATTGCAAGGAAATAATGTTCCATTAAATTTTTTATTAAATCAATATTCATATTTTGATAAATATTATTAGTATCCATAACTTTAAATAAATATATACCAAAATACATTGCAAAAAACACTATAAAGAAAAGTGTTAATGTAACAAAATTTTTAATAACTTTCATGATTATATATTATATCTAGAAAAAGAAAAATTCAAGTATAAAAATAAAATTAAGCTGATTTAATATCGCTTAATATACCAAAATTGTAAAAGGCATTATTTATATCGTTAAAAGACTCTAAATAATTTGACAATTCCATAATATTATAATCATTTTTAACAACACCATACATACCTGCTAAAACTAAATCACCTTTTTTATGCAGTAATTCGCTTTTTAGTTCTATAAGATATTCCCATATTTCTTTTTCTATAAATAAGCAATCGGATAAATCTAATATAATGTTGTTTATGTCTTTTTTGATAAAATCTGAGAATAAATCTTTTATTTGAGGAAGATGCTCATCATATACATTATTATATAAAGATATAATGATAACAGAATCATCTTTTAAATAATAGCTGCTTTCAAGTGAAATACCTATCATAAGATTACTTTAACAAATTTTTAATTTTTAGTCAATGAATTTTTTTTAATTTTATTCTAATCATTTGATTTTTTTAATTTGTCTCTTGTGCTTCTATATATTATGATAGGTCTGTCGCCTGGTATTAATTTTTCTTCTTTCATACCTAAATATGATTCTTTTCTTGATTGTGTTTTTACTACATTCTTATCCTGTTTTAATACAGTATCTGAATATTTTTTTCCTATAAGATTTACTATAGATTTTATAAAAGGAATATTTACTATTTTCTGATAGAACCTCATATATATAACCATGTTTTCATCGTCAACAGGGGCAAATACTCCGAATACACGCATCTTTTCAAATATATAATTCTGCCAAGTATTTGGAAAATAGAAATATAAGAAATATTTGAAATCTTCTTTTTTCATTTCAGATTCTCTTAATGCTTTTTGTCCATTATCAATAACATTATTTACATAGAATTTTAATATGTTATTATCTTCGTCTAATTCTGCTAAAGGGCCATTAACTACAGTTTTATTTCCTCTCCCTATAGTATTATAATGAACAAAAGCAATATGAACTACATCAAGCTGATTTTCTATGCATCTTGTATAATGATTATGCCATTCATCTTTTATAGTAGAGTATGAAAATTTTTTATCTTTCAAATCATCAGGAAACATTATTCTATCATTGATTTTATCTTTATCACCATACCATAGCCATATAAATCCGTATAATTCTCTAACTTCATAACCTTCAACAAAGAAATTTTTATTAACTTCAGTATTTCTACCGTTAGCAGGAATCATTACTGTTTTTCCTGTTTTATCGAATTGAAAACCATGAAATGGGCATGCTATATTATTACCGCAAATTTTTCCATGAGATAATGAAGCCCCTCTATGACAGCATTTATCATCTATACAGCATATATTATTATTTGAATCTCTCCAAAATACCAAATTTTTATTCAATCTTTTAGCAAAAAGAGGTTTGTTTCTTTTTACTTCTTTAGAATCTAGTACAGCATACCACATATTGTATATCATAGTTGTATCCTCAATGTTTTTATATTATTAATTATATATTTTTATTTTAATAAATAAACAGTTTATAAGATGATTTTTTTATAATGATATAAAACTAAAACGTTATAAATTCAAATATTTTTTATTATTCATTTTAATATACTTGTTATTAATATTTTTTAATATATAATAATTATAAAAATAGTTCAGTTTTTCAATTTAATGTTAAATACAAATTAAGGAAATAAATATGGCTTTATCTATAGGAATAGTAGGACTTCCTAATGTAGGGAAATCAACACTTTTTAATGCTTTAACTAATGCTCATGCGGAGGCGGCTAATTATCCGTTTTGTACTATAGATAAAAATGAAGCTACCGCTATAATAAAAGATGAAAGAGTTGATAAATTAGCAGCACTTTTCAAATCAAAAAAGAAAGTTTATAATACAACTACATTTGTAGATATTGCAGGACTTGTAAAAGGGGCTTCAAAAGGTGAGGGACTTGGTAATAAATTCCTTTCTCATATTAGAGAAGTTAATGCAGTTTTACATGTTGTAAGAGTATTTGAAGACGGAAATATCACTCATATTGGAGAAGTTGATCCTTTAAGAGATTTAGATATTATTTTAACAGAGCTTATGCTTGCAGATATTGAAACCATCAATGCAAGAATGGAAAAACAGAAAAAAGCGGCAAAAGGTGCTAAAGTAAAATCTGCTGAAGAAGAAGTAGCTTTGCTTGAAAAAATACTTCCTGAATTGAATAATTTTAAGCCTGTATTCAGTCTTGATTTAACAGATACAGAAAAGGAAATATTAAAACCTTTATTCTTATTAACAGCAAAAAGCATGATGATAGGTGCTAACTTATCAGAAAATGAACTTGCTAATCCTGAAAAAAATTCTAATTATGTAACATTACAAAAATATGCAAATGAAAGAAACATTGAATTAATACCTTTCAGTGCTAAAATAGAAGCAGATTTGCAGGATTTAGATGAAGAAGAAAGATTAAGCTATTTAGAAGATTTGGGAGTAAAAGAATCAGGAGTGGCAAGACTTACAAAAGCAGGACATAGATTATTAAAACTTTTAACATTCCTAACTTCAGGAGAAGATGAAACAAGAGCTTGGACAGTTAGAGAAGGTGCTTATGCTCCAGAGGCTGCCGGAGTTATACATAGCGATTTTGAAAGAGGATTCATCAGTGCTGAAGTTATAAATTGCGATAAACTTTTAGAGCTTGGAAGTTTTGTTAAGGCTAAAGAAGCTGGTGCTATAAGATTAGAAGGTAAACAGTATCTTATGCAGGAAGGCGATGTCGTAACATTCAGATTTAATGTATGATTTATATATTTATTAATAACCTATAAAATAATAAAAAAACATTGATTAGAAAACTAAATTATGAAGATAAATTTTGAAATTAAATATATAAAGCTTTTTACATTATCTGCTTGTATAGGGGCAGTAGTTGGGTTTATAGTTTCTATATATAGGATTATATTATATAAATTAAGTGTTAATGTCTTTTATGTATCAAACTTTATATTTGAAAAATGGTATTATCCTATTTTACTTTTTATATTTCTTATAAGTATGGGATGTTTAATAGGTTATATACTTATACATTATCCGCAAATAAGAGGTGCAGGAGTTCCTCAGATAAAATATTATATATCTTTGCATGAACCTAAAAATATATTTTTGGAAATTTTATTTAAACTTTTCGGAAGTATGATTTCATTTGCAAGCGGTATTTCTTTAGGAAGAGCAGGCCCTTCAATGCATGTCGGTATGCTTGTAGGATTATTTTTCCATAAATATTTTTCAAAACTAGCAAAATACAGAAGATATTTACTTGTTTCCGGTGCTTGTGCCGGAATGACAGCCACTTTCAGTGCACCTTTTACTGGTATTGCATTTTCTTTTGAAGAACTTGGAGAACATAAGAATCATATAGTTTTTGTATGTATAGTTTTTTCTTCTATAGCTTCAATACTTGTAATAGAGCATATTGTAGGGCAGGGATTCATACTTAATTTTAATCTGCCTAAAATACTTGAGGTAAGACATTATATATCTTTACTTCCTTTTGGTATAATATGCGGCATACTTGCTTCTATATTAAATTATCTTATGAATTTCTTTTCTAAGATGTATCAGAAGATTAATAATGATATAATTCGTCCTATGCCTGCATTCTTGCTTGCTGGTTTAATGATAATGTTTTTTCCTTATGTACTTGGTAGCGGTGATTTGCTTATAGGAAGTATAGTAAAAGATAAGTTTTCTGTATCTATGCTATTTATATTAATATTTATGAAATTATTTTATACTTCTGTATGTGCTACTTCCGGAGCAGTTGGAGGAATATTCTTTCCTACATTTATATTAGGTGCTTCAATAGGTTCTTTATATGATATATTTTTAGTTAAATATTTTCCTGATTATGCAGTATATGGAGATTTGTTTATACTTCTTGGAATAACTTCATTAATGTCAGGAATTACAAGAACACCTATAATGGTATGTATATTGATACTTGAAATATCAAACTCTATTTCCAATTTCTCGGCTCTGGTTATAGTGGCGATAATATCGTATATGGTTGCTAAAGTATTGGGAGTAACTTCTATATACGATCATAATGATTAATAAGTGATTTTTATATATTATGGAACTTTATCAAGAATTATTTAATGACTATTTAAAAGAATATTATAAGACTCTTGAAGAATTATTGAATTGTTTAGAAAATAATGATAAAGAAAAATTTCAAATAAATATTGAACCATTTATATATAAAGAAGATAATGAGGCAGGATATACAAAGGATAAAAATTATATTGAAAGATTAAAATTAATTTTATCTATACTTTATCATAAAAATATAAATGAGTTAATGAATAAAAAATCATTTGAAGATTTGCTTGTTTTTTTATTTGAAGAAGAGATAAAAGACAGACAAACTAATTCTTATCAGGGAATAGGTACTTCTTTGGAAATTATGAGTTTTTTATTTGTTAAACTTTATAATGATGATATAAATAAATTACTTTCTAAATATAAAGATTTATTTGATAAAGCAAAAAATGCAAACTTTGACTGTAATTGCGGTTATGGTATTGATGATTATGATTATTATAATGAAAGATTAGATGAATTAAGTATAGATGCAGTAATATCATACTTTATAGATATTGATGAATTAAAATTATGTTCAAAACTTATTGATATATGGAAAAGCAATGTAAAAGAATGGGATAAAAAGAATTTAGATAAATTAAAATATTATGAGTCACTTATAGAAGATAAAGAATCTTTACTGGAAACTACTAAAAAACTTTTTGAAATGGCTGTTAAAGAAAATGAGAGTAATTGGGATATAGTTTCTGCTTTAAATAATTATCTTAAATCTTTAATTGAAAATAAAAAATATGATTATGCTTGGCAATTAATATCAAAATATATGAATAATATAAAAAATATTCAAGATGATAAATTTTATAATATTAATTTAGGCAGATATATAATAGAAAGATCGGCTGATATAATGCTTAATATTAATAATGAAAAATTAGAAAAAGAAATATGGTCTTTCATTAGTGAACCTTTTACATCAGAACATCGTTCTTTTTATTTGAAATTATACGAAAAAATATTATTATGCTGCGATATTGTAAGAGATGAAAAATTAAAAAATAAAATATCAGAAGAGTATCAAAAAGAACTAAAAAAAATTGAAGATGTATTCAAATAAATTATATTTTATTATTTAAAATCTATTTTTATTAAGTATAGAATAAAGTTTTATTAAAAAATTATATAATGTGCATTGGCGGCAAACTGAAATCATTTCAGTATATACCTAAACAACTATATTTTGTCATAAATAATTTTTTAAATTTTAAATATCTGCAGGGCTTTGCCCTTACGAAGTACACAGAGTGCAGAACTCCACTTCTTTTATTGCCACAGGAGAAGCCCGCCTACGGCGAGAAGCAAAAGGGGCTATATTTTAGTTTAAATTAGTACGGATTTTATCCTTGCACTTTTTGGTTCTTTGACGAAGTCCGCCTGTGGCGTGTGGCGGAAAAAGAACAATAAAAAATTTATAAACTTAAAAAATTTTAGTATATAGTAATTATAATCAAAAATCATTTGGTAAAAAATATATTTTGAAATTTATTTGTGTTTAAAAACAATATAATAGTATATTAATTTATTTAATGCATTCATTGATAAATTTTATAGGTGTGCCCATACGTTTTGCAGTTTCTTCTATAGCTATGCCGCTGTCTAAAAAACGTTTGCATACAGTTTTCATATTTTCACCAACTTCAATAATATGTTTGTATGGATCATAAAATCGAATAACTCTCTGTCCCCAAGAATGTTCTTTTACAGAATGTATATATTCTATATTTTAATTTTTTAGCTTATTAATAAAATTATCAAAATCATCTTCTTCAAACTAGATTTCAAAATTGTTTCCTCTAAAAGAAATATCATTATTATCAATAAATTATTTATATGTTTATTTTGTCTGTAAAACCAGATTTCCATTTAATCTTTTATTTGCTCCAAAATCCATAACAACATTAAGTTCAAGAATATTTTTATAAAATTCTACTGATTTATTGATATCAGTAACTATAATCATAGTATTTTTTAATTTCATTTTATTTATTGTATCATTATAGATTAAATATTTTAGATTATAATATATATTGTTAGAATAATTTTTTAACATGATAAATAATAATATGTATTTATCATGTTATATTTTATTAAATATTATCCGGCAATATCTCCATATTCTATGTTTCTGTCGCCATCTATATAAACTATTAATGAATGATGCTTGAAATAGTCAGGTTCAAATAATATATGTAATGTAGTATCTGGTCTTGTTTCATCTTCATCAAAGTCTATTAATATAGTGTCTATATATATAGCGTTGAAAAAATCTTCCTCTTTTATAGGTATTGTTATTAATTCTCCGGATTGATTTTTGTATGTATTTTCATCTACTTCTTCGCAAGTTGTTATCCATTCTTCTGCCAATTCTAAACATTGCTTATTTATAAGAAAGTCTACAACATTTTTTTTATGTTCATCAATCCATTTTAGTATTTCATTTATTTTATCTATATATTTTATAAGCATTTCAGATTTATTTGCTTCTTCTCCGAAATCTATTAATAATGATATTTTTTCATCATTCCATAAATCACAATCAGATTCATAAGAAAAGTAATCATTCTCATAGAAATCTTTTATAATCTTATCTTTCATAAACATCCTCTTATTTATATCATTTGTATTTATAAATCTTTAACTTTAAATATAGTAATATATTGCCAATTTTCAAGTATTTATATTCTTTTTTTGGCAGCTTCTATTATTATATTGCATACATTTTCATCATTAAAATATCCGCTGTCTATGGTGAGATTATAATTCATCATATTTCCCCATTCCATACCTGTATAGTATTTGTAGTAATTAGACCTATATTTATCAGTGTTTATTAATTGAGTTTCTGCATCTTCTATTTTTACACCGTATTCTTTTGTAATTCTTTCTATTCTATTTTTATTAGGGGCATGTACAAATACATTGAAGCATTTATGTTCTGTTTTTTTCAGTATAAAATTAGCACATCTTCCTATTATTACGCAGTTTCCTTTGTCTGCTATATCTTTTATTACTTCGCTTTGTATTTCAAACATTTTATCCAAAGTAGAGTATTTTATTTGATCTGAAAAAGGGCTTGAGAAATGTTCTTTATGAAATGCACTAAAAAAAAGATTGTCATTAGTGAATTTTTCTTCCATATTTTCCAGATATTGTATATCAATACCTGTTCTTTTTGCAACTATTTCTATAAATTCCTTATCATAAAAATTTATATTTAGTTTATTTGCTATTAATTTTCCTATATTTCTGCCGCCGCTTCCGTACTGCCTGCTTATAGTTATAATAATGTTGTTCATAGTTATCCCATCTTTTAATTAATTTTTTTTATTATAATATAAAAAAAAATTAAATCTATATTAATGTATTGTAATTTTTTTTCTATTTTTTAAAAAATAGTTTGATTTTTTTTTGACTAATTGATATCATGCACATGGGAATATTATAATAAAAACAATTATTCTTTTTAATATAAATACATAATTTGGAGGAAATAAATATGGCTGCTAAAACATTAGAAGAAGTTTTATATCAAATATTTCAAGGCGAATCAAACGCTGCAAATAGATATAGTTCATTTGGTAAGGCATCTAGCAATAAAGCTATTCAAAAAGTTTTTTCAACAACATCATTGGCAGAGAAAATTCATGCCGAAAAAATGAGAAAATTGGCTTTGAGAAGCGGATTAGATATGAGTAAATTCGTTCCTCAGCTTAATCCTGTAGAACCTTTAAGCGATAAAGAAAATTTAGAAGCAGGTATAAAAGGAGAAGTATATGAATCTACTATACTTTATCCTCAATTGGCTCAGGTTGCTATAGAGCAGAAAAATAAATTAGCTAGTGATACAGTAAATTCATTGGGTAAAGTTGAGACAGAACATGCTAAACTTTTCCAAGATATCATAGATAATTTCTTGAATAAAGACGGAGATGTTACTTTCTATCTTTGTCCTAGCTGCGGTAACATCTATAGGGATAAAGCACCTGAAACTTGCGAAACTTGCGGCGGTTCCGGAAAAATGTTCCAAAAATATTAATAACAGCATTTTTTGTTATTTTTATAATCAATATATTATTGACTTTATAATAAAGTTATGTTAAATAATATAACATTGTAAAAAATAATTTAAAATAAAGAGGTGAAATATGAATCCAGTAATAATTATCACCTCTGTTGTAGTTGCGTTTGTTTTTGGATATATAACCCGTTTTATTATAGCTAAAATAAAGCTTAATTCTACGGAAATAATAACACATAAATTGCTCCAAAATGCAAGAGACCAAGCAGAAAATGAGAGAAAGACTATACTTTCTGAAGCTAATTCTGAAATACAGAAAGAACGTAATAGATTGGAGAACGAGAATAGAGATAGAAAAGCTGAAATTCAGAAATTAGAAAATAGAGTGCTACAACGAGAGGCTAATATTGATAAAAAGTCTCAATATTTGGAAAATAAAGAGCATAATATTGAGAATAAAATGAAGAAAATAAAAGAACAGGAGGATAAATTAACTTCTGTTATACAAGAGGCTGAAAAAGAACTTGAGAGAATAGCAGGACTTACTAGAGAAGAAGCTAAAGCAGATTTGATTAAAAGTATAGAAGAAGATGCCAAAAAATCTGCTACTAAAATAGTTGATAATATAGAAAAGAATGCTATAGAAACAGGAGAGAAAAAGGCTAGAGAAATTATCGTACAAACAATACAAAGACTTTCTAGTGAAGTGGCTCAGGAAACTTCTGTAACATCTGTATCTTTACCTAGTGAGGAAATGAAAGGCCGAATCATAGGAAGAGAAGGAAGGAATATCAGAATGCTTGAGACACTTACCGGTGTTGATATTATAATAGATGATACTCCTGAAGCTGTTGTAATATCTTGTTTTGATCCTGTAAGAAAACATATTGCTAAAGTTTCATTGGAAAAACTTATATTAGATGGAAGAATACATCCTGCCAGAATAGAAGAAGTTGTTGAGAGAACTAAAAGAGAAGTTGAAGATTCTATTATGGAGGCAGGCGAAAATGCTATTGTTGATTTGAATCTTACTACTATGCATCATGAATTAATCAGACATATGGGCAGACTTCAATATAGAACAAGTTACGGACAGAATATGCTTTTCCATAGTAAAGAAGTTGCTAATATTGCTGCTATGATAGCTGCTGAAATAGGTGCTAATGTAGAAATGGCTAAAAGAAGTGCTTTTTTGCATGATATAGGAAAGGCTATAGAAACAGAAGGTGAGGGTTCTCATGCTATGAGCGGTGCCGATTTAGCTAAAAGATGCGGAGAAAAAGAAGAGGTTGTTAATGCTATAAGAGCCCATCATAATGATGTTGATACTCAAACTGTTGAAGCTGTAATAGTAAAGGCTGCAGATGCTATTAGTGCGGCAAGGCCTGGTGCAAGAAGAGAATCTTTTGAAAGCTATATTAAACGTTTGGATAATTTAGAAAAGATTGCTGATAGTATAGAGGGTGTTGAAAAATCATTTGCTATACAGGCGGGCCGTGAACTTAGAGTTATGGCTAAAAGCGATATAGTAGATGATGTTCAGGCTAAGCAAATAGCAAGAGATATTGCTAAGAGAATAGAAGATGAATTGAAATACCCAGGTATAATTAGAGTTACTGTTATTAGAGAAACTAGAGCAGTTGAAGTTGCAAGGTAAATAAAAATGTCTGTGAAGAATATATTATGTCTTGGCGATATTATAGGCGTTACAGGACGTTATGCTATTAGAAGGCATTTAGAAGAAATAAAATTAGAGAACAATATAGATTTTATAATAGCAAATGGTGAAAATGCTGCCAATGGAATAGGCATTACTAGAGACACAGCCGCAGAACTTTTTAATTCCGGTATAGATGTGCTTACTTCTGGTAATCATATTTGGAATAATAGAGATGTTTTTGCTTTGATAGGAAATGAGCATCGTCTGCTTCGTCCTTATAATTATCCTAGTGATGCCCCAGGACTTGGCTATTATATATATGATATGTTGGATTGTAAGATTGGTGTAATTAATCTTATGGGAAGGACTTTTATGGATACATTAGATTGTCCTTTCAAAAAAGCCAATCTTGCAATTAAGCATATAAAAGAAAAAACTAATATTATATTTATAGATTTTCATGCAGAAGCTACTGCAGAAAAAATAGCTTTTTCCTATTATCTTGAGGGACAAGTATCGTGTATATTTGGTACTCATACTCATGTTCAGACTGCTGATGAAAAGATATTATCATCATATACAGCTTATATATCAGATTTGGGTATGTGCGGAAGCTATAATTCTGTTATAGGAATGAAAAAAGAGCCTGCTATTGCAAGATTTGTTACTAAAATGCCTCATAGATTTGAAGTAGAAACTACAAGCCCTATGATTAATGGTATTGTGGTTCAAATAGATACTGTAACAGGTAAGGCTATTTCTATTAAAAGAATTAATTTAGTGTATCATAATGATATTGTAGAAAGGCAAGAAAAATAGATTAGAGAGAATTCTTATGGAAGAGAATGAGAAAAGTCCAAAAATTTTTATTAGACATTTTTTTATTTTTTATATAAAAGTTGCTGTTATTCATACTTTAACTTATATAGTTTTTGGAATCCTATTCTCTAATATGTTCGATTACAGCTCTGTATATAGTAATGATATAGTTGCTAATTTTATGAGAGGTTTTGAATCTCCTCTTACAGTTATAGGGCCATTTTTACAGCCTATAAGAGCAATATTCATAGCCATTGCATTATTCCCGCTTAGAAAACTTATAGCTGCAAAATTCGGCTGGTTTATGTTATGGCTTATATTTGTATGTATAGGTATTATTGCAGCTCCTTCATCTGCACCTAGTTCTATAGAAGGTTTGATATATACTCAGCTTCCTCTTGAATTTCATTTAGTTAATTTGCCTGAACTTCTTATTCAAACTTTT
Organism: uncultured Brachyspira sp.; assembly: GCA_949300355.1. GTDB lineage: Bacteria > Spirochaetota > Brachyspiria > Brachyspirales > Brachyspiraceae > Brachyspira. The sequence continues at coordinate 17,110 of CASGDY010000012.1, forward strand.
TCTTTTTCTATAATACTTTGGGTTGTTGAGATGCTCCCTCATACTGAAAAAGAATTTTCAAGCAGAGTATTTTTACTTAAATTGTTATTTTCTATAATATATACGATGATAGGTATATTTTTAACTTCTATATGCGGAATTATTATAATGAATTTTTTAGAATTAGATTATAATAATGCCAAATTAGATAGAGGAACTGTTTCATATTTATCTGCAATATCTATATTAACAATCATCATATCATATTCATTTGCAGATAAAGTTTATAAAAATAAATTATGGCTTTTACTTACTATTCCATTAATATTGTTATTATATATACTTTTCCCTTATGGATATAATTATTTATTTAATACAGTATATAATAATAATATGTCTTTGATTCCATACAGTTTATCTGCGGTTTTAATGTCTATTATATATTATGTTCTTTTTGCAGTTATTTATGGAAAATTAAAAAATATAAATAAAAAATCTGATATTGTAAAAGCTGATGTTATAGAAAACAATGAGGCAGAAACTACAAATAATGATAGAGATAATTTAAAGGTCATAGAAATAAATCCTGATGATAATGAAAATCAAAAAAAGGATGATATAAAATATATAGAAATAAATCCAGATAATGATGACAAATAATAGTTTATTATTTCTGCTGACGGTAAACTTTTTATTTATATAATAAAAGAATCTCGTTTTTAAATATATCATCTCTAAAGCTTATAGATATCCTATTTTTTATTAAAATCATTAACTTCTTTTGTAAATTATAGGATGCCCGTTTATTGCTTTTAACTAATATTTAATTTTTTTATTAATATCAGCAATAATAGTTAAGATTATACTATATAGACTATATTTAATGTGTCTTTGTTGTGAGCATAACAATAATAATAAATTTCTATATAATATCTTATAAGACATAAAATAAAAAGTGTTCAGCAATTTAGCAACAATAAATATGAAATGTAGTGTTTTCTGTATAAAATGTATTACAATAATACGGGGTATGTATTTTTTTCTTGAATTTGAAGTAAATTTATATTACATGCTATATTTTTAACATTTACTTAAATATTTTTTAGTGTATTATAAATTTTATAAAAAATTAAATATTTATTTTGAGTTGATTTATGAAAAAAATACTTTTTTGTTTATTGCTTATATTTATAAATAGTTTATTTTTATTTTCTAAAGAAAATATAGAAAGAGATTTATCATACAATCCTAAATTTAGCTCTTCAAAATTTAAAGACTGGCTTTTAGTTGCTACTTTTGATGGGGATAATGTACCTGCATTACAATTTGTAGATAAAACTGAAAATATGTTTTGGGAGTCTTCTGATTCTAGCATAAAAGAATATGTATATAAAGGTAAAAATTCAAAAGCCGGTATATTTTTTATATCTGCTATGACATACTATCAATATAGAGGCTATAATCCTTTATATACTGAAAAAAGAAATAGAGCAAATGCTAATATGATGAAACGTTTTTATTTCTACAGATTTACAGGAAAAGGCGGCGGAATAATATCTTTGGATAATACTCTAGTGGCAGTAGATATATATACAAAATATGTATATATATATGGTGTTCCTGTAGAAGCAGATAAAGTATTTGGTGTTGATGTACCTACAAAATGGGGACCTTCAGATACAGTAAAATATAAAGGTTCTATTTTGCCTTTTTATAAGTACGATCCTGTTGGACATGTAATGGAAGATGGTACTATTGTTTTATATGATTTTTACCTTGATTCATTTTTAGATAAAGAAAATAGATATCAGCCTCTTTATAAGAGTAAATATATCTATAAATAATTTATATACAAAAAAGTTTTATTAACGACAAAAAGCTATTACTTAAAGTGATAGCTTATTTTGTTTGTGAAATAGATTTTAAATATACCTTTGATATTTGCCAATCATTAGAATTAATGAATTTTAATTTATATTTTAATTTATCTGTAAATTCACCAATTTTGTTTTTTGGACACATTTGAAAACCGTCGCCTGTAAAATATTCACCCTTAATCCATTCCTGCTCTTTTTTCGTGTATAAACAGTAAAAAGAATCCTCTCCAAATGGAGGCCCTATTTTTATATTGAATTTAGAATTAGGCGGAGGAATTATATAATTTTTTCTAGCTTCTATTTTGTTTTCATATTTATTGTTTATGAAATTATTAAAATCATTAGGGAACATCAATATTAAATTTCCATCATTTTGAAATGCAAAAATGTATAAATATCCTTCAGCATTTGGCCTGAAATTTAGAGTGAATGATTCTCCCTCTATTATTTCACCTTCATTGTTTATTACATTTGTTTTATTTTCTAATGTGATTCTTTCTATCCTAAAATTTAAATATATGCCGTTTATAGGAGATTCCATAGCCTTGAATAATAGATTAGATAAGTGAAATTCTAAATAAGTACATATTTCCTGTATAATTGATATACTTTCAGACTGATTTTTTAATTCATATTCTTTAAGAATATCGCTTGTTGCCATATCTATAACTTTGAAATTATATCTCATTTCATAAAGTTCTTCATCGCTTTTTTCTTCTCCGTCTTTATCAATATTTTCTGTTTTTTCTCCTATACCATATTCCATTAAATCGCCTAAATCTTTAACTTCATTTGTAAGTACTATATCATTGCTAATCATAGTATTTGTGATATTATAATTGCTTAACATTGTATTAACATCATTTGAATTAATAGTGATATTGTTTTTATTAGCAGTATCATTAGTATTTTTTAATACTTTTTTGCTGTCCATTATAATAACAGCCTGCACTTTAAGGTTAGAAGCAACAGTTAATCCTTCTCCTAAACTAAGCACATTTGTAGAGAATAGTTTTTTCTTTTCTCTGTCCACTGAAATAGAAGTTTTTTGTTTGAGATAAGCAAATCTATTTATTGTTCTTACAAACTCTTTTCTCATAGGCTCATTAGCTCTTAAACTATGATCCAAATCTACAGTGGCTATAAGTAAAGTTTCTTTTGAATAAAGATTTAATGTTATTATAGTTATAATCAAAATATATTTTAATGCAGTTTTCAAAATTACTCCTAATATTCAAGAGTAGGTTTTATTCCTGTTTCTCTTTCATATACATTTTCAAGCATATCCATTATTCTTGATAAGTCATCAGAACTGTAATATTCTATAACTATCTTACCTTCTTTTCCGTTTTTATCTATAACATTAACTTTGGTAGAGAATATTTTTTCCAAATCATTTTCCAGCTTTTTTATATTAGGGTCTTTCTTATTTTCTTTTTTTACTTCGTTTTGATTTTTAGTATTTTCTTCGCTATTATTTGTATTAGAATCATTTGGTATATTGTTTTTTCTTTCTTTTACTATTCTTTCGCATTCTCTTACAGAATATCCTTTTTCTACTATTTCTTTAGCGAATTTTTCTCTTTCATTCTCATCATCTAATGATAATATAGTTCTGGCATGTCCCTCTGTTATTTTGGATTCTAATATTAAATTTTGTATATTTTCGCTTAAATCCAATATACGCATAGAATTTGATATTGTACTTCTGCTTTTTCCTACTCTGTTTGCTAATTCTTCCTGTTTAATATTCAAATCATATATTAATTTTTTATAGCTTCTGGCAACTTCTATGGCATTTAAATCAGCTCTTTGTATATTTTCTACTAATGTAAGCTCAAGCATTTTAGAATCAGCTATATTTTTAAGAACTAATGCCGGAACTTTGTTTCTATTTAAAAATTTGAAAGCTCTGAATCTTCTTTCTCCGGATATTATTTGATATTTTCCGTCTTTTTCTCTCAAAGTGATAGGGTTTATAAGCCCATTTTCTTTTATGGATTCGGCAAGACCTTGTATTTCTTCTTCATTGAATACTTTTCTAGGCTGATCCGGATTAACATCTATAAGAGAAACATCTATCTCTAATACTCCGTTTTTTTCTGCTTCTTCAGCTGCTGTTCTTATTTCATTGTCAGTAGATTTTATTAATGCACTTAAACCCTGACCGCCAAGTCCGCCTTTTCTGCTCATATAAATCCTCTTAATTTTATTTAATTAACATAATTATATTATTTATTAAAAACTTTTTCAAATTTAAAAAACTCATCCGGACTGCTGTCTATTCCTTCAAGTTTATTATATTCATTATAAAAAGCAACTATATGAAAACCGCATTTATTTACATAAAAATTTATATTTCGTTTTTCAAAATATGGTGTATAACATGTCCAAGTTTTTGTATGCGGATATTTATTTTCTATAGCTTTCCAAGATAAATATCCTATTTTTTTATTCTGATGTTCCGGATAAATAAAAAAGAAATGAAGTTCATTATTATTAGTTTTATTATTTATTTCTACTATTGCACCGCCAACTTTTTCATTATCAAGCATTAAATGATACGAATATACACTATTCATATTTAAAGATTCATCGATATCCTTTTCTTCTGGTATTTTATCTGCAATATTTTCTCCAAAATACTTTTTAGCTCCGAATATGAATGATTCTTTTAATTTATTTTTAAATATAAAAATATCTTCTTCTTTTACATCTTTTAGAATAATATTATTCATATAATAATATCCTTATACTAAAAATACTAATTATTTAGATTTTTCAATAAATTCTTTAGCAAATTCCTTATAACTCCTAGCTCCCACACAATCCTTATCATAATCCCCTATAGCTTTACCATAAGAAGGAGCCTCGCTCAACCTTACATTTCTAGGTATCATAGTTTTATAAGTCTTTTCTTTAAAGAAATTTACTACTTCTTTTACTACATCTGAAGCTAATTTTGTCCTAGCATCATACATAGTAAGTAGAACACCCTCTATTTTTAATTCTTTATTAAGATTTTCTTTTACAAGTGCTATTGTATTATTAAGTTCAGCAACACCATCTAAAGCATAAAACTCGCATTGTATAGGTATAAGAACAGAATCTGCAGCAGTTAATGCATTAAGTGTTAATATACCCAAAGTAGGAGGGCAGTCTATAATAATATATTCATAGTCATTTTTTACAGTTTCTACAGCCTTTTTTAATTTATATTCTCTAGCTATTTCATTAACAAGTTCTATCTGAGCACCAACCAAGTCGGAATCTGCTGGTATTAGGAACAAATTTTCCTGATATGTAGGCATTATTACTTCTTTTGCTTCAGCTTGTCCTATTAATATATCATATACGCTTTTTTGCATTTGCTCTCTTGTGACACCCACTCCTAAACAAGCATTAGCCTGAGGGTCTATATCTATAAGAAGTATTTTATGACCCATTTTTGCTATGCAGGCACTTAAATTAACAGCTGTAGTTGTTTTTCCTACTCCGCCTTTTTGATTGACTATAGCTATAACTTTAGACATAAATATATCCTTAAACTAAAAACTATCATGAAATTATATTATTATATCAAAATCAGGCATTTTATCAAGTTTTATATATAACTATTTTATTAATATAGTTTATTTTATATATTTTCTTTTTATGCTATAATAATTTATTTTATTATTTATAATGTAAATATTGTTGACAAAATATTATGTTATTATATTATAGGTTGGCAGTGTATATCTTATTAATTTGTTTTTCATTATTGTAATATACATTCAAGGAAGGTTCATGATAAAAAATAAAAAAATTGTGAGAACTTTGATATTTATTGCTTTGTTTTCTACAATATCTATTTTTTCTATAAGCTGTTCATCATTATTTGATCCTGATTATGGAGGAAGATTCAGACCTTATGATTTAGTAGGTACTTGGGTCAATTTATATAATAATAGTGAAAAATTTACTATTTCTTATGATGGAATATTAACTTTTTATAATGATGATGGTTCATATATCAGGTATTATATTGAGGATTGGAATTATTATAAATATGAAAAAAGAAGTTATTATGAATTAGTTATATATAATGTACCTATTGTAGGAAGCATTATATTTGATTTTACAAGTGATAGTGAATGTGAAATAAGTTATGGAAATATATCTAATCTAATTTATGATTATGAAAAATTATATTAAATATAGAATTTGATAATAGAATAAAAAAGCTGATAACTTCAAAGCTATCAGCTTTTTTGTATATTTTACTGTATTTATTTTATTCTATTATGCTTGAAGCTAGATTTATGAGTAACATAGTCGTCTACGATTTGATAGTTACCGAAAATTTTATATTTGTATATTGTTAAGCCTTCCAAACCCACAGGACCTCTTGCATGAGTTTTGTTTGTTGAGATTCCTACTTCAGCACCGAAACCGTATCTGAATCCGTCAGAAAATCTTGTTGAAGCATTGCAGTATACATTAGCAGAATCAACAAATGTCATAAACTTTTCTATATTGTCTTTATTTTCTGATATTATTGAGTCTGTATGATGAGAGCCGTATTTGTTAATATGATTATATGCTTCTTCTGTGTCTGATACTATTTTTAATGATACTTCTTTGTCTCCATATTCAAAATGCCATTCTTTCACTTCGCCTATGTCTGATTGAGTAAGTATTTTTTTTACTTCAGAGTCAGCGTTCATTTTTATTTCATTTTCTTTGAATAAATTATAAAGTTTTGGCAAGTATTCTGAAGCTATATTTTTATTTATGAGTATAGTTTCAACAGCATTGCAGGCACTTGGATATTGAGCCTTTGAATCCAAACATATTTTTAATGCTTTTTCTTGATCAGCAGATTCATCTATATATAAATGACATATACCGTCAGCATGTCCTAGTACTGGTATATTTGTATTTGATTTTATATATTGTACTAAACTGTTTCCGCCTCTTGGTATTATTAAATCAATATATTTATCCATTGATAATAATTCTTTTATATCCTCTCTGGTGAATACCAAATTAACAGAGTTCTTTGGAAATTCTTTTATATTATTTAGAGTTTCTTCTATTATGTTATATATTGCTTTATTAGTGTTTTCCCCTTCGCTTCCTCCTTTAAGTATAACTGCATTAGATGATTTTATACATAAAGAAGATATTTGAGATATTACATCAGGACGGGCCTCAAATATTACAGCTATAAGTCCGATAGGGCAGGATATTTTTTTTAATAATAAATTGTCATCAAGTTCAGTTTCTAATAATACTTTATTAATAGGGTCTTCTAATTTTACAACATCTCTAATGCCTGAAACAACATCTATTAATTTATTTTCATCTAGTTTTAATCTATTAAACATAGATTTTGAAATTTTATTTTCATCAAGAAGTTTTTGAGCATATTCTAAATCTTTTTTATTAGCTTCAAATATTTTATATTTATTTTCTTCAATTTTTTTTGCTATTTCAAGAAGAGCATTATTTTTTATATCTGTATTTAATGATTGTAATTTATATGTGGCTTCTTTTGCATTTTTTACTAAATCTATTAATTGCATATTATTCTCCTTAATATATTTTAAGTAAACATAATTATTTTTATTATATATTAAGCATTAAAGATACCCAATCATTTTTTCTCTTTCTTAAAATGGTATTGAGTTTATTTTCCCTAATGGCATTAATCATATATGATTCTTTTTCTAATAAAATCCCTGATAATATTAAAATAGAACTCGGTTTTAATAATTCTTTTAAATCCGGAAGAATCTCTATTAAAATATCAGTTTCAATATTAGCTATTACCAAATCAAATTTAAAATTCATATTGATTAAATCTCTAGCATTTCCAAGTATCACATTATCAAGTTTTATACTGTTGTAATCTGCATTATCTAGAGTGCAATGAACGGCATCATTATCAATATCTATAGAGGTAATATTTCTCGCCCCTAATTTATAAGCGAATAATGATAATATACCGCTTCCGCATCCTACATCAACTATACTTTTTGAAATAATATCATTGTTATTTGAATATTCATAAATCATTTCAAGGGCAAGCGATGTAGTTTCATGAGTTCCGGAACCGAATGCATACTGCTTTGCTATATAAAGCGGATTTTCGCATTCTTCATTATAAAAATCTTTTAAATTCGGTACTATAGTAACATCTCCTATATTGAAAGGTTTAAGAAAATCCATATATGAAGTTAAATATTTTTCAGACTTTAATTCTTCTATTTTATAAGTATATTCAGCTATGCCTCTAATATTTTCTTCTATTATATTTAGATTATTTTTTAATATTTCTTCATTTTCACTGTATATATTAACTATTGAAATACTTTCTTCTTTAATAGGAAATTCCGTATTAAAACCCAATATATTTAATTTACCGCTTTCTATAACAGCTTCAATTATATCTTCAAATCCTCTTTCTATTTTTATTGATAATGAATATATTAACATAATGACTCCAATAATAATTTTCTATATATTACAATATATTAATAATATTGTTAATAGATTCAATTTTATTTTCCATATCTTTTTTATATTTTATTACAAAAGTATTGTCATTAACTGTTCCTCTTACAGCCTTAAAATCTTTTTCCATAACACTTTTATCATCAATACCAGAACTCACCATTTTTGATATATCATACTCCTTTTCAACATCCTTATAAAATATATTATATGCTTCTTCTAATAGGGACTTATGATTTTCTAATAATTTTTTTATAGTTTCTTCATTTATGCTATTGATATTATATCTTGACTGTACTATATTCATAACCCAAGATTTTTCATCTTCTGAATATATATTGTATATGTTCTCAAATCTTTCAATTAATGATTTTATATTATTTATTTTATCATTTTCTAAATCTTTTATAATATTATCAATTCTCTGTTTGGCACATATAAGTCCGCCTATATCAACCCATTTTTCAAAAATAGTATTTTCATTGTACTGAAGATTTTTTATAATTTCATCAATGTTTTTAGAGTTTTCTATATAAGAAAGTATTTTATTATGAAGATATAAATCTATTGCTATAGAGTATCTTTTTGAATATTTATCTAAAGAAGATATTTTTATAATCATATTTTTATATGTTAAAAAATCTTTATTATAAATATTATTATTCTCTTTTTTTATTTCTTTTAATATTTTTTCAGATTTAATAATTTTAGATACAGTGTAAGGACTGAATACATCAAATATTATTAAATCTTTTTTATCTCCTTTTCTTCTGTCTCTATCTCTCCATTTATTTTCATCTCTTGATAAACCCACTCCGAATAAATTTAAAGCAGGTATAAGTCTTGTTTGATGATATCCATGTTCAGTGATATATGAGAAAGGAAAATCAGAAGTATCAACATTATCATAATGTGCACCTATAACAGTTGAGAAAGCTCCTATATGAGAAGGCCATAATATATAAGAGTTGCTTCCTGTTTTGCATCCTCTTTCCATAAAACCATGATGATAAGGTCCTAATTTGTACATATGATTGCTTTGATTAGTTCCGCTTCCTGCATTGAAGAAAGAAAAATGACTAGCTATTAAAAGTGTGGCTTTATGATGCGTAACAGTATAAGGACCTGCAAATATAGAAAACATTTCTCCATGCTCTCCCTCGCAGTTTGCAAATAAAAGTGAATCCTCGCATGAAAATTGTCTTCCAAGTTTAACTCCTTCACCTATAAACGCTTTTTTTATAACTGTTCCGTCAACTATATGAGCCCCTTTAAGAACAATAGAATCTTTTAATATAACAGATGTTCCTATATATGAAGGGCATTCTTTTGTACTTATTACTGTTGTATTATTAATTTCATCAGTATTTTCTATTGTGGCATAAGGATCTATTAAAGAATTTTTTATAAGTCTGGCATTTATTATTTTAGCATGCCTTTTTATTTTTCCTAATCTTCTTGTTTTTTGCTTTGTGTATTCATCTATGAGAGCATTAATTTTTTCACGCATTACTTTTTCATGTCTATACATTGCAACTAAATACGCTATATGAGAATTAAGTCTATAAAATATTTTTACGCTTCTTCCATCACCTTCCATAATTGGAGAAGTTTCAACTCCATTTCCAAAACTGCTTTCTCCTTCCATATATATAGAACCAGCATTTTCTATTATAACGCCGTTTTCTATTTTATAATTTTCTATGAATCTTCCTACATTATTTATATAAACATTACCATTAATATATACATTTATTAAAGTCGCTCTGTTAATAGAAGCTAATAATTTAAATTTTTTATGATATTTCACCATTCCATTAAGTGCATTTATTTTTATTTTTCCATGAAATTGAACATCTTTTATTCTGCTTAAGTCTACATTTTTTATTAATATTTTTTCCCATGACTGAGAAGAACATCCTTGAGATTTGAGGAAGTTTATTTCTTCATTTGTAAGATTTCTGAAATCTTTATCCTGTTTTTTGAAAATATACATAATTAAAAGTTTTCCTTTTTTCCATTATTTATTAATCATTATGTTAACTTTATAATTTTGTGTAAAATTTGTGTAAAAATCAAAATTCGTTAAAAAATGAAAAATATTACAGATTATATATTAGAATTAAATAATTTTCTATTACTATTTTTTATTTACACTATATTTTGTGTTTAATAAATTTTTTAAAAAATTGCTATTA
>CASGDY010000013.1 GCA_949300355.1 uncultured Brachyspira sp.
AATTTTTGGAACTACAAACGCATACATTCAGCTTTAAATTATGATACACCTATGTTATACTTCAAAAAGATAAGGAATACTTAAATGCAATATGTATGGAACCCGTGCAAAAATCAATTTTTTCTAAACTTTTATTTATTAATAGTAATTGACAATATAAATTATTTTAGTATACTATCAAAACAACTATGCTGCAGGTTTTATGAAGATATTAAAAAATAGATACAAAAATAAAATATTATACATAAAAAATAATAAAAGAATAATTGAAAATAGAATAGAAAATAAAAGCGGTATATGTAAATTTATTAATTATATACTGCTAATTTTTATTTTCATTTTTAGTTTTCTTCCTGAAATTATTATTCTATCTCTTATATCTGCAGTAATATTATATTCATCTGTTTCACTTTATTCAAAAAGATATATATATTCATCAGTAGAAGAAATACCCTATAATGATGTTGCATTGGTATTAGGAACCAGCAAATATATGAATAATGGTCAAATAAATATGTATTTCAAATTCAGAATGGATGCCGCTTATGAATTATATAAAAGCGGAAAAGTGAAATATATACTTGTAAGCGGGGACAACAGATATAAATCGTATAATGAACCTAGACAAATGCGTCTTGATTTAATAAAATTGGGAGTAAATAAAAAGCATATATTTTTGGATTTTGCAGGATTTAGAACAAGAGATTCTATTATAAGAGCCAATAAAGTTTTTGAACTTACAAATTTCACTATAGTTTCTCAGCCTTTCCATAATGAAAGAGCAATATTAATAGCAAGACAGAAAAATATTAATGCAATAGCATATAATGCCGATAATGTTAGAAAACTTTATAGAATAAGACAATTTCCAAGAGAATTAGGAGCAAGAGCTTTAATGTTTCTTGATATACTATTTAATAGACCGCCTAAATTCTATGGAGATATTATAAAAATAGAAGAAAGAGAAGATGCTATAATAGATAAAAGTAATAAATTCGATAAATCAAAAATTAAAAAATTATAAATATTTCAAAAATAAAAACATTCATTTTTAAGGAAACAAACATGACATCTAAACTATTAACTGAATTATTGCAGTCATTATCTTTATTATCGGTATTGCTGCTTATAGGAGTTTTTTTAAGGGCTAAAATAAAGCTCTTTCAAAAATTATATTTGCCCGCTTCTGTAATAGGAGGATTTATTGGGCTTTTAATATCTCCTGAAATATTGGGCAAATTCTCAAACTATTCAATATCTTCGGAATGGATAAGCACTTATTCGCTTCTTCCCGGAATATTGTCAATACCTATATTTGCCGCTATTCCTTTGGGTATGTTCTTAAACGAAACAAAAAGTATAAAATCACTTTACCCTACAAAAGTTTTAATAGCATTCGGTATATTTCAATGTGCAAGTATGTTTCAGTCTGCCATAGGATATGCCACTAATATACTATTTACAAAAATAAATCCTGATATAAATATGTATAGAACTTTCGGTTATGAACTTTCAGCCGGATTTGCCGGAGGACATGGACTTGCAGCTTCAACAGGAAAATTACTTGAAGGTTTCGGAATACCTCAATGGGAAATAGCTCAGGGAGTTGCTCTCACTACTGCTACGATAGGACTTGTAGGAGGAATGATATTTGGAATAATATTCATTAATATTGCAGTAAGAAAAAATAAAACTAATGTTATAAAAAAAGTAGTTAATGAAAATGATGACAATCAGAATATAAATAAAATAGATAGAAACATGGAAGTTGGATACAACAATGATATAAGCAAGCAGGCTAGTTTAGGAAGAGAAACTTTTTTAAGCAGTTCTATAGAAACTATAACTTTTCATTTGGCTGTAATATTTGCTGTATGCGGAATTGCTTTTATAGTTTTGAATTTCATTAAAAAATTAAAAGTACCGGGATTAGATGTTCTTCCTGTTTGGACTTATTCTATGATTATAATGTTTGCTTTAAATATGATAATAAAAAAATTAAAACTATCTTGGATGGTAGATGCTAAAGTTAAAGCAAAAATTATAGGTACATTAAGCGACTTTGCCATAGTATCAGCAATAACAAGCCTTCCTATAAAAGCCATAATACATTATATAGCACCTATAATAGTTATGTGCGTAGCTGGTTTTATATTTACTTATTTAATAGTATTCATATTCCATAACATCTTATTTAAAGATGATTATGCTTTTGAAAGGGCTATAATTTCTTGGGGTACTTTAACAGGAGTTTTAATAACAGGAATGACTCTTTTAAAAATATGCGATCCTGAATATAAAAGCCCAGCACTTACAGAGTTTTCTTTAGGATTTTCTTTGATGTCTGTTACAGGTTTATTAGTTGTGCCTATACTTAATACAGTTTTGGCTGTAGGCTCAACTTGGGATAATCTTATAACTGCATTAATAACTTCGGCTATCTATTTGATTATAGCATTTGCTGTTTACTTCGTTCATAGAAAATCTGCTAATTAATACTGTTTATTAGCTTTTTTGTTTTATTGATAGCTAAAGATATAAAGGAATCCCATTCCCCTAAAGTTTTATCTATTACTTGCACTTCAAGTCCAAATTTTTTTATTTCATTGAATACTGTTTCAGAAATATCATGTTCATAATGAAATGATTTTGATATTAATATTGGTATTATCAATACTTTTTTATTTCTCTTTATTAATTTGTCTTTTACCTCATCAATGCCTATACCTTCTGAAAACATAATTGATATATAAGCATCATTTTTTAAATTTAATTTATAAGCAAGCATTCCATAAGCTGAATTAGAATGATGCTTACCTCCATGTCCTACAAATAAATATGTATAGTCATCATCTTTAAATTTTTCTGATATAATAGAAACCATATTATCATAATCTTCCGGAACAGACAATAATGATTCTCCATATTTCAATATATCGTAACTGCTTTTATACTTCACTATAGAATGAAAAATCTTCATATAATCTTTATTTTGAAGAAGTACTATAGGAGAAATATATACCTCATTTATTTTGCTTTTTTTCAATTCTTCTAATCTCTCAATCACAGAAGGAAAATGCACATTATCAGATATAATTTTTTTTATAGCGGTTGAACTATAAGCATCAACTATATAAAAATCTTTAAATTCATCTTTAAATTTTTGTATAATTCTCTCATACATTAAATTTGTATTGCTGTAATTCTTTGCTCCATGAAATAATAATATAATACTCTTATTAATCATAAAAAAATATCCTTATATAAAAATAAGATAAATTAATATATTATAAACAGAATATATCAAGTATATTAGAAGTTTAATTTATATTAAATAAAATTAGACATAATGTATGCCTTTCCAATAAACAGGAGTATAAACTTCGGCTATATCAGGTAATTGAACATCTTTTAAAGCCCATTTCTTGAACTCTTCAAAACCTGTTCTATCTACAATATATCCAACATGTTCCTTGCCTCCCGGAGCTGTTAAATCTATATACTTTTTCACATATTCATAAGTATTTAATATTATTTTTACTATACTATCTTCATCAGCCCATTTTATAAAATCTTCTCCAAGCCTAGGATTTTTTTTACCGGTACGTCCCATTATTGTAAGTCTGTAATATTTTTTATCACTCCTAGTCCAAGCTCTCATAGGACATTGAAGCACACATTCTCCGCATCCTATACAGCCTTTATGATTTCTTTCTATTTTATAATTAACCATACTAAGTACATCAGCAGACTTTCTTTTACAGGATTTCACACAGGCCTTACAGCTTATACATCTATCTTTCTCATATTGAGGATGAGTCATACCAATAATACCAAAATCATGCATCCTCACTTTGGCACAATCATTAGGGCATCCTGTCAAAGCAACTTTAAAATGCAAATCATTTGGAAATATTGCTTTCTCTATTCTCTGAGCAAATGCTGTTGTATCATAACAGGCAAAAGGACAAACCCTGTTTCCAATGCAAGCAGATATATTCCTAGTTCCAGAAGAAGTATAGCCTTTGCCTTTTTCATCTTGATTAATATGAAGTCCTTCTATTATAGGCTGTATAAGTTCATTAACTTTAGGCATATCTTCCATTTTAATATCAGGAATCTCAAAACCCTGACGAACTGTCATATGAATAGTACCATTACCGTAATTTTCAGCTATATTTTTTATGATATCTAAATATTTAACATTTAAATGTCCGCCTGGAATCCTTATTCTTGAAGCAGTTAATCCTCTTTTTTTAGTAATACGAAATGCATTTTTTTTAAGTTTTTTAACATTTATATCCAGCATAATAAAACTCCTTCTTTATAGTATTTAATCAACTAAAGTTTTACCTTTAACATAATTAAATACAGGGCCGTCTAAACAAATATAAACATCATCAATTTTACAATGTCCGCATTTGCCTATTCCGCAGCACATTTTTCTTTCATAAGATACCCAAATATTTTCTTCTTTAAGTCCTATTTTATCTAATTCCATTATTGAAAATTTCATCATAGCAGGAGGACCTACAACTATAGCAGCTGTATTATCATTGATTTTTAAATCGGGTATATATTTTGTTACAAGTCCTATATTTTTATTGTAGCCTTCAGGTGCAGCATCAACAGTCAGTACAAGATTCATATTTTTTTCCCATCTTTCTAAATCTTCTCTAAATAAAATATCATCAGGACTTTTAAATCCTATTATGGCTGTCATATCTTTTCTTTCATTGCTATGTTCACTGAAATATTCTATAACGCCTCTTACAGGTGAAACTCCTGTACCGCCTGCAATAATTATTATATCTTTTCCTTTATATAAATTAACATCGAAACCGTTACCGTATGGTCCCCTCATAAAAAGTTTATTGCCAACATATTTTTCAAAAATTTCATTGGTAACTTTACCTACTCTTCTTATAGTTAAATCCACACTTCCATCATTTACACCGCTTATAGATATAGGAGCTTCTCCAAATTTCGGTATTGATACTTCAAAAAATTGTCCTGGTTTGCATTCTCCATTAAATGACATCTTAAAAGTATATTCTATAGATGTATGTTTCTTTATATCTAAAATCTCAGATAAAAAAGGTAAGTATTCATTATTGCTCATTTAGATACCTCCTTCATTCCATCTTCTAATTTATTAATACAATTAGAATAAGATATATATTCAGGGCATGCATCATCACATCTTCCGCATCCTACACACATAGTATATCCATTTCTCTTTTTATAATCAAATACCTTATGCATAACCTTAAAACGCATACGCTCGCCATTCTTTTTTCTATAAGAACCTCCGCCCGCAACATCAGTATATTCATCAACCATACATGAAGCATGAACTCTTCTTCTTTCTCCAACCTTTCCATTATCAGTATAAAAAATATCCTGCATAGTAAAACAGCTGCAAGTAGGACATACAAAATTACATCTTCCGCAATTTATACATCTTGAATCATATTCATCCCACATCTTAGATTTATAAATATCTAAACTCAAATTATCTGGAACTCTCACTTTTACTTCATTTTCTTTAACATAAGAAATTTCTATATCAGCAGTTTGACAACCGCTCAATAAAGATTCAAATTCAGTATTTTTACAATCTAATTCAAAACAATTATCTAAAGCATTAATTGCTAAATCATATTCATCACATTTATTGCTGTTCATACTAACGCAAAAACAATTAGTAAATGATTTAGAACATCCTATTAAAACAAATTTGATGTTATCTCTCAAACGTTTATAATAATAATCCTCAAATCCATTTTTTAAATATATCTGATCAAGTCTTTTAATAGCATGCAAATCACAGCTTCTCAAAAATATTAAAGCAGATTTATCCCTTTCAATATTTGATTCTTTAACTTCATCTTCTGTAAAATAAAATAATGTTTGGGTAATAGGTAAAACAGCCTCTTTAAAAGAATAATCAGACTTTTTCTCAAATTCTATATCATCAACACTCGATATAGATGCATATCTAACTATATCTGTATCAGAAAATGTTCCGCTGCCCTTAAATATTTTAGGGGCATATATAATATAGTCTTTTTTTAGATGATCAAGTAGTTTTTGAAGCTCTGATTTATCTAACTTGTATCCCATATTATGCCTCCATTTAATTATAATAATACTATACAAGTAAATAAAAATAAGTATGTGATATAAATCACACATCATAAAAATAGTTTCTTAGTTTTTCTATATCTTTTATAAATATAAAATTATCTTTAAACTCTATTAAACTTAAATCGGATAATTTTTTTATTTGTCTTGATACCGTTTCTCTTCTTGAGCCTATCATTTCAGAAATATATGTAACAGTTAATGGTATATTTATTTTCACTATATTTTCACAGTATATGCCATTATCTTTTGCTAATTTTAATAATTTAGAAGCCAACTTCTTTTCACATTCTAAATTGTTTGTGGTATTTTGCAGCTGCCTGTAAAGCCTTCTTATATTCAAAGACATTAAATCCAATATAGATTTTGATAATAAAAAATCATTTTCCATAGCCTTAATAAATATATTGCAAGGAATAGACATTATTACAGAAGTTTCTAAAATTCACAATTTATAGATACTTTTATATTTTGAAGACTATGCTCATTTAATATTTTACCTTCATCGAATATAAATATTACCTTCTTATCTCCAAAATTATTTAATTTATATAAGGCTGCTTTTCCAAGTACTATTATATAAAGATTACTTATTTCATCTTTATCCATAAATACATGTTCACGTTCTTTATATGTTTTTAAAGTGGAAAAAGGTTTTATATATTCTATAGTTTTAGAATTAAGTTTTTTTAGTATTTCGATATTATTAAAAGCTTCATCTAATGTAATCATAAACTGTTATTTAAACAATATAATGATATTAAAAAAAGTCAATAAGTATTGATAAAAAAATAATAAATTGCTAAAATAAACCAACTATCGAATAAATAAAATATTTTCTAATAATTGGAATTACCTATGAAAATAAAAAAAAAATTTATTGTAGGAAGCAGATCAAGTGAACTTGCAATAACACAAACTAATATAATTATAAATAAATTAAAATATAAATTTAAAGACATAGAAATAAATATAGAAAAGATAACCACAAGCGGAGATATACATTTAATAGAAAATCCAAATAGCAAAGAAAAATCTCTAAAAGGTGCATTTACTAAAGAAATAGAAGAAGCATTATTAAATAAAAAAATAGATTTTGCTGTTCATTCTATGAAAGATATGACAACTGTAAATACTAAAGGATTGATATATGCATCTATACCTGAAAGAGAAGATCCAAGAGATGTTTTAATATCAAAAAATAATATCAAATTTAATGATTTAAAAAAAGGCTCTATAGTAGGCACAACTTCTTTAAGAAGATCAAGCTCTATACAGCTGCTTAGAGATGATATAATAATAAAGCCCATACGAGGAAATATACATACAAGATTAAAAAAACTTCAAACAGAAGATTATGATGCTTTAATATTAGCTTCAGCAGCAATGAAAAGATTAAATTTAGAAAATCTCATAACCCAATATTTTTCCATAGAAGATATACTTCCTGCACCCGGACAGGGAGCTTTATGTGTTCAATGCCGAGAAGATGACTATGAAATGATAGATATGCTAAAAATGATAGATGATAAAAGTATAAGAGAATTAGTTGATATAGAAAGAACTTTTGCATGTTTATTTGACAGCGGATGTAATTCTCCTGTAGGATGTTATGCCGAGATTAAAGATGATAATATAATACTTCATGGAAATTTTTTCTGTAATGGTAAAAATTATAGAGATAAAGTTTCTCTTGATGAAGTAAAAGAAAAAAATGAATTAGCAAAAAAACTATATGATAAAATAAATAAAAAAATGCAAATGAATATACATCAATAGATTATTCATAAAAAATTTAAAAATAATTTATGAATAATCTATATACATAATTTTATGGTATAATTTAGGCTTTATTAGAATGCAAATACATTTTTACAAAATTAAAAAATACTAAGCACATAAAAGTAGAAGATATTAATAATTGAAAACCTGTAACATTTGCTGCTAGTATTCCTAAAAAATTATAAGCTTCAATAGGAGTAAAGAATGCTCCTGCTCTATATCCTGCCAAAGTACCTATAGCCATAGGGAATGTTAAAGCTCCAAATAAAGGAGTAAATCCATTTTCAAAGAATTTAAATATATTAAACAATATATATATAAATGTCAATAAAACACAAATATATAATACTAATGCTATATTAGGATTAAAATACATTTTTAAATTTTCTACATTATTAAAATTTAAATAACTCACCAAACATAAAGAACAAGGTGCTAATAATACTGTTTTAGTCTGAACAAAATTGGCAGGTATAGGTTTTGTTATTATTCTTGGTATTAAAAATATTAATATAAGAACATAAACACCTATTCCGTAAAAAGTTATACCCATTGCAAGTTTAGGAGGAAGCATATTAATTCCTGCAACTGTAGAAACTAAAAGACCATTATAAGTTACAAAATATGAAGGAAGTAAAAATTCTACTTTAAAATTCATAATTATATGGTATGTAGTATAGCATAATATCATAGCCATATGAACAAATACACCCGCTAAAAATATAGCTTTACCAATAGCAGGATTATATCCGGCAATATAAGTACCAAATAACATAGTATTCATTGTTATTGTGGTATACATCGCAGCTAAAACTCCGCTTTTATATTCCTCTTGTACTTTAGGAAAAAATAATATAACTTTCAATATACCTAATAAAGCTGCAAATCCAGCCAAACACATACATACATGTCTTACCCAACTGAAACCTAATAGATTGTAAACATTTGATAATGTAGCTAATCCTACACATGTCCCAACAAAACCTATAGGCAATCCTTTTAATTTACTCATACTTAAACTCCTTTTACAATTAAGTATTAAATTGTTATTATATTTGATATTATAAAATTCATTATAGAAGAAATGTCATTTATATTGAGTATAGGCAGATCTGTTTTATAGCTTAAATTATCAGTAACTAATGCCATTATAGATTTATCATCACAAAACGGCTTATCTGAAACACTAGTCCTAAATACTTCTATTTTTGGTATATTGTTAATATGTTTGAAACCCTCTAATATTATAAGATCATATCCTTTCATCTTATCTATAAAATTACTAAGATCATCATTTTCATTGACGCTTTTTTCATAATCTTGAACCATCATATATTTTAGAGGAGAATATATTAAAGCTGCTTTTGCCCCACTCTCCTTAAAATTATAAGTATCTTTTCCTTGAGCATCAAAAGAATGATCATGAGAAGTATGTTTTATTACAGCAACTGTTTTTCCAATATTAACAAATTCTTTTATTAATTTACAAATTAAATCTGTTTTACCGCAATTCCTTTTACCGCAAACAGCAAAATATTGAGGCATACTCTTTTGAAATGATAAATAATCTTCTAAAGTATTAATATTAAATAATTTAAATTTTGTATATTTCAAATCAATATATTTAACTTTAATCTTATCTATCAATTTTTTTATGCTATATTCTTTATTATCAATATTTTCATTTATTACAGATAATATATTTTTAGAATATATACCGCATAAAAAATAAACATTTCCCTGATAAACAGGTATGAAAGCATCATGATATTCATCTGCCATACTAATCATATAATCAATAAAATCATAACTAATAGTAGGAGTATCACAGCTTAAAAATTGTATATAATCTGACTCAATATTTTTAAAAGAACTATAAATACCGCCCAAAGCACCTATATCTTTATAAATATCTTCTATAACTTTTATATTACTTCCAGAAAGAAAGGATTTATATTTATCAGCATTATCCGCCGATATAAATACATCTCCTTTGCATTCTGAAATGATTTTTTCTAAAAAATTTTTGTTATTATCATACTTAAGTAAAGCTTTATCATTAAAATTAAATCTAGAGCTTTTACCTCCGCATAATATCACAGTAGATATATTTATATTAGAAAGCAAATTTAAAGTTTTCATCTATATTAAAAAAGTCTGAATAATCTATATTAAATAAAGGTTTTTTTACTTTAGTTACATCTATATTTTCTTTAATAAGCTGAGTCAAAATACCGCTGTAACGCAAATCTCCTTGCAGTAAAGCACCTATTATTTTTCCATCTTTATGAACTATTTTTCTGTAATTTCCTTTTTTATCATCGAAAATTTCAACAGAATAAGAATCATCAGGAGCAATTACAGTACCTATAGACATAGAAGGAATATTAAACAGATTCATTGTAGATTTAAAATTAAATAAATTATCAATATCAATACTATTTCCCACCATATTATTAGCAGCTATTATTGCCTGTTTAACAGCAGCAGACCATATAGCAGTAGTTACTGTAATATCTCCTGCTGCATATATATCAGCAATATTTGTTCTGCCATATTTATCAATCTCAACTCCGCCAGCATCATTTAATTTTATTGGAGTATTTTTAAGATAATCAATATTAGGAGATATACCCATAGCAACAACTATAAAATCTGCTTCTATTTTTTTACCGTCTTCTAATTCTATAAATCTAGGATTTTTATCATTATCAATATCAATTCTTTTCACTTTCATTGAATAATATTGATCTACATTCTTTTCTTTTAATTTATTCTGATATACATTAGCAGTATGTTCATCTAACTGTTTGCTTATGATAAAAGGAGCAATATCAATAATTGAAATCTTATCCAAATTATAAGGTAAAATACCGCTAACAACATCAACACCTATTAAACCAGCACCTATAACAGCGGCTTTCTTATACTTCTTAGCTAATTCCATTATTTTATTGCAGTCATCAAGAGTTCTAACGCCTACAACATTATTAGCCTCTCTTAAATTTTCTATAGGAGGAATTGCACCGGAAGCACCTGTAGCCAATAATAATTTATCATAATTTTCTTCATTTCCATTAGAAAGCTTAACTGTCTTTTTATCAACATCTAATGATACAGCTTTAGTATTATTTATCCATTTTATATTATAATCAGAGAAAAAATTTTTAGACATAAAATTTAATGACTCTTCATTTCTTTTTCCGCTTATATAATAATGAAGCATACATCTTGAATATATTTTATCATCTATAGATACCAAAGTAATATCTGCATTTTTATCTAACATTCTAAGTTCGCGGGTCCCATTTAAACCTGAGGCAGAAGCACCTAATATAAGATATTTCATTATTTTACCTCCTCTAAAGTGATGGCTTTCATAGGACATTTTTTAACACATTGAGAACCGTCTTCATAATTTTCACACATATCACATTTAAGAATTTCAGTTTTTGTTAAACTATCCTCTTTTAATACACCATAAGGACAAGCCATTATGCACATATAACAGCTGGCACATTGATTTTTATCATAAGTTACATATCCGGTTTTAGGATCTTTTTTCATCGCACCAGACATACAAGTATATACGCATTCAGGCAAATCACAGTTACGGCAAAATATAGGAGAGTTTTTATAATTGCTGCTTATAACAACTCTGTTTCTTGGTTCTTCTCCGTCATGAGCAACTATACATGCACTTACGCAAGTTAAACAGCCTATGCATTTATCTCTATCTATTGCTATTCTTTTTATAGGTTTCATATTCACTCCTTTTTAGTTTTTATATAGCCTTTTTTATATTTACCGGTGTTGATTTATATGATGGTTCTTTTGAATAAGTATCATATACACTAGGTGTTAAGGCATTAGTTTCTATATAGTGTATAGGAGCATACAATTGATTTTCAGAAAGAGAATCTGTTACAAAAGCAATAAATCTTCTTGTCTGACCATTTATAGATTCTACTTCAACAGCATCAAAATTATTGATTCCTTTATTCTTTGCCATAGCATCACTTATATAAATATAAGCATCCTTAACAGCTACATCATTAACAACATCCAATTCTCTTGTTCTAGTTTGAGTATGCCATTGACCTACTGTGCCTCTTCCTGTATTTAAGATATAAGGATATTTTTCACTGCATTGAACAGGATTTTCTATAGGCATTTCAAACATAAATTTAGCTTTTTTATTAGGAGTATAATATTGATTATTTTCAAAAAGTCTTCTTTCATTATCAGTTAAAGGAGCACTTCCTTCCGGATAAGGCCACTGTATTCCATGAGAATCATTCAAAGCATCATAATCTACACCTGTAATATCACAAGGCATACCTTTACTGCATTTTTTCATTAATTCAAATGCATCTCTAGGAGTTTCCCATCCTTTTAATAAATCACCCATACCTAAAGCTTCGCCCATCTTGTAAAATACTTCATAATCAGTCAATTTTCCATTTTTTTCTGTAAGTACAGGACGCAATTTAGATAATCTTCTTTCTGTATTGATTATAACGCCCTCTTTATAAAGTCCGGAAGTTACAGGGAAATAAACATCGCAAATCTTTGAACTGTCTGTATCATCATATATATCCTGAACTATAAATAATTCTACATTTTCAATAGCCTTTCTAAATGTTTCATTATTAGTCCAAGAATGTCTAGGATTAGTACAGCATATCCAAAGAGCTTTTATTTCACCGGCAATAGCTTTTTCTATAATTGCATTATATGTAATAGTAGGAGCATTAGGAAGCCATTTTTCTTCTATACCCAAAGCTTTGGATACAGCCTCTCTTCTTTTAGGGTTATCAAAATCACCGCCGCCGTATAATCCTGCTGTATTACTAAATGCTCTTGAACCCATAGCATTACATTGTCCTGTTATAGAATTTGCTCCTGTGCCCGGTCTTCCTATATTTCCTGTCATAAGTGCTAAATTAATTATAGATTGTGCAGTTCGTACAGCCTGATATCCTTGATTTATTCCCATTGTCCACCAGAATGATACATTCTTACCTTCATGAATCATAGCAGCTATTTGCATAACTTGTTCCTCTGATAAACCTGTATTCTCCTGAGCTTTACTTAATGGGAAGTTTTTAACATGTTCTTTATAAGCTTCAAAGTTCTCTGTATAATTATTTATATATTCTTCATTAATCCAGCCTTTTTCTATTAATACATTAGCTAAAGTATAGAATAAATAAATATCTGTTTTAGATTTTAAACCATACCAATAATCAGATTCTTTAGCTGTTTCAGATTTTCTAGGATCTATAACTATAACTTTTTTATTAGGAAGTTTATTTAATTTTATTCTATCCCATATAATAGGATGTGCCACTATAGGATTTGCTCCAATTAAAAATATAGTATCAGATAATTCAAAATCATTTAAAGTATATGGAGGAGCATCAAATCCAAAACTTTGTTTATGAGCAACTACAGAAGTAGCCATGCATAATCTTGTATTTCCATCTAAATTACCGCCTAAAAAATTTCTAACAACATGTCCGAATATAGCCATACCTTCTGTTTCTAACTGACCTGTACTTATTCCAGCTATAGCCTGAGGACCGTATTTATCTTTAATCTCTTTTAATTTAGAAGCAGTATAATTAAATGCTTCCTCACAAGATACATGTTTAACATTTCCGTCTTTATCTTTTATTCTTGGCTTAGAATCAGGACTATTCATAAGACCCTGCTTATTTAAATTAAGTCCTTTAATACAAGAAAAACCTTTATTAACAGGATAATTCTTAGTAGGTATAACCTTTGTAATAGTTTTACCATCAGAAGTAACATCAAAATTACATGCTAATGAGCAGTAATTACATGTTGTCTGCATTGTTTTCATATTTTATACTCCTTCATTTTTATTTATATAAATTTTATTTCAACATTTTCAAAAGCTTTTATTTCATTAATGCCAATATTAATTTTCATAAGAGCCTTCATATTGGCAGGTAAATAAAAATACCCTTTATAATCTAACAGCTTAACAAATGTTCCTTTATCATTAGTTATAAAATCAACAGGATAGTACTCCTCTACCTTGCTGTTTTTTCTTTTATAATTTTCATATAATGGGAATTTATAAAAAGAATTATCATCTTTTATTCCCATACAATTATTTATATAAGGCTTAACAAAATTTTCTATAGAAACCAAAGAAGCAAAAGGATTTCCGGGTATGCCGAATATTGCCTTATCTACTTTATTACCATCTTTTTTCACACCAAAATAAAAAGGCTTACCCGGCTTAATTAATACTCCATGACATAATTTTTCTACACCCAAATCATTAAAAACTCTTTTACTATAATCCATATTTCCAAATGATATTCCGCCATTAACTATTATTATATCATTTTCTTTTAATGCTTCAGATATTACAGAATATAAAGTATCGTATTCATCTTTTACTATTCCATAAAATTTAGAATCTATATTAATATCTTTTAACTTATTTACTATAAGAAAGCCATTAGAATCGTATATCTTTCCAATTTCTAATTTATTTCCAATTTCTATTAATTCACTGCCGGTACTTATAACAGCAACTTTAGGACTCTTAAAAACTTCTATCTCTGAAAAACCATTTGAAGCTAATCTTGATATGTCCTCTGCCTCAAGACGTTTTATATCTAATAATAAATCTCCAATTTTTGAACTAGCAGATTTTAATATGATATTATTAGAATTTTCCTCTTCTTTTACATAAACATATTTCTTTCCATTTTCTTCAACAATATAAGCAGCCTCAAACTTTGAAATTTTATTTATATTATCAGGCACCATAGCACCTGTCATGATTTTTATACAGCAATTTTCTAATACATTAATATCAGTTTTATTACTGCCAGCTGAAAATATTTCTTCTAATAATTCAAATTTTCTGCTGCCATTATCATGATATCCATAACCATCCATAGCAGCTTTATTAAAAGGAGGGTCATCTATTTTATAATAGAGTTTATTTGATATAACTTTTTTATAGGCATATTTTAAATTTATCATTTCTTTTTCTAAAGATATCTTATTGTTGTAAAGAATATTATGAACTTCATTAACTGGTAATTTATCATTATCAAACATACAATATACCTTCAAATCATTTAATTGTATAATAACATCACAATATATAAATGCTGTGATTTAAATCACAAACTATTTATATTTGAAATATTTTTTATTACTTATTAAATATATAGGTATAATTTTTCTTTAAAATGAAATTAATTTATATTAATATCATTAAATAATTTCTCAATTTCCATTTTTAACTTCAAAGCATCTGAAACTTTTCCATTAGCAGATATACCTATGGAATAATTTTGATTTTCAATGATAGTGCAAAATCTTGCATTCATATTATTTTTTGAGGATATATTATTAACTAATATGTTTTTATCAATACAATATTCTGAAATTTTATTATTTAAATCTTTATCATCAGTGGCAGCTATAATCAAAAAATATTTTTCTATTTCTTTTAAATCTTCATCATTATTTAAATTAAATTCTCTTTTTATTAATTTTATCTTATCTCTATTTGAATCATATAAATTTAATATATCATCTAATATATATTTTGATATAACTGTTATATTGCAATTATATTTTAAAAGCTTATTTATCTTTCTAAAAGCTACATTGCCTGCACCTATAACTAGACAGTTATTTACATTTACAAAAATAGGGAAAAACATAATTATAAAATTAAAATTCTCTTAAATATTTAGCCAAATCTTTAGCATGATAAGTTATTATAATATCTGATCCTGCCCTTTTTAAAGAATACATATTTTCAAGAACTATTCTTTTTTCATCTATAAATCCAAGTTTAGAAGCAGCCTTAACTAGAGAATATTCACCGCTTACATTATATGATGCTATAGGTATATCATTGAATCTATTTGAAACATCTTTTATAATATCCAAATACGCTAATGCAGGCTTAATAATAAATATATCAGCCCCTTCTTCTATATCATTTTTTATTTTTTGAATATACTCTTTAGAATTCCTAAAATCTAATTGATATGTTTTTCTATCTCCAAAACTAGGAGCAGAATCAGCAGCTTCTCTAAAAGGCGAGTAATAAGAAGATGCATACTTTACACTATATGACATTATAGGAATATTAACATAGCCATTTTTATCTAATATATTTCTTATAGCATAAACATGTCCATCCATACAATCAGAAGGAGCAACCATATCAGCACCTGCCTGAACATGTGATAAAGCTATTTTTGCTATATATTCAAGAGCAGAATCATTATCAACATTACAATTATCTAGTATTCCGCAATATCCATGTGAAGTATATTCGCACATACATACATCTGTTACTATTAAAAGATTAGGAAAATTATGCTTTATATATTTTACAGCTTTTTGTATAATTCCATTTTCATCATAAGCAGAACTTCCTTTTTCATCTTTATTTTTAGGTATTCCAAATAATAATAATCCCCTTATGCCTAAATTACATATTTCATCTAATTCATCTTTTAATTTATCTAAAGAATATCTATATTGATTAGGCATAGATTCTATTTCTATTTTTATATTATCCCCTTCTTCTATAAATATTGGATATAAAAAATCATTCATAGTTAAATTCACATCAGATATCAAATCTCTAATTATAGTATTATTTCTTGTTCTTCTAGTTCTACTAAACATTATCATTTATCTCCTAATAAAGTATCAATTACACCTTCTAAACAAAACTCTTTTGCCTCTAAATGAACATTTACATTATAACTTCTTAATTTTTTACTAGTTACAGGACCTATGGATACGATTTTCTTATCAGCAATTATGGATGCATTATTATTAATAGATTCAAAAAATGCTTCCACAGCAGACGGACTAAAAAATGTTATATAGTTCACCATATTAATATTATCAATCATTATCTTTTCTTCATATTTTATTTTAATAGTATTATAAAGTTCTAATTTAGTGAAATTTCTTTTATATTTACTGCTAATATCATCAGTTTCCACATTAGAAAGATTTGATGTGATAATTAATATATTATCATTTTCATTAGTATAATTTAATGATTCTTTTATAAGCTCTTCAACTAAAAATTTGTTAGGATAGAAATCAGCATTTATTTTATACTGCTTTAATCTATTCAATGTAGATTTTCCAACCACTCCTATTTTTATATTTCCCAATATTCTTAAATCTTCTATTTCTTTTATAAAAGCATTAACACCATTAGGAGAACATAATAAAACAGCTTTATAATTATTCAAATTAGTTAAATGATTGTTATTGTATTCTATATCTATCATAGGAAGGCTGTAACATTCCGCACCTAAACTTATTAATTTATTACATAAATTATTTGAATCGCTTTTGCTTCTTGTAATTAAAATTGATTTTTTACTTAAAGGCATTTTATCATACCAAGAAAATCTATCCTGAAACTGCACCACATCGCCTATAACTATGGTAGCAGGAGATTTTATATTATTAATTTTTGATAATTCTACGATATTTTCTAAAGTTCCTACTATAACTCTCTGTTTAGGACGGCATGCATTTTCTATTATAGATACTTTAGAAGTTTTAGATTTTCCATTTTCTAAAAGCCCATTTATAATATTTTCTATCTTTGCTACACCCATTAAAAAAACTAATGTGCCTTCCAATTTTGATATAACAGGAAAATTTAAATCGTATAATATATCCATGGCATGTGCTGTAAAAACATGAAAGCTTCTTGATATATTTCTATATGTTAAAGGAATGCCTGCATATTCGCTTGAAGCTATAGATGAACTTATACCCGGAACTATTTCAAATTTAATATTATTGTCATATAAAAAATCTAGTTCTTCTCCGCCTCTTCCAAAAACCAAAGGGTCGCCGCCTTTTAATCTGACAACGATTTTATCTTTTAATGCGTATTTTAAAATGGTATTATGTATTGTTTCTTGCAAATGATGATTTCCATGCTCTTTTCCTAAATAAACTAATTCAGCATTGCTATTGCAAAATTGAAGTATACTATTATCTACAAGCCTATCATATATAACACAATCGCAAATTCCCAAAACTTCTTTAGCCTTTAAAGTAAGCAATTCATAAGAACCACATCCTCCGCCAACAATATATACCTTACCGGACATTAATGATCTCCTGATAATTTTTATAATCGTAAAACTAATCTATAAAAAAACGAGTCCTAATTTAATAAGACTCGTTTATAATTCTAATAACTTTATCATTCTACTTCTTTGACATATACCTTATTCATAGTAGAATTTTCCATTGGGTTGTCATTATGATCCCTTTTTAATGCCACTATTTTATCAGCAACATCCATACCATTAACAACATTTCCCCAAACTGTATACTGTCCGTCCAAATGAGGAGCATCAGCTACACAGATAAAGAACTGAGAACCGGCACTGTCTGGATGCTGACTTCTAGCCATAGAACATATACCTCTTTTATGAGGCTTATCGCTAAATTCAGCAGGAATATTAAATCCCGGACCGCCTGTACCATGTAAATGTCTTTTTGTTGCATCTTTACTTACAGGATCTCCGCCTTGTATCATAAATCTAGGTATTACTCTATGAAATCTTATTCCATCATAAAAACCTTCACTAGCAAGCTTTTTTATAGCTTCAACATGTTTCGGTGCTATTTCAGGATAGAATTCTATTTCTATAGTACCATAATCTGTTTCAATAAATAAATGTTCTTTCATTTTAATTTCCTATTTTCCTTTATAAAAATTAATTAACTGTTTTTACATAAACTCTATTCATTTTAGCAGGCTCTAAAGGATTATCATTAGCATCTCTTTTTAATGCCACTATTTTATCAGCAACATCCATACCGCTAACAACTTCACCCCATACTGTATATTGTCCGTCTAAGAAAGGACTGTCAGCTACACAGATAAAGAACTGAGAACCGGCACTGTTTACGCTAGCACCTCTAGCCATAGAACATATACCTCTTTTATGAGAAACATCATTGAACTCAGCAGGTATAACGAAATTAGGTCCGCCTGTACCATGCAGAGATCTGTTAGGCTGTTTGCTTAAAGGATCTCCGCCTTGAATCATAAAACCAGGTATCACTCTGTGAAATAATGTTCCATTATAAAAACCCTCATTAGCAAGTTTTTTTATAGCCTCAACATGTTTTGGTGCTTTTTCAGGAAAGAAAGCTATTTCTATAGTACCGAAATTTGTTTCTATAAACAAATGCTCTTTTGAAGTTTTAGGCTTTTGTGCTATAAGAACAGTTCCGAATATAATCACACCCAACAATGAAATAATAATGATTTTTAATTTTTTACCCAAAATATGCTACCTCTCAATGTAATAAACTTCAATAATATTCGTAATTATTTTCTATAAATTTACTGCAGCTTTTATTATTGATTTGTTTCTGCTGCTGATTCATTAGTAGCTGTTGTACCATCAGTCATTTCTGCATTCTCATCAGCAGCTGCTGTATCTTCAGTCATTTCTGCATTCTCATCAGCAGCTGCTGTATCTTCAGTCATTTCTGCATTCTCATCAGCAGCTGCTGTATCTTCAGTCATTTCTGTATTTTCATCAACAGTATCAGTTTGTTCGTCTATAACAGTTTCTTCTGTCTGCTCTGTTTGCTCTTCCATAGCTTTTTCATCTTCTATTATTACATTACCTTCCATTTGATTAGTAGAAAACTTATTTATATTTCCGTAAGTCTGATTAGTATTGTAAGTTCCTTGTCTTGTTTCACCTTTAAGACTAGGTATAATTAATTTTTGACCAGCTCTTATAACATTAGGGTTTTTTATAGTATCTTTATTAGCGTCATATATTTTTTTCCATAAATTACCGTTGCCATATATGAAGTCATAAGAAGCTATACGCCATAATGAATCTGTGTTAGTTCTTCTTGATTGAACTATATAATACTGAGGGAATACTGTTTCGTCTGATACTACTACAACTTGTTCTTCTTCAGGAGAAGGTATATCTTCAGATGTACTTTCCATTGAATTAACTAAACTTATAACATTTTTAGAATGCATTAAAGAATCAGTATAATTATTAGCTATCAAAGTTTCGCCTGCTGAAGATAATGATTTTAAAGCTTCAGTATATAAATTAGGCTTACTATTATTCAATCCGTCTTGTTTAGCTTTATCCATAGAATCTTGAGCTTTAGCATAAGCTAATGGAGCTTCTAACATATCAAGCATATTCATAGCTTCTCTTGATTTTGTTAGAGAATTAGTATAATCACCGCTGCTTAATGCATTTTTAGATTCATCTCTTAAATTTGTAATTTGCGTATCATTATTATCACCATTAGTTAATACTGATTCGCTAATTAAATATTCTCTTCTTAAATCTATAGCAAGAACATTATATCCTAATTCAGATTTTTCAGCTGATTTATTATATTCTAGCATAGTATTAGTATAATCTGTACTATTAGTAGATGCTTCAAGCATACTATGTGCAGAATTAAGATCAGTAACAGAGCCTTCATATAAAGAAGTTGTCAATTCATTAGTATCTCCTCCAACTCCTTTGAATAAAGTAAGTTTTCTTTCTGCATCTCTCTGGCTATTTAAAACATATTCATAAACGCCGTATCTTAATATAATTTTATCAGAATATTCTTTACTTTGTTTAGCATATTCTATACTTTGATTATAATCTCCAACAGTATGGGCATCTACAGCCATTTCTCTATATCTTTGTGCCAATTTATAATCATCGCTTTCCTTTATACTAGCAGGCAAATCTGCTGGCAGTTCAGGAGGTAAAACTAACTCGTTTGTTTCTTGTGCATACAAAAAACAAGAAAATGTTAAGATAAATAAAAATAATCCTTTTTTCATATTTTTTCTCCATTAATTTTTATAAGTTATAAAATAATTATTTAGAATATGATCTTTCTAATTCTTCAACTTGTCTAATTTTATCTTCTGCTTCTTTTATTATTTTTGTACTTTCATCATATCTTATTTTAGTTGTGAAATAAGCTTTATGATGATATTTCTTAGAAGTTAAAAAACAATTAACTGCTTCTTCATAGTTGTTTGTGCTTAAAGCGGATAATGCATTTATATAATTAAGCTCAGCAAATTCATAATTATCTTTATCTACTCTATATGCTTTTACTTCTTTGGAATATACTCTCTCTAAATCTATTTCATTTTTTAACACTTCAGCATATTGAGGAAGTCCGTCATTTAATACAGTTTGATATGAATTTGATGCAGTAGTAAGAAGCTCTTTCACTTTTGCTGAATCTTTATTTTCATCTATAAGTATCATAGCCTCTGAATAATTTGCTTCAGCTATATCAAATTGTTCTTTAGAATAATTTTGCAAATCATATCTTATAGCTTTATCTCTTAAAGTAGTTGTATCTTTATATTCCTTTAAAGGCATACTTTCTGAACAGGATATAACGATAATCAAACAAAATAGTAGCGGCATAAAAATATATTTCTTTAATTTCATAATCACTCCAAATATTTTATCTAAAAAATAGAAATGTACTTTTTATATTATACTACTGAATATAAAAGTCAATAGTTTATTAAAAAATTTAAAATAAAAAAGCAAGATAATATAAAAATATTATCTTGCTTAAAATATAGATAGTGTTAATTAATTGGCATTTTCACTTACTACTTCTACATTACCTTTGAAAGTATAAATTAAATTAGTACCTGAAGTTGTAGTAATAGTTAATACATCTCCATCTAAAGAAATTGTATCAGCACCATTTAAGATTTGTAAATATTCTGTTTCTACAGCCATATCTTCTTCTGGTCCCATCATTTTAGTAGAAGCTAAAGCATTTAATTTTATTTTGCTACCGTCCAATGAAAACTCAGTAAAATAGTTATTAACAGCTGATTTTCCGCCTAACATATTAGTATCAGAAAAAGCTATAGTAACTTCTTTACCTTCATACATATTAGTAAGAGAGTATTCTTTTCCTAATAAATCATCAACTGTAACTGCTGGAGCTTCTGCAGCGGCAGTTGTCTTTTCTGTAGTATTAGAAGTATTACCGCCGCATGATACTGCAAATACTGTTCCCATAACGATAAGAACTAAAGATAATATTTTTTTCATATTTTTCTTTTTTCCTTTACAAAAAATTTTAAATTTGTAAAATATTATATTATAATTAAAATTTATTATCAATGTTACATATAGTAATTTCAAATAAAAATAACACTTTTTTCATATTTTATAATTAAAACTTTAAAATTATTTAGCTCCGGCTGCTTTTAAAAGGCTAATTACATTTTTATGCTTTTCTTCTGAAGCATAACTTAAAGCTGTTTTATCTTTTCTATCTTTTAAATTAACTTTAGCACCTGCATCAATTAAAAGTCTTACAACGTTAACATGTCCGTTTTCTGATGCCTTGCTTATTGCTGTTCTGCCGTCTTTATTTTGAAGATTCAAACTGCATCTATACTGCACCAATAATTCTATAACTTTTAAATGTCCGTTTTCTGATGCTTTTATTAAGGCATTGTCTCCTTTAGAGTCTTGCTCATTTATGTTAGCACCGCCTCTAAGAAGTTCTCTCACCTTTTTTATATCACCATTTTCTGCCGCATTTACTAAATCTACATTACTTTTAGAAAATGCACTATTATAAATAAGTAATGATAAAACTATAAAAAATAAAAATATTTTATTATTTAATTTCATAAAAAACTCCTATATTAAAATAAGAAAATAAATTTACATAATTTTATAATAATTATTAAATCGTCATTTTTTTATTTTTACACAAATATTTTTTAAAGAAATTAAATAATTTTACAAAACAATTTAATGATTTAAATATATTCAAATATAATAGATAAAATTAATTATAAACTACTTTTTTAATATAGAAACAATATCTTTATACCCTCGCTCTGAAGCATAGTCCAAAGCGGTTTTTCCATATCTATCTTTAATACTTCTATCAGCTCCTGCATCCACTAACATAAGAACTATTTCTGTATGTCCTTTATATGAAGCCCTGCTTAATGCTGTTCTATTTCTAACATTGACTGCATTTAAACTCACTTTCTTTTCTATCAAAACTTTCACTACTTCTATGAGTCCTTCTTCCGCTGCCTCTATTAATGGAGTTTCGCCTCGTCTATCTCTTGTATTAAGATCAACTCCAGAGTTTATTAATTCTATGGCTCTTTTAGTATCTTTTTTCTCCAAAGCCTCCATTAAAGGTGTCATCTTTCTTTGAGCAAAAACAGTAACACTAATTATAAAAATTAAAACTAAAATCTTTTTCATAAATATATCTCCTTAATTAATTATTTAAATCTGTTAACTTTATTTAGCACCTGCTGCTTTTAATATTTTTACTATATTTTGATGTCCTCTTTGATTAGCATAACTCAATGCAGTTCTTCCTCTATTATCTTTTATATTCAAATCGGCTCCTGCTTCTACAAGTGCTTTCACTATATTAGCATAGCCTTTTGAAGAAGCTCTCATCAATGCTGTCCTGCCCCATTTACTTTTAAGATTTAGATTTACTTTATTTTCTATAAGCAATTTTACAACTTCTATATGTCCGCCTTCTGCTGCTTCTATCAATGCATTTTCCCCTATTCTATCCTGCTGATTTATATTGGCTCCGCTATTGATTAATTCTTTAACCTTATTAATATCACCTCTGCCTGCTGCATCAATTATTGCTATATTGCTTTTTGAAAATGCATTCAGGCAAAATATTAAAAATAAAACAAATGAAAATATTAATATTTTAGAATTAAAATTTTCCATAAAAAATCTCCGTATAATAATATAGAATAATTATAGTATAATAAATATAATAGACATTGTCAATTTTTTGTAAATAAAATTTATTTAAATTTTACGCTTTATATATTATGCAATATTTATGTAAACTAAATTTATACATAACAAAAGTTTTATGATAAGTTTTTATTATTAACCGCAATATTGTAAAGAAACATAATACAGCAAACATAATATTTACATATTTTTTAATCTTAGAATTTGATTTATATATAAAAATATAATTTGAAATATATATTATTGATATATAATTTTATTGATTAGTTATTTTATAATTATTTCTTATTTTTAACATTCATATTTTTATTATTGCTAGTGATAAACTCACCGATTATTAGCTGACAACTTTATTTATATAATAAAAAATCTCGTTTACAATCTCTTACCAGACACTCGATTTTTTTATTTGTATTATTCATAAATTTACTAATCACTTATTATATGCTCGTTTATCACTTTAAACTGCTTTTTATTTTTAGAATTCATTTTCCTATTATCCAATCCATTATAAATAATATTATTATAGTTCCTATAATACCAATAACTATTCTGACACCGCTCTCCCCAAACATTTCATATATAAACATCATAAATCTTGAACCGACAGGTTCCAAAAGACAATTCCATTTAAAAATTGCTGCCAAAAGAAATAAAAGTCCTACTAATATTCCAAATAAATGATGATTTTTTTTATATAACTTATTAAACTCTCCATGATGAATAAGTATATTATATTTTTAATATAAAAGCAAAATTATTTGAGTTTTTATAACGCACGGTAAGTAAAACACTATATATGATTATAATTGCAATTATAATCAATATACTTAATAATATAATAATATTCTGCGTGCGGTGAGAAATCAATAAATTTAAATAAAACTTGGGTGGGCAGCTAAAAAATATAATTAAAATAATAAGCAAATACAAATCAAAAATTACAAAATAAATTTTTAAGCCTAAAGGGTGGGGTATGAAAATAATTTTTAAAATTTAATTACACTTGCCAATCCTTTAAGATTTATTACTATAATTTGAATTTATATTGTATTAATTAATTTTAAAAACATAATCAGAAATTCAAATGTTTATTAGATTTAAAATCTTTTCAACTCACATATAGTGAAATTTTGTAATATAATAAAAATTGGGAATGTCCTAGCTAATTAAAAAAACTCCTTTTTTGCTAAATTATATATAATTTTTAATTGTTTTTTCTTGACTTAATTTACTGAATTTCCACTTAAATTTTAACAAATTTAAATTATATAGAACAGCCTCTTATTTTTTTATAAAAACAATTATGAAAATAAATTATTTTTTGTTTTTTACATTCATTTTCTTATAATTATTTCTATGTTTTGTAATTTTCTTTAAATGCCATCTTTTTATTATTGCTAGTGATAAACTCGCCGATTATTAGCTGACAACTTCCTTAGTCAGTTATCAGCTGCTCATTTATCACTTAAACTACTTCTTATTTTTTGAATTCATTTTCTTATAATTATTTCTATGTTTCGTGATTTTCTTTAAAGCCATTTTTCTATCTTTTTTTATCTCTATAGAACTTTTCTGCAATTCTCTATTTTCATTAAGCAGAGTTATATAGGCATCGTATCTTTCATAAGGTATTTCATCATTTTCAAGAAGTTCCAATATATAACAATCTGGCTCATGTTGATGCGTACAATCTTTAAACTTACATTTTTTAGCATACTCTTCTAAATCTTCAAAAGTTTTCTTTATGCCTTTATCATCTTCCCATAAACCTAAATTTCTTAAACCCGGAGTATCTATTACAACCCCCCCGCTGTCTAACACTAAAAGCTCTCTATGTGTAGTAGTATGCATGCCTTTAAAATCGTATTCTCTTACTTCTTGAGTTTTCATCTTCTCATCTTTTAAAAGATAATTAATAATGGTAGATTTCCCAGCTCCGGATGCACCTATAAAAACTGATGAAGTATCTTTCTTAATATATTTTAAAAATGTATCTGCATTCTTTCCTGTTTTTGAACTGTAGGCAAATGCTGTTTCATTAGGATAAGTTTCTTTTATAGCGGCTAACAATTCTTTATATTCTGCATCTTCATACAAATCTATTTTACTAATTGCAATTATTGGTTTAATTTCTGAAGTGTGTACTACAGACAAATATCTTGCTATGGCTGACATTGGCATTTCATTATCAATTCCTACTATAATAAAGGCATAATCAATATTACTTACTATAGCCTGAATATCATTTTTTTTAACATTAGCTTTTCTGTATAAAATATTTTTTCTAGTGAGTATAGTATCAATAAAAGCATTATTATCCGACTTTTTCATAAGTACCCAATCACCTACAATGGGAAGCTCGCTTTGTATTTCAGAATTATATCTTATCTTTCCTTTTATTCTTGCTAAAAACTCACCCTCATCAGAAAACAAAGTATAATATCTTTTATTAATCCTTATCACTCTTGCAGGTACAAGTTCTTCGTTATTAATTTCTTCTAAAGAATTAACATTCAAACTTTTAAGTGCCAATTTCTCAAAATATTCATCAAAGCCAATATCTTTTATTTTCAATATTTTTATCCCCAAAATTTAATATTACAATTATATAATACTAAATATAAAAGTTTTGTCAATTTAATTATTATTAATAAAAGTATTTCTTTTTATTTCATCTATTTTCCACTAAATAATATTATTTGTTATATATTATTTAATCCAAGTTCCTCTATTACAAAAATATCTGGTATATTACTCTTCAAAATATTAATATTAAATTCTTCAATATGTCAAAAAGTAGATTTTTGAAATGCTGCTACTATATAATCTCTCATAGCAATAGCATAAGAATCCCTTACTATAAATAATTTCTTATCATAACTATAATTTAAGGTACCTAAAAAGCCAACCAATCGTGTATGATTGTCTGAAATCGTAGGTTTTTCATAAATTTCCTCAGCATAATTCGGAGAATTCAGCTCACCAGAAGGAAATCCTCGATACTCTGCAGAAATACTTTTCGATTTCGTAGAACGAGCATTGTAACCCAATAAGAAATTCAAATTGTGTTTTTCAAAAGTCCGATTGTAAGAAAGCGTAGCTTGAAGATCCCAATCAAAATTCTTGCCATCGGTTGTATGCAATTCTCCAGAAGTGGCATTTGTATTCGATATCGGAGTCGTATTATTTTTAGATAAATGGTCAAGGAAACGCTTACTTTAGCTAATGGTACGAGTAAAAATAAAATTACCATTTTTCTTTGAAGTTAAAGTTGCAAATTGAAGCGGAATAAGGGTAAGTTACTGTATAAAACAAATCCTTTTGTTCTTTTTTGTTATTT
>CASGDY010000014.1 GCA_949300355.1 uncultured Brachyspira sp.
TTTCTAATTTTACTAGAAAATAGTATTTTTTTGTATACACTGAAAATTTTTAACTTTATCAATTTTAAATAAGCATTAGTATTCAATCATACTAAAATTGTATTACAGTAAATTTAAACTAACAAATTGTTATAGTTTTAATATCAAATTATTTTTTATTTTACTTAAATAAAAGAATCACTCAAAAAAATCTGAACCCAATATTTACTTCCATTATGTTCATACATTCCAACACCAATAGTAGTATAATAATCAGCTAAGATATTATCTTTATGTCCTTGAGAGTTCATCCAAGCATTCATAGCTGAAGAAGCACTTTCTCTCATAGCAACTATATTCTCGCCTCTAACATAAGCCCCAGAATTAAATCCGTATTCATCAAGTACTGTATCCCATTCTCTTCCGTCAGGTCTTACATGATCATATTTTCCTACTATTTCTTTAGCTCTTTGGTTTGCAGCTTCGCATAATTTAGCATCCAATTTATATTCTGCAAGTCCTGCTTTTACTCTTTCTTGATTAACTAAAGTAAATACTTCTTTGGCATCTGCACTTATTGATGTGTTATTATTAGAATTATTGCCGGGATTAGTAGTATTGTTATTACAAGACATTATAATCAGCAATAAAAACACTAAAATATACTTTTTCATTTTATACCTTTGTTTTATTCATTTAATTTTTAATATAACAATTTTATTAATAATGTGTAATACTAAAACAAAATTATTTTAATGCCATACTTGAATTTTTATAGATATATGATATATTCAGTTTTCATGAAACATATTATTTATTTATTACATCATAATAATATTTAAAAAGAAATTTTCAAAGAATACAATCTTCTATAAAAGGAAGAGGTATTCTTTTTTTATATAAAAAATATTTATAAAAATAAAGGTTCATAAAATGTTTTTAGAAGACGGTATTATAATAAATAATATACAAATATCAAATGATAAGTATCTGCTTAGAATAAAATCAAAAGAAAGCTATAAACATTCAAAAGCAGGACAATTTTTCATGCTTAAAAGCAATACTTTTTTAAGACGCCCTATAAGCCTGCATTATATTGATAATGATATGCTTGAATTTTATTATCAGGTAAAAGGTGAAGGCACAAAGTATTTATCAAAATTAAAAGAAAATGACACTATTAGTATTCAAGGGCCATTAGGCAACGGATTTGATACAAATATCAATAATAAAAAAATATTAATAGTAGCAGGCGGAATGGGAATAGCACCTATTAAACTTTTAATAGAAAAATTAAACAATTCCAACAACTCTATAACATTGATAATGGGCGGTGCTGATTCAAGTGCAATAAAAATAATGGATAGATTCGATACCAATAATATTGATTTACATATTACAACTGATGACGGTTCTGTCGGTGATAAATGCAATACAGTTGATAAAACTAAAGAATTATTAAAAGAAAAAACTTTTGATATTATATACACTTGCGGCCCTACAGTTATGATGAAAGCTTTAATAAAAGTTGCTAAAGAAAATAATATACTTTGCTATGCTTCACTCGAAGAGAGAATGGCTTGCGGAGTTAATGCATGTTTAGGATGCAATATAGAAATAAAAGATGAAAAGTCTGGATATACACTAAAAAAAGTTTGTCATGACGGCCCCGTATTCAATGCTGAATTATTAAACTTTTAAATTATAAAATATATGGATAAATTTATGAGCAGATTAAATATAAATTTTTTAGGAAAAGAATTAAAAAATAATGTTATAACATCTTCAGGCTGTTTCGGATTCGGTGAAGAATACAGCAATTATTTTGATGTTAATGAACTTGGAGCAGTTAACTTAAAAGGCATAACATTAAATAAAAAAGACGGAAATAAAGGTACTCGTATAGCAGAAACTCCTTCAGGTATGATAAACTGCATAGGACTTGAAAATCCGGGAATAGAATATTTCAAAGATAATATAATAAAAAATATAAAATATTCTACACCTATAATATTAAATATAAACGGTGCCACTATAGATGAATATGTAAAAGTAGCTGAAATAGCAAATGAAATAGAAAGAGTTGATTTTATAGAGCTTAATATATCATGCCCTAATGTAAAAAATGGAGGAATGGCATTTGGAGCAAGCTGTGAAAGTGCTGAATCTACTACAAAGGCTGTAAAAAAAGTTCTTAGCAAAAAGCCTTTAATAGTAAAATTATCTCCGAATGTTACTGATATAGCAAGCATAGCAAAAGCAGTTGAAAATGCGGGTGCCGATAGCGTATCACTTGTAAATACATTCTTATCTATGAAAATAGACACTAAAACTAGAAAACCATTACTTGGAAATGTATTCGGAGGATTATCCGGTGCATGCATACGCCCTATAGCTGTAAGAATGGTTTATCAAGTATATAAATCTGTAAAAGTGCCTATTGTAGGTATGGGCGGTATCACTAATTATAATGATGCTTTAGAGTTTATACTTGCAGGAGCTTCTTTGGTTTCTATAGGAGCTGGAATATTCTCTAATCCTGTACTTCCTATAGAGGTTATCAATGGAATAGATAATTATCTTAAAGAAAATAAAATAGATAATATAAAAGATATAATAGGTGCAGCACATTTATAACTTTATAAAAATATTTAAGTTTTAAAATATAATAAATAATTTGATTATAAAAATATAAAGGATAAATTATGACAAAATTAACTGAAAACCCAAAAGAAAGATTAATTATAGCATTAGATTTTAATTCTATGGGAGAGGCTACCAAACTTATAGATGAGCTTGGAGATGAGGCTGTATTTTATAAAGTAGGACTAGAACTCTTTTTATACACTAAAGGTGAAATAATAGAATATTTGGCTAGTAAAAATAAAAAAGTATTTTTAGACTTGAAATTCCATGATATACCTAATACTACAGCTATGGCTTCATTATTCGCTGCTAAACAGAATGTATTTATGTTCAATGTACATACAAGCGGCGGTAAAAAGATGATGGAAAAAACTGTACAAGAGATAAAAAAACTCAATAAAGATAATTTAATAATAGGCGTAACAATATTAACAAGCCTTTCTGAAAATGATGTGAAAAACATGTTCAGCTCTAATTTACCTCTTACAGATTTGGCAGTTAATTGGGCAAAATTAGGAAAAGAATCCGGACTTGACGGTGTCGTATGCTCTCCTAAAGAAGCAGCAGTAATAAAAAGAGAATGCGGAGAGAATTTCAGAACAATTTGTCCGGGTGTAAGACCTAAATGGGCAGGTACTGATGATCAGGAAAGAGTAATGACTCCTAAAGAAGCTATTGAAAACGGATGTGATTATCTTGTTGTTGGAAGACCTATTACAAGAAATGAAGACAGAGTAAAAGCCTGCAAAATGATTGTTGAAGAAATTGCTGAAGGTATGGAGAACAATAAAAAAGCAAAATCAAAATTAATAGCAGGTGCTCTATTAGAAACTAAAGCAGTTAAACTTAATGTTAAAGAGCCTTTTACATTTGTATCAGGAATCAAAAGCCCTATATACTGCGATAATAG
This sequence comes from uncultured Brachyspira sp., assembly GCA_949300355.1. Taxonomy (GTDB): domain Bacteria; phylum Spirochaetota; class Brachyspiria; order Brachyspirales; family Brachyspiraceae; genus Brachyspira. The sequence goes on from CASGDY010000014.1 coordinate 3,536, forward strand.
ATATGTAATAGGATTCCCTGAGGCAAGAAAGGTTATAGTTGATGCATTTGTGAGTATTTTGAGAGATAAAGACTTTGATGTTATAGCTGGTACTGCCACAGCAGGAATACCTTGGGCTTCTTTCATAGCTTATGAACTTAATAAGCCATTATGCTATATAAGAGCAGAGAGAAAAGAACATGGACGCGGAAAACAGATTGAAGGTGCTGAATGCAATGGCAAAAAATTAATATTAATAGAAGATTTAATTTCTACAGGCGGAAGTTCTATAAAGGCATTTGAAGCTGCTAAAGCTGAAGGAGCTATAGGACTTGAAATTATATCGATATTTACTTATGAATTTGAAAAAGCATATAAAAACTTTGAAGAAGCAGGAATTAAATTCTCATCTCTTTCTAATTTCTCATCTCTTATGGAAATAGCTAAAGATGAAAAATATATAACAGAAGAAGAATTATCTAAGGCTTTAGAATGGAATAAAAATCCGGACGCTTGGGGTAAATAAATAAGATTTAAAGAAAATAAAAGCAAGGGATTTATTCCCTTGCTTAAAAAATAATTACTTAATAAGTTTTCTCATATATCTGAAGAAATCTTCTTTTTCTTTAGGTGAAATCATACAAGTATTCAAAAATACTTCCATTATTTCCTGATTAACACTTCCCATAGCAGCTTTAACAGCTAAAGACTGATTGAGTATATCGCCGCAATATTCTCCTTTGGCAAGCATTTTTTTCATTCCTTTAATCTGACCTTCGATTCTGTTTAATCTTATAATAAGTCTTTTTCTTCTCTCAACAGCCTCTTCTCTGTCAAATTTAGAAACTTTGTTATTATCTCCAAAATGTTTATTCCAAGCCTTCAATCCGCCTTCTAATATATAGAGATTCTTAAATCCCTCTTCTTTCATATATTCCGCTGCTTTTATACTTAATTTACCAATGGAACAATATAACAAATATGGAATTTCTTTATCTAATTTAGATATTTCTCTTTTAAACACTCTTGGCTTAAGGAAATCCATAGAAATAGAATCTTCAATCATACCTTCATAATTATGTTCCATCTCCGTTCTGACATCCAATATAACTATATTATCTGTATTATTGATAATTTCATCAGCCTCTGAAGGAGATAATATTTTTAAATCATTTTCTATTAACATATTTCATCCTTGTTAAAAGTATATCTCTTTTCTTATATTATATAATAAATATAAAAAAAAATAAAATTATAAAATCTTTTTTTAAGAAAAAAATTGAATTCTATATATTATTTATTAACAATAAAAAGAGCCATTTCATAAAAAACAGCTCTTTTTATTATAAAAGGTATACAAATATAAAATTATCCGAAATATCCTGTTAATATAGGTTTTCTTCCAGTACTTTTATCGTTAAAATATTCATATTGTGATAATCCGATAAATCCGCCTGAAACATTAACAACATTATTGAATCCGATATTTTGAAGTATTTTGCATGCTGTATAGCTAGTCAATCCTGTTTTACAAGTTATATACACTGTTCTGTCTTTAGGTATTTCATTATATCTGCTTCTTAAAGCTCCAAGAGGTATATTAACAGCTTTTTCTAAATGTCCCACTGCGAAATCTTCAGGCATTCTTACATCTAGGAAATAAGCATCTTTTTCAACCAATTCTCTAACTTGACTATAATGAACTTGTTTATAATCTCCGTTTCTTAAATTGGAAGCAACATAACCAGCAAAATTAACAACATCTTTAGCAGTACCGAATGAAGGAGCATAGCATAATTCTAAATCTTTAAGATCATCTATAGTTCCGCCTAATTTTATAATAGTAGCTATAACATCTATTCTCTTATCAACATTTCCTTTACCTATAGCCTGAGCACCTAATACTTTTCCTGTAGGTACTTCATATATAAGTTTGAAATGCATTAATCTAGAATTAGGCATGATTGATACGCCGTCAAAAGGAATAATCTCTACAGTATCATAATCTATATTCAAATTCATAGCTTTAATGAATCCTTCAGAAAGTCCTGTAGAAGCTCCATTATATCCGAATACTTTAATAACTGATGAACTTATAAATCCTCTATTATCAACTGTTCTTCCATTGATATGATCAGCAACTGCCCTAGCCTGTTTTTGAGCAGGTCCTGCCAAAGGAAGTCTGTAATAATCATTGAATAAAGGACTGTATACCTCTATAGCATCTCCCACTGCATAAATATCTTTATCATTAGTTCTGTAAGTAGAATCTACTTTTATAGCTTTAGTTTTTCCTAATTCTATACCAGCTTTAACAGCAATATCAGTTTCAGGAGCAACTCCTATAGCAAGAATAACAGCATCAGCCTCTATTTTTTTACCTGAAGCTAAAACAACTGTATTTGTATCGAAGCTGTCAACTTTATCATTAACTATTAAATTAACTCCATTGTCCATAATTTCTCTATGAAGAATTTGAACCATATCATAGTCGAAAGGCTTCATTATCTGAGGCAATGCTTCTATTATAGTTACATCATATCCTACTTTCTTCAAATTCTCAGCCATCTCAATGCCTATAAATCCGCCGCCTATAACAGATACTTTAGCACTCGGCTTTCCATTAAGAAAATTATGTATTTTGCTTATATCAACAACATTTCTTACAGTGAATACTTTAACTTTTTCAATTCCTTTAATAGGAGGTACTATAGGCTTAGCACCCATTGAAAGTATAAGTTTATCATAGCTTTCTCTATACTCTCTGCCTTCAGATACAACTACAACCTCTTTATTTTTTCTATCTATTGCTACAACTTCGCTATTAACTCTTGCATCTACATTAAACTGTTTTAAAAATTTCTCAGGATTCATTAAAAGTAAAGTTTCTTCATTAGGAATAAGTCCTCCTACATGATAAGGAAGTGAACAATTTGAAAAAGATACATGAGGACCTTTTTCAAACATTATTATTTTATCTTCTTCATTTAATCTTCTAAGTCTTGCAGCTGCAGAAGCACCTCCTGCAACACCGCCTACTATTAATATTTTTTTCATAGCACAAAACTCCCAGATAATATTTTATTCTTAATATACCTAGTATATGTATTATTAAAAAATAAGTCAATATTTTTAAGCAAAAATATAATAAAAAAATATTAATCACTGTATTAAATAATACTGTTGTTGTAATAATGCTTTTTATTTTCACTTAAAATTTAAATTACAAAAATATATAAAATTTTATACATTTTTTTCGTTTTTTATATTTATGTTCATTTTAATAATAAATATTCCGATATTATATGTATAATAAGTCTTTGGAGGTTTTAAATGGGTGTTTCACTTAACTCTATTTATTCATCCGATATGTTTCCGTTGACTAGACATATGACTTCTGCAGGATTAAATGTTTACAACTCTTCTGCTTACGGCTCTGCTCAGTCTGCTGATAAAGTTGCAAGCATAGTAACTCCTCAGGGATCATCTGCTCCTATAAATAACAATATTGGAAAGACTTTGGATGTATATGCTTAATTATTAGTTTTGACCAATTATGTGAAAGTTCTGCTATGTAAGTTGATAAAAAATAAAAATAATAAAAACATAATTGGTCATAATTTTTAACTAAAAAGTACATTATGTAAACTATATTGTTATCATAACACATTCTATAAAGTTTATTTTTAAATATTTTTCTTGATTTAATATAGCATTGGTTTACAATTATATAGTAAATTAGTTTTAAATTTATAATTTTAAATGGAGGTATATATTATGGATCTTTCAGCTTATAGTTCTTATTCTACTGGAATGCTTAAACAAGATATTTCTTTAAGTATGATAATAAAAACTTCAGACATGCAAGCTCAGGCTGTCGATAAAATCATGACTAGCATACAGCCTCAAGCTGTTTCTGCACCTATGAGACCTGGTGTAGGTGAAAGATTAAGCACTTATGCTTAATAAAGTAAAGTAATTTTCATAAGGCTGCTGATATTTATTATTGGCAGCTTTTTTATTTTATAATAAACAAAACATACCCACTATAAAACACCAAAAATATACTTTTTTCACTAATAGTCAAATTATAAATTGTTTTTTTAATTAAAATTTTTGTATATCATAAATAAATAGACATAAGTATGAATGGAGTTTTTTATGATGGATACAGAAGTAGTATTAAAAAATTTAGGTCAAAATATAAGAGAATTAAGAAAAAACAAAAAAATGACTATAGATGAATTAGCCGAAAAATCTTCGCTTTCCGGAAAATATCTGCAGGGCGTGGAAGTTGGGAATAGAAATATATCGATTAAAAATCTAAATAAAATCTGTAAAGCATTAGAAACTTCTCCGGATATATTATTAAATATGAAACCATACAATTTAAAAACTTCAGAGGAAAAAATATTTGCAATATCAGAAAAACTTAAAAAATTTGAAGAAAATAAATTAGATTTCATAGGAAACATGATAGATCATTTAAACAACATAATAAAAAACGAAGAAAAAAACGAATAATCAATACTCAATTATCTTATACTAAATTCACATCCGCAATAATTTTGTCTATAAAGTCCAGCTTCATTAGCTATTATATTAGTTTTTTTAAATCCGTCTTTTTTCTTAAAGTCAAAATGTAAATACTCTATTCCTTCATAATTCTCTGCTAAACTTTTGCCTATCATCTCAATAACCTTACTGTTTTTATGAGGACTTACAGTCATTACAGTAGCAACATATTTAGCATTTATACTTTCAGCATATTCAAAAGCCTTTTTTATTCTATGCTTAAAACAAATACTGCATCTTGCCCCTTTTTCAGGTTCATTCTCAAAGCCTTTTATATCACTGTACCATTTAGCAACATCATCATCTTCTTCGGATATATAAGTTTTTATACCCAAAGTATTAGTATAATTTATAAACTCATCCCTTCTTCTTTTATATTCTTCAATAGGATATATATTAGGGTTATAAAAATAAAATACTGTATCATAATCTTCTAAAATAGTACGAGGATAAGACATACAAACAGCACAGCAAGTATGAACAACTAATTTTTCTTTAATTCTCATAATAGAAAAAATTACCTCTTACTTGCCTTCAAAGTAATAGTTTTATCATCAAAGCTGTTTATTATTATCTGATAGCCCATATTTTTAGCTTTAGAATTAATATCAACAGCCAAATCTCTGCTGCTTCCTACATAAGTAACTACATATCTTGAAGACTCTCCGGATACTCCTCTATTATAAATATTTTTTAATCCGCCTATATTCTTTTTCATGGCTTCTTCAAAACCTATAGATTCATTAAAATCAAGTCCGCTTACATATATAGTATACTCTGTACCATTCTGAACTTCACTCTGCCATTTATTAACTATCTGATTAACAAAATCATCTGAAACATAATCTGCTGATTTAACCAAAGCTATGGAATGTGCATCCTTATCGCTTCCTCCAACACCGCCTGCCTGATGTGTAGCACGAGCTATAGCAGTATAATCTGATACATTGATCGCAGTTATTGCAACATCGCTTCTATAACTCTTCATAGCAGTACCTTGTATAGTTGTAAAGAAAGCTGCTTCTGCTTTGCCTATTATTGCTATTTGTGCTCCTGTAGCATCAGCTATCTTTTTTATTGAAGAAGATGAATGGGAACCTCTTGTATCTTCATAGCTTATATTTTCTTTTCTCATTACACTTTGCAATGATGACGCGCTTACAAATTTAAATCCTTTATCGCTCATATTTTTTTCTAATTCTACATTAAAAGATTCGCTTAAATTTCCTGTTTCATCTGTAACAAGCACAACTATAAGAGGAAGATTTTTTCTATCCATAAGTATGCCCATTGCCTGAAGATTATCCTGAAGCATATCCACACCTACGGCAGCCTCTATTTTAGAATACCAAACAGAACCGGATTTAGATATATTTATAACTTTATATGCAGATATATAGCCTGTTGTATTATCATATATTTTAGAACTTATAAGTTTATTATTTTCTACCAAAGTATTACCCTGCACTATAGAACCAACTGCCTGCTCTACTGCATTTCTTTTAGCACTTTCAATAGATCTTTCTATAGCATCAGCCTCGCCTCTTCCGTCAGAAGAAGCATAACCTTCAGCAACTATTTTTGTGGTTTTTCCGCCTTTGAAATCAGGATTCTTCCAATTATTAACTATTCCTATTTCTCCTGTGTCTTCTCCCACATATACTCCGCCGCTTGATGTAGTTTTAGAAGTTGTAGCACAGGATATAAAAAATAAAGATAAAAATATAAATAGATATAACTTATTCAATGTAAATTTCATATTATCATAAACCTCAATTAATATTATATATAATAACTATTATTTACACTAAAAAATAAAATTTTAATCAAAAATAATGTTATTAACATATATTTTATAATAAAGTTATATTTTTTCAAGAAAGAATTCAGTATAATAAACTGAATTCATCAAATTCTTTCTGTAAATCTTCAAAGAAAATACCAACATGATATCCATCGCATACACTATGATGTATTTGTAGAGCTAAAGGCATCATTATATTGTTTTTATCATCTGTATAATATTTTCCTATGGTGAATATAGGTGCTAAATACTCAAAACTATTTGGTAAATTAAGATTAAAGCTAGTAAAAGCTGATAATGGAAGAGATGATATATTAAATATATTTTTTATGTCACATGGTTTAGCTAAAAAAGTTTTATTTTTTCCATAAGTTTCAATATCTGAAATATAATTTTTATAAAACAAATCAAATTTTTCATTATATTCAGTATGCATAGATGAAAAAGTTTTTGTATCATCATGAAATATGGTATAACTTGGACTTATAATATCATAATAACCAAGTTCTTTATTATCATTCAATGCCATTTTAAATTCTTTGTATTTATTTACAACTTTTGATATTAAGTAAATAACAGAGGCATAAAATTTAATATTCTTATCTTTAACAGTTTTTTTAAATTTTGTGATATTTAAAGGCACTGTTATGCTATATGTACATGGAATATTATCCATATACATTTCATAATGTTCTTTTCTATTATAATTATTTAAATCTATTTTATTAAACATGTATATCCTTACTCTTACAGATTTCTTATTTATATAATTAATAAATAAATTTTATATAAAATGTATCTTAAATGCCTTTATAAACAGATAAAAGCGAAGGAAGAATTTCTTCAGGCTCAAGTTTTTTTAAGCAGTCAATAGTTTTGCATCCTCTTTTCATATACTCGCAATGAAAACTTTTTAATGCTGTACAGTATTTTTTTCTCGCCTCTATATTTATAGCTTTATCTCCTCTAGCTCCATAAATCAAAGGCAAAGTATCTCCGAATATGCCTATAGAATATATATTGCATGCATTAGCTATATGCAAAGGGGCACTATCTCCTCCAATCAATGCATAAGAATGTTTTATTACCGATATAAGCTCTCTGATACTTAATTTATTAGTAAAATCATCGGCTATTATATTGCCTAATATTTTTTTCATCTCATCAGAAAAATCAATATCATCTTTTGAGCCTATTAATATTATAGAAACTTTTTTTTCTTTATAAAACATCTCTATAAGTTTTGAAAAATTATCTATTCCATACCTTTTGCTTATTCTTGTAGCCCCGCCATGCACAAGCAATGCATTTTTATAATCTTTCATTTTATTAAAGCCGAATTCATTTTCTTTTTCATTCAAAAAGATTTCGGTATTTATTCCGTCTGTTTCTATATTCATAGGTTTTAATATAGAAAGTATTGTATCTACTATATGTCTTTTATGTTTTTTCCAAGAAGTTTTTTTATTAAGAAGAAATCCCCTACATTCGCTATTTACACCTGCTCTTATTGGTATTTTTGCCTTATATAAAAGTGAAGCTCCGTAAAATGCTGTTGTGGCTGTAATACCTACATCATAATTCTGATTTTTTATATATTCTGATACTTTATCATCTCTAGCTATAATATTATTTATATAAGGATTCTCTTTTAAGATATCTATTCCTCTTACACCATTTACAACATCAATAGTACAATCATTATAATGTTTTTTTACGGCTCTTATTAGAGGAGTTATAAATATAGTATCTCCTATATAGTTCATTCCTATAATCAATATCTTTGTCATAGATAAAACTCTTGATAATTATTATTTAAATTATGATAATCTTCGCTTTTTAGCCAATCTTTCCTTTTTTGCCTCTAATAATCTTTCTTCATTGTATATTTTCATAATCTCAAAGAATAGTATAAAGCTCAAAGGTCCTAATATTATACCTGAAAGTCCGAAAAATAATACGCCTCCAAGTATAGCAAAGAAAATAAATAGTGGGTGAAGCTCTATTCTGTTGCCAAGAAGTAAAGGACGAACAAAATTATCAGGTATAGTAATAAATAGCCATGAACATACTATAAATATAATAGCTTTGATAATTTCTCCGTTTATTAGAAATAATATTCCTAAAGGTATCCATATTATAGTAGTACCTATTATAGGCATAAAAGATGCTATTATAGTAAGAAATGCAAATGTAAATGAATTAGAAACGCCAAATACAGTATATACTATGAAAGCACAAAAACCTTGAAATATTCCTGTAAATAAATTTCCAAACACTATTCCTTTTATACCTTCAGAAACCTGTTTTATAAGTCTGTCAAGATATTTTCCATCTATAGGAACTAATGTTCTTACCTGACCTATCAAATATTCTCCGTCTATAAAGAAGAAAAACAATGAAAACATCATAAATATAAATGAACTTACAAATCCGCCTGTACTTTTTAATAAACTAGCCACATTTTGAGTAAGATACGAACTTATAAATGTTAGATTTGAAAGAGAAGAATCCTGTATTCTTTTTAATATGCTTTCCATAGATACATCTATAGGCAAAGACTTAAGAAAATTATTTATACTAGAATTATTAAGAACCTCATTAACATCTAAATTCATAAAATATTTAATACCAATATTGGAAATATCTATAAGCTGAACTATTATAGTATAAGCTAATATGCTTGTAGGAACTAAAAATATAATTAAAGATATAAGCGAAAAAAGCAATGCTAAAGTATTTTTTTTGATTATGGAGAGTTTATCCGTTTTTTTATAGCTATCACCCATAGCCTTTATAAATAGAGGATTTAATATGACATAAAAAACAACGGCAAAAAATATTATCATGCCGAAAGGTCTTAATAATTTATACATTATAAATATAGACAGAAATATAAAGGCTATAAAGAAAATATAGCCTATATTGTTTTTATTCATAAAATCTCCAAAAAATAGTCTAAATTAATAAAATTTAATTAGGTTTTTATAATAATATATATAATATATTTTTCAAGCATTTTAATTTGAATTATTAAATATTTATGTTATTATATAAAAATGGTATTCGATTTAAATGATAAGCAAAAAGATATAATAAAATGTTTTGAAAATAACGGCTTATGCTTTGTTAATGCTTCAGCAGGAACAGGAAAAACAAGCACAATAACAGAAATATATATAAAATTATTAGAAAATAGAGAAAAAGTTTCAAATATAGTAGTTATCACTTTCACAAAAGCTGCAGCTAATGAAATGCTTTTCAGAATAAGATCCAAAATAAGAAATAAGATAGATTCCATAAAAAATACAAATGATGAAAAATCTTTAAAAGAAAGAAAATACTGGCAGAATGTTTATAAAGATATACTTACAAGTGCTAAAATTTCAACAATAAATGCATTTGCCAACTCTATAGCTATGGAAAATGCAATGTATCTTTCCATACCTCCTAATATGGCTATATTGGAAGATAGTATTGATATTCAGGAAACTTTAAAAAGCGAAATTTTAAATATTTTAAGACAATCAAAACATGCCGAAATCATACGCTCTTTATACAGAATATCCACAGAAGACAGTAAAAATAAATTTGCCCAAAGAATACTGCATTTTCTATTAAAAATAAAGCCAAGACTAGAAAATATAAATAGATTTGAAGAAAAAGCATTAGAAATAATAAAAATAGATGATAAAGAATATGATAAGCTATATCATAACATATATAATTACAGCATAGAACTTATAAATGATAATTTAAAAAGCGGAAAATTTATAACAGAATGTAAAAATAGAATATCTCTTCTTCTTCAAAAGATTGCTTTAATAAAAAATAAAGAAAAGGTAAAAAAATTAAAATCAGAAGATTATGAATATATTAGAATTGCATTAGATAATGTATCAGATGCTAAATTAGGAAATACAAAACATGATGAATTCAGAGCCGTATTAGAAGATTTAAAACAATGCACTAAATCTATGCTTCATTATATTGATATATTATATAACGAAGAAAATTATAAAGCGGTAATAGATTTTATAAAAGAAACATACAATCATATAGAAAAAATCAAATCTAATATAGGCATATACTCTCATGAAGATATGATGTATAAAGCCATAGAAGCATTAGAAAATAAAGACATATCAAAAGAAATAAGAGATAATATTTCAGCATTAATATTGGATGAGGCACAGGATACTAGCATTCTTCAGTTTGATTTCATAAATTTAATAGTATTCGGACAAAGAGAAATAACAAGCGATTCAAAAACAGATAAAAAATTAATGATAGTAGGAGATAGAAAGCAGTCAATATACAGATTCAGAAATGCCGATGTAAATGCTTTCACTAATACACAAGAAAATTTCAGTAATTATGTAAGATATTTAAAAGATAATTACAGAAGCAATTCTATGCTTATAGATTTCTTTAACGATTTATTTAAAAGTACTGTATTTATAAATGATGATATTAATTATAAAGATGAAGATGATTTGGATTATAATAAAAAAACAGATAATAAGGCTGTATCATTATTAATATTCAATAATAATATAGAAGATGAGGGCATTCATTTATATGCAGATGATAAAACAGAATTAGAAGCCTATGCAATAGCTGAATATATAAAAAATAATTACAGCAATGATTATAAAAATACTGTGATACTTCTTCCAACATTCAGCAGATTAGATAAATATTTACAAGCCTTATCAGATTATAAAATACCATACTATATAGACGGCGGAAATAAATTCTACTCAAGAGAAGAAATAGTATTAATAAAAACATTTTTAGAATATTTGATATTAAGAGATCATGCAAAACTTCCTGAAATTCTTAGAAGCGAATTATTTGATATTGATATAGGAAATTTATCAGATTTTTTATTCAGCTTATATGTAAAAAATTTGGATATAAAAGATTATTTCCCAAAAATGATATACGATGAAAATAAATATAATGAAATAGAAAATATAGCTAAATCAAAAAGTTATTATAATCAATTAAAAACAGCCAAAGAATTATTAAACAGCATAGAAAGTAAAATACCTATGATGAATGCCGCTGAAATAATTGAAACCATATGTATTGATACTAATTTCTATAATTATTTAATGACTATGAATGATGCGGAAATCTCTTATGCTAACATAGAAAAATTAAAAAAAATAGCAAATGATTTTGAAAATCAAACGGGAAATAATATTTATGATTTCGTACTCAATCTAAAAAATACCAATGATAATGAAGCCTACTCTGCAATACCAAAATTATCAGTAGAATCTGTAAAAATAATGACTATACATAAATCTAAGGGACTTGAATTTAATAATGTATTTGTTGCTGGAATAGGCGGTTATATAAAACCTAATTTATCAGATTTTGATTTTATAGAAGATTCATCATTTATAAAACTTCCTGTAAAAAATAAACATTATAGTGTAGATTTCTCAGCCTTAAATACTGACTACAATAAAAAAAGCGAACTTTCAGAAAAAAGAAGATTATTATACGTAGCATTAACAAGAGCATCAAACAATTTAATACTTTCAGGTGAACATACCAAAGAAGAAACATATAGATCATATTTAGATAAATATTTTAATGATGAAACAAAAAAATATAAAGCTGATATTATAAGCGAAGATACAGAAGGATTGGTAAAAATTGATGATATAGAAAATAAATTTATTGATACATATTTCTACGGATTAGCTATAAAAAGAGAAGAAGAAATAGATATTAAAGATGCTCAGTCAATAAAAGAAAAAATAAACAGTCTTTCAAAAGAAGATAAAAAAGAAAATAATAATCAATATATAAAAAATATTAATCCGTCTTTAAATAATATGTTCAATAAAAATTATGTTAACATATCAGAGCTTCTAAATAGAAAAATATCAAAACTTGAAAATGATATAAATAATACGGACAATGAATATAATGAGGACATAGAACTTATATCATATAAAGATATAGGAATAATAATACATAAAATGCTTGAATATTTTAACTTTGATAAATACAAAATAGAAAAAGATAAATATTTAGATAAGTTAAAATCATATATTTTTAAAAGCAATAATCATTATAGTAAAGAACAATTGACAGAAAGTCTAAATACAGCATTTAAAAAACTATTTGAAAATCATCATATACAAAATATATTCAGCGGAGATGAAGAAATAGTATCAAGAGAGCATACATTCCAGCACTATGACGGAAAAGATTTAATAACAGGAAAAATTGATATTATAACTAAAAATAAAAATGATGAATATTATATTTTAGATTATAAAGTAGCAGAAGAAAGCAAATATAATATAAAAAAATATCAATATCAGTTAAATACTTATAAATTTATGTTTGAAAAAGTTCTTAAACAGAAAGATTTTAATATAGATAAAAATAAAATAAAAACTGATATTATATTCCTTAAATAAATTATGAATATCAAATTTTAATCATATTTATTACAAAATACACTATATTTTTATATTATTGCGATATATTTTTATTAATTATTTCTATTATATTAATAATTTTCTTTACTTTTTTCTATTATATTGTATATATTATAATTGTGAGGAAAATAAATGAAAGTAATTTTTAAGTATTTTACATTAATAATCTGTTTTTTATCTATCATATCATGTGATAAGCAGATTCTTTTCAATAGATTTAATTTAAACAGAGCTTATAGTCTATATGAAAAAGGAAAGAATGCAGATGATGACAAGGCACTTCTTGAAATAACTTCCACCTATAATGACATTATAAATCAGAAAATATATGCTCAGGATAGACTAGCATCTGTATATAGGACATTAGGTGAAAGAAGCTTAGTAAAAGAACAGTATGCATATTCAGCAAAATATTTTACTGAGGCATTAAAAATACTTCCAAACAGCCCTTATTTAAGATACGGACTTGGAATATCTTATGCCAATTTAGCAGAAAGTGCTGATACTTATGAAAAAAAGACTAATTTTATACAAAGAGCAGAAAATAATATTAGATTTGCCATAGACAAAGACCCTAATAATGCAAATTATTATGCAGCTTTAGCATCATTAAAGGGAATGCATCAGGATAATTATGAAGAAGCATTTGATAATATAAAAAAAGCTGTTGAAATGAATCCTAATAATGCAGATTATTTGATGCTTCTTGCAAGAATACAGTACAGCAGGGGAAATTATAATGAAGCGGTGGCAGCGTACAGAAAAATACTCAATCTCCCTGTTGAAAATAATGTTAAAGAAACGGTATTAAAAAATATTGAGCAAATTATAGGACAGAGAAATTGAGTAAAAATTATGATGTTAAAACTTATTTGATTGCCTTGAATCAAATTGATAAAGTAGGAGATAAAAGAATATCCGAACTTATAAATCATTATGAATCTGTAGAGAATATTTTTGATGATAAAGAAGAGAATATAAAGGAATTATTAGAAAAAAAATTCAAATCTCAAATAGGTAATTTTGATAAAAATGAGATATTAGATAAAGCAAATACAATAGTAGAAAAATCAAATAACTATGGTATAGGAATATTAAGTTTATTTGATGAAGATTATCCATTTAATTTAAAACAAATAGATAATCCGCCTTATATACTTTATTATAAGGGAGATTTAAAAAAGCTAAGAAGAAATGCTATAGCAATAGTAGGTACTAGAGAGCCTACAAATGAAAGCCGTAAATATTCATTTGAACTTGCAAGCAAATTATCATCTTTAAATATATCTGTTGTATCAGGAATGGCAAAGGGAGTTGATAGAGAAGCACATCTTGGAGCTATATCATCGCTTGTTAATACAGTTGCCGTTTTAGGAAATGGTATTGATAATGTTTACCCTTCTGAAAATTTGCAGATATATAATAAATTATCAGAAAAAGGCTTAATAGTAAGCGAATTTGAGATAGGAAGAAAACCGGATAGAATGAATTTTCCTAGAAGAAACAGAATAATATCAGGACTTTCTTATGCGGTTGTTATGGTTGAAGCCGCAAGCAAATCAGGTGCTTTAATTACCGTTGATTATGCTCTTAATCAAGGCAGAGATGTTTATATTGCACCTTATGATGAGAAGAAAAGCTGTTATTTTGGAAATCATAAACTATATAAAGACGGTGCTAAAATAGCATATAATTACATGGATATACTTGAAGATTTTGATTCAATATTCTCAAATGATGATGATTATATAAAAATGAAATTAAAATATTTTGAAGGCGGAGATATAAAATCTAAAGCTGTAAAAAATGATTCTATAAAAATTGAAACTAACAATAGTAAAAACAAAGAAAAGAAAGAAGCAAAAAAAGAAACAGCAAAAGAGGAAAAGAAAAAAAATAAAATATCAAAACAAAATGATGAATCTATTATAAGTACTTTACAGGAAGATGAGGCATTGCTTTATAATATAATAAAACAAAATGACAAAATACATATAGATGAAGTTATAGAAGAAAGCAAAATGAAAGTGAATACTGTAACTTCTATGCTTATGCAATTAGAAATAAAAGGGATTATAAAGCAGCTTTCAGGGAAATATTATACTATAGAAAAATAAAAAATATATATAACTTTAGGATTTACAAAAGGAGATTTACTATGGCTACAACAACAGAGGAAAAAGTAAAAAAAACATCATCTAAAAAGACAAAGGATAAAAAAGAGTCTAAAAAGAAAAAACTTGTTATAGTGGAGTCTCCGGCGAAAGCTAAAACAATTAATAGATATTTAGGCTCTGATTATCTTGTAATGTCATCAATGGGGCATTTAATCGATTTACCTAGAAGCAGACTGGCTATAGATGTTGATCATGGCTTTGAACCTGAATACATCACTATAAGAGGAAGAGCCAAAATATTAAATGAATTAAAGAAAGAAGCTAAAAAGGCAGAAGAAGTTTTACTAGCTGCCGACGATGATAGAGAGGGAGAAAGCATAGCTTGGCATATAGGAAATAAAATCAGAGGAGTAAACTCTGCTGTACCTATAAAGAGAATAGTTTTTCATGAGATAACAAAAGATGCATTAAAAGAAGCTATTGATCAGCCAAGAGATATAGATATTTCAAAAGTTAATGCTCAAAAGGCAAGAAGAGTATTAGACAGACTCATTGGTTATAATTTAAGCCCTTTACTTTGGGATAAAATTAAAAGAGGACTTTCTGCTGGAAGGGTTCAGAATGTTGCTTTACTTATTATTTGTAATAGAGAAGATGAAATTGAAACTTTTGAACCTGTGGAATATTGGACTTTCGGAGTATTTTTAAAGCATAAAAATAAAGAGTTTTTGGCAGAACTTCAAAAATATAAAGGCGAAAAGCCTGATTTAAAAACGAAACAAGATGTTGATGATATAATGGAGCATCTTAAAGATAAAACTTATACTGTTGCAAGCATAGAAGTAAAAGACAGATTGAGAAACCCTACTGCTCCATATACTACAAGTAAACTTCAGCAGGCAGCAAGCAGTGCATTAGGATACAGTGCTTCAAAAACTATGCAGGTAGCACAATCACTTTATGAAGGAGCGGACATTGCAGGAGAGGCAACCGGTTTGATAACTTATATGCGTACTGATAGTGTAAGAATATCTCCTGTAGCTCAGGAACAGGCAAGAGAGTTTATAGGCAAAGAATATGGAAGCAACTATTTACCTGATGAAGCTCCTACATATTCAGTAAAAAAGAATGCTCAGGATGCTCACGAAGCTATAAGACCTACTAATGTATTTTTAACTCCTGACAGCATAAAAGAATATTTAAAAACAGATCAATACAAACTGTATAAACTTATATGGGAGAGATTTGTATCGTCTCAAATGCTTCCTGCAAAAATGAAAAATACAAGGGCTATAATAGTTGCTGGAGATTGCGAATTTTCTCTTTCTTCTTCAAAAATAGAATTTGACGGATTTATGAAAGTTCTCACAATAGACAAAGAAGATAAAGAAAAAGCTTCAAAAATGCCTAATTTATCAAAAGATGATGTATGCGAATTTGTTGAAAATAATCCTCAGCAGCATTTTACTACACCTCCTCCAAGATATACAGATGCTTCATTAGTAAAAATACTTGAAGAATCAGGTATAGGCAGACCTTCTACTTATGCCCCAACTATTAAAACAATAATATCAAGGCATTATGTACAGAGAAAAGGAAAACAGTTAATACCTACAGAATTGGGAAAACTTGTTAATGAGCTTATAAGCGAGAACTTCCCTGAACTTGTAAATATTAACTTCACGGCCGACATGGAAAGTAAACTTGATAAAATAGAAGACGATAATATAGAATGGAATAATATACTAAAAGAATTCTATCCTCATTTTTTGGATACATTGAAAACAGCTACTGAAAATATCAACAATATGAAAGACTTTTTCAATGAAGAAACTGATTTCGTATGTGAAAAATGCGGTAAGAAAATGATTAAAAGATTAGGAAAATACGGATATTTCATAGCATGCTCCGGATTTCCTGAATGTAAAAATACTAAAGGAATACCTTTCGGTGTATGTCCTAAATGCGGAGGAGATATCACTTTAAAGAGATCCAAAAGGGGAAGAGAATTCTACGGTTGTTCTAATTATCCTAAATGCGATTTTGTAAGCTGGGATAAACCTCTTCAAGAACCTTGTCCTAAATGCGGAGGACTTTTGGTTGAGAAGAATATTAAAAACAAAGGATTGTTTAAAGTTTGTATCAAGGAAGATTGCGGTTATTCGGAGGAAATCAAAGAGGACGAAGAATAACATTACTATTAATTACTGTATTAACTCTGTTTAATACTTGTTATTTACTTTATCCGCAAAATAATGATAAGATAAAACTAAATAATTTAAATATAAAAGTAGAAGATTTGAAAGAGGCTTTTAATCCCGCTGTAAGTAAGTTCAGCGAAAAAACTATATCTGCAATAATTATAGACCCAGGACATGGAGGAAAAGACCCCGGAGCCGTTGGAGTTAATAAATTATTTGAAAAAGATATAGTTTTAGCCTTTTCATTAGAGTTAAAAGAAGAATTAGAGGATTTGCTTCCTAATGTCAAAATAGTACTTACAAGAACAGGAGACACATACCCTACTCTTGAAAAACGTTTTGAAATAGCTAATAATGCTGCAAAAATAAACACAGATAAAGCCAAAAATGCATTATTTGTTAGTGTTCATGCAAATGCTTCATTCAGTCCTAGTGCTAGAGGTTTTGAGGCTTATTTCGTGAGTGCTCAGGAGTCAAGCGAATATGCAAGGGCTGTGTCTATGTTTGAGAATGAGGCTTTAGTAAAGTTTGATAATATAGACCCTTCAAAATATGAAAAAGATTCCTCGCAAATAACTCATAACTATATGCTTGTAGAACAGTATCAAAAAGAAAGCAAATTATTAGCCGAATCAATCACAAAACAAGTTCTCAAAGTTTCAGGAGTGGCAAGAAGAACTAAACCTGTACAGAATGCTTTATTTTATGTTCTTAAGGGTGCCGTTATGCCTTCAACATTAATAGAATTAGGATTCATAACAAATCCTGCTGATGCCAAATTTATGAATACTAAAGAAACAAGACTTAAAATGGTAAAAGCTACTGCCGAAGGTATAAAGAAATACATAGAACTTTTTGAGAAGACTAAAGGTTTTACAAAATAGTATGATATTAAGATTTCTCAAAGTCTTCAAGTACTTTTTTAAATTTATCTAAATCTATAGAAAAATTATATCTATCTCTGTCTTTTATATTATAAAAATAATGTATATTATCAGGATTATCTTCTATATATTCAAAATATTTCATACCTTTTATATCACATATATATCTATGACAATCTTCATAACGAACATTAGCTACCATTCCAAGTACAGAAGTTTTAGGTTCGCAGCATACTATATTTGTTAATCCGCTTCCTAAAATAGATATTATTTTTTCTGCTTTATTAAATAAGCAAAATTGATCTGCTACAGAATAATCTTCAGGATAAATAACTTTATATCCTAAAGGAATAAGTATATCAATCAATTCTTTTTCATTAATTATATTTCTAGTTTTTACTTTTTTACGGCTTATATATATTTTTTTATGAAATTCAATGTTACATTTTTTTAATAAATCTTTAGTAAGCTCTACAAATTTATCGCATTCCCATTTGAAAGGCTTTGAAGGTACTAAACAAGGAAATGAACTAAAAAATAAATGTTCGCATTCTATCTTTTTTTCATCTGGAACGTTTAATATATTTTTTACTCCGAAAAGTTCAAGGCTTTCTCTATAAAATTTAGCCTTACAGCCCTCACTTATTATAAAAGTATCTATTTTATCAAATAATCCTGAATCCTTTAATATAAATAATCTTGAAAGTATATCATGAATCCAATGTCCATAGTATTCCTGAGCCGAAGATTTTAAAGCAAATACATTTCCATTAATTTTTATTTTTCTTCTAAAACTAAAAAACAAAAATTTGCCGACTAATTGCGGGCTAGGCTCAACTATACCATCATGCAAATTATCTTTTATTAATTTACCATCTTTAGTAAATATAAAACCACTATCAGCAAACATTACAGCATTCTTTATAGAACATATATATTCAGTTCTTTCTAAAGTATTATATTGTATAGGTATATAATTAACGTAATCAGAGTCTTTAGCATCAATTAATTTTTTTTTCAAATTATCTGATATATTCTTTGCTAATTTATTTCTTATACTGGAATGCAGTAATTTATTAAAAATAGCCATATAATCTCAACTCCTTAATGAACCTCTCCCCAGCTGTTTCCTTTATGTATATCAACCGTTATAGGCACATTAGTTTTTACTGAATGCTCCATTATCTCTTTCATTATAGTCATGGCCTTGTCAGCCTCTTTTTCAGAAACTTCAACTACTAATTCGTCATGAACTTGCATAACTATTTTTGCAGTCTTCAAATGATTTTTAAACTCTTTATGTATAGCAACCATAGCAACTTTTATCATGTCCGCAGCACTTCCCTGAATAAGAGTATTTAAAGCCATTCTTTCAGCCTCATTTCTAGCCATAGCATTAGAAGAATTGATAGTCTTTGATAAATCCCTAATCCTTCCGCACATAGTTCTTACATAGCCTTTATTTCTTACTTCCTCAACTACTTCCTCACAGAAAGGCTTTACTCTTGAATATGTTGAAAAATATCCTTTTATAAAATCTTCAGCTTCTTTTCTTTTTATTCCAAGCTCTTTTGAAAGTCCGAATGCAGTTTTACCGTAAATGATAGAAAAGTTTATTATCTTAGCAATATTTCTCATTGAGGCGGTTACATGCTCTTTGCTTACGGAATATATTTTCATTGCTGTTTTTCTGTGAATATCATCATTATTTTTGAATGCTTCAACTAATGCAGGATCATTACTGAAATGTGCCAATAATCTTAATTCTATTTGAGAATAGTCGGCAGCTATAAGTAAATTGCCTTTTTCAGGTATGAATGTATTTCTTATCTCCCTGCCCTCTTCTCCTCTCACCGGAATATTCTGTAAATTAGGCTCTGATGATGATAAACGTCCTGTAGCTGTTACAGTTTGATTAAATGAAGCATGTATCCTTCCTGTTTTTTCATTTATTAAAGTAGGGAAAACATCAAGATAAGTATTTTTTAATTTTGCATATTTTCTATATGTAAGCATGTATTCTGCTATTTTGTATTTCTGAGAAAGCTCTGTTAATACTTCTTCATCAGTTGAGAAACCTGTTTTAGTTTTTTTAGTAGGGGGTATTCCCATTTTATCGAATAGTATATACTCAAGCTGTTTAGGTGACTGCAGATTAAATTCTTCTCCTGCTTCTTTATATATTTTCTCTTTAGTCTTTTCTAAAAGTGAAGTATACTCATCGGATAAAGCCTTCATTCTTTCACTGCTTATATAAACACCGTCAAATTCCATATCGGCAAGTACGCTAACTAAAGGCATTTCTATATTGAAAAATAATTCTTCAAGATTATGTGTTTTAAGTAATGGAGCAAAACATTCATAGAATCTAAATGTAACATCAGCATCTTCGCAGGCATACTCAACAACATCTTTTAAAGGGGCATCTAATAATGTCTTTTTAGCATTGTCAGTTAAATCTCCGTATTTGATAGTATTATATGAAAGATAGGCCATAGCCAAATCGTCCATATTATATCTTCCTCTTGTAGGATTAATCAAATATGCAGCAACCATAGTATCAAAGTACATATTACCAATACTTTTACCTATAGCTCTCATCATCTTGTATTCATATTTAAGATTATGACCTATAACCTTTATATCTTCTTTAGCTAAAGTATCAAATACAAGATTCATACATTTTTCTTTATCTATTTTTGTTCTTCCGCTTAAATCTAAATAAAATGCTTCATTAGATTTTATAGCAAATGAAATACCTATAATAGTATCTTTAAAAGTATCGAGTCCTGTAGTTTCAAAGTCTATGCATACAAGTTTTTTGCTGTTAATATCTTTTAAAAGATTTTCTAGTTCTGTTTCATTCTCTATTAAATAATAACTAGCCTTATTATCTTTAGCACTAAGTATAGGACTTTCTTCTTTTGCTGTATCATTGCTATTTGTTTTTTCATCAGATATTTTTACTTTTTCAGATTTTTTATTTGAAGAAGAACCATATATATATGAATTAATTTTATCTCTAATTTGTTTTAATTCTAATTCATCTAATATTTTATTAACTTCATCAATATTTATCTTACTGCTTGCTATCTCATTATAATCTAAATTAAAATCTTTAATATCTCTTTCAATGGTAGCAAGTTTATAGCTCATATATGCCATATCTTTTGATTCAAGTAATTTTTCCTGAATTTTTCCTTTAATAGAATCAATATTCTCATATATACCGTCTAAACTTTTATATTCTTCAAGAAGTTTTAAAGCAGTCTTCTCACCTACTCCTTTAACTCCAGGTATATTATCAGAAGCATCGCCCATAAGAGCAAGTAAATCTATTATTTGATTAGGATAAACACCCCTCTTTTCTTTAACAGCCTCAGCATCATACTCCATTAACTCATTATCTTTATTGCTGGCAACCACTCTTACATCATCGCAAACAAGCTGAAGTATATCTTTATCAGGAGAATAAATAATAGTTTTTATATTCTCTTTTTTGTTTTTCTCAGCAATAGTACCAACTATATCATCAGCCTCATAATTATCCAAAACTATTCTAGATATTCCTAAAGCATCTATAAGATTATAAAGTATAGGTATCTGACTTCTTAAATCATCAGGCATACTCTCTCTATTCTCTTTATACTCTTTGTATATTTCATTTCTAAAAGTTTTTCTTGAGCTGTCTAATGCTATAGCAACATATTCAGCAGGATATGTATTAATAAGCGAGAAATAAGTTCTCATAAAACCGTTAATAGATGAAACATTCTGACCCTTAGAGTTTAAAAGAGGTCTTTTCAAAAAAATAAAATGGTACCTGTAAAGTATACCGAATGCATCGATAATAAGAAATGTTTTTTTCATAATATTTCCATAATTGTTTTTTAATAGATTACATAACTTAATTATTATCGTAATTTTGCAGAAACATTTACAAAATATTCTCTGCTTGATATAGGATAACCTTTAATAGTTTCGTACTTAACATCTAATACATTTTTAACTCCAAATTTTAAAGATATATCTTTTTTAAATACAAATGAACTTATTATATCAAATGTCGTATAAGATTTATCAACTTCAGATTTTGTTGTATTATTATATTGATCTCCTATATACTGCACATTAAGAAGTATGCTTGATTCAAAATCATTATTTTTACTATATATATTCTAAAGAAGTATTAAATTGATGCCTTGGAAGTCCAGGCAAATCATTATTATTTACGCTTACATTATATAAATTTTTACCGACTAAATATGAATAATTCCCTTTTATTCTTATAGTAGAACTAATATCTTTTATTGGAATATTAAATATTATACTAGTTTTACTTCCTTGAGTTGTAGGATATTGATTATTATTCGTAAGTAAATCTTTTCTAGAACTTATAAAATACAAAGCTTCCACGGTAACTATATCATGAGGTTTTATAGAAAGTCCTATATTTCCGCCTTGGTAAAGATTCTGATTTTTTATATTATTAGCATAACCTTTATTAATCATTGCAATATCCGTCTGCATATTAACAAAATATTTACCTGTTAAACTTATCTGTTTTATAGGACTTACATTAAAATTAACATTTCCATTTACATATGATCTGAAATCTGCTGTTTTACTTTTCTTGCTGCTAAATCCTCTTTCCTCTCCTGAAGTATCCAGATTGAATTTTAATGAACTGTTATTCTGATTTTTTATATTATACTCAAGCAAATTCATTTTCCCAGAAGATTTACTTTCATTAGTTTGAGTTTTTACATACTTAATAGTTTTATCTGATTCAAGTTTAATATCTTTTGATAAATTAACATATAATACTTTTTCAGATTCAGCCTGTTTTTTACTCAAAATATTATATACTATTCTTCCGCTTGAGCCGTAATAATCTATATTAATAGAATCTATATCATCTTTATTATATAAAAATAAATATACTTTTTTTTCTTCATTATTAAGCACTTTTCCATTTAATATAAATGTAGACTGCGAATATACTGTTTTATTTTTTATATCTATATTAGAATACTCTTTTATTATTTCAGCCATATTTTTAGATTTGGAAGATTTTATTTGATTTTTTCTTATATATATTGATTTGTCCAAAATAAATTGCTTTTCTTTATGAGATGCTTGAATTTCATTTGTTTCTTCTTGTATAATTTCATAGTCAAATGTATTTTCATCTTCAGCATAAATAGGAAAAGACAAAAATATATATAAAAATATCAATAAAAATGCCGGCATATTTTTAATTCCTATCTCATTTAACAATGTATAAAATTAAACCAATAAAATAGAAATTTGAAAAATTAATATTCGTAAAACTAATTTACATAGTATGCTTATTTAAGTATATTTTTTATCATTCTGAATGCTGTATAAAATTTACTATCATAATTATATGTAAAGGGCTCTTCATTTGGAAATAGTAATATAAATCTGATAATGTACACTATTATAAAAATTAATATCATACTAATTATAATA
>CASGDY010000015.1 GCA_949300355.1 uncultured Brachyspira sp.
CATAGGTATTCCTTTGGGTTTATTTCTAGTAATTTAAATTATAAGGAATACCTTCTTTTTTTAAACTAAAAGTGTGCAATATCTATGGCTCTTAAACATTTTAACTTATATTATTTTATTGACTTTTATTGTTTATACTATTATTATATATTATGTTAATTTGTATATAGTAATGAGGCTAAATAATGAAATTAAATGATAAAATTTTGTATAAATTTCCAATATTAATACTATTTATAATATTATTGTCATGTTCCAATAGTCAGGAAGAAATTGAACAGAAAGAAATAGACAGAGGCGGTGCATTAGTAGATAAAATAATATATGAAGTGAGAACAGATATGACAATAGCTATTAAAGATGTGGCAGACGGCAGAGCTGATTTAATGGCAAGCGGAATAGACGGAAATACATATTTATCATTAGGTGAAAGCGATTTGGAGAAACTTGATACTTATGCAGTACCTTCAGGTTCATGGTCATTATTATTTAACCCTGTACCAAATAAAGCTCCGTATACAGTTACAACTAGAGATGGCAAAACACATTTTAATCCTTTGGCAATAAAGGAAGTAAGATTTGCTATGAATTTCCTAATTGATAGAAAAAAACTTGTTGATGAAATTTTAAGAGGAGCAGGACAGCCTTCATTTACACAGGCTACACCGGGACAGCCGGGTACTTATAGATATAATCTTATACCTTCAAAAATGGGTATGACAGAAAACGGCAATCAGGAAAAAGCTCTTAATGATATAAATAAAGCTATGGAGAAAGCTGCTAATTTACCAGAGAATAGGGGAAAACTAGTAAAAGAAAATGGCTGGTGGAAATATAACGGAGAAGTAGTAAGTATTAAATTTGTTATAAGGGTTGATGATCCTACAGGAAGACTTCCGGCAGGCAATGCTATATCAGATTTAATAGAAAAAACAGGAATAAAAGTTGAAAAATTATTATATGACAGAAATAAATCTACACAGGTAGTATACGGTTCAGACCCTAAAGATTATGAATGGAATATTATAACAGAGGCTTGGGGAGCAGGTGCCACTCGTGCTTGGTGGGATGTTACATTAAGACAGATGTATGTAAGAGAAGGTAATTATATGCCTGGTGGTAATGTTGCAGAGTTTTGGAACTATGATAATAAAGAGGCTTCAAGGATAAGCGATAAAAATTCAAATGGCTGGTTCTTGACTGCTGATGAATATTGGAATGGCAATATGCGTTTGCAGGAAATAGGACTTGAAGATGCAGTTAGAATATATTTAAACTCTCAAACTCAGTTTTTTGTAGCAAATAAAGAAAGATTTAATAGAAGAATGCTTTACGGAGTAGGCGACGGGGTTAATGATTGGTCTATAAGAAGTGCTGATATAAAACCAAACAGAAATGGTGAAAAAGTATTAAGAGTTCTTCAGCATTCTGCACAAGGTTCATTATTTATAAGTCCTTGGGATCCTGTGGGAGTTGGAGGATTTTCCGATGCTTATTCTGCTATAATGATAGGGCCTTGTTCTGATGCGGGAGCTTCATTTGAATCGCCTTCCACAGCAAAAACAGAATTTATACTTGGTGAAGCTGATACTAATAGTTTAGAAATAGGAGTGAGAGCAGGAAATAATGGAATACCTGTCGGTACTGTGAAAGTTCCGCAAAATGCAGCTATGTATAATCCTTATACCCAAAAATGGGAAGAGGGTTTAACTGTTAAAGTTAATGATAAAGGTGAATTGGTTTATACAAAATCAGATAATCTTACTGCTTATGTAAAATGTGATTTCAAGCCTAGAAGTTTTAAATGGCATCATGGAATAGATTCATCTTTAGTTGATTTGATGTATGGAAGTGTATTCATTGCTAATATAATAACAAAAACTAATGAAAACGATAAATATTATGATTCAGCTATGGCTGGAAGATATCTTTCTGCTATGGACGGAGCAGTTGGAAGTGTTATAAATGAGGACGGAAGTTTTACTGTTTATGGAAATTATTATTGGCCTATGGATATGAACAGACAAATAGGTATTGCCTCAGTAGGTCCAAAAATAGGTAATCCTAATAGAAATACCGTTATTCCATTCGAGATAAATGAAGCTATAATGAAAATTGTTCTTGAAG
This sequence comes from uncultured Brachyspira sp., assembly GCA_949300355.1. Classification (GTDB taxonomy): domain Bacteria; phylum Spirochaetota; class Brachyspiria; order Brachyspirales; family Brachyspiraceae; genus Brachyspira. Next base: position 2,128 of record CASGDY010000015.1, read on the forward strand.
GTTCTAAATCTGGAAATGTTTATACTATTTCACAGGATCAGTCTTTAACCTCTATAGATGTAAAAAATCCTACATGCGTATCTGACATAAAAGAAAAATTGATAGAAATGCGTGATTCCAAGTATATACCTGCTGGAATAGAAGATTTTATAACAAAAGAAGAAGCTGTTAAAAGATATCAGGCTGCTATTGATTTTATAGATAAATACGGACATGCTTATATATCAAATGGACCTTTCTTTATTTCAAGAATAGATTCAAAGGCTAATTATATAGAATTGAGTGCATTTAAAGATTATGGCTACACAGCTGAATATTGGATTGAAAAATTATCTACAAAGATGAGCAGAATAGAAGATATCGATATGCCTGCTATAGCAAATAGAAATAATGACATGAATATAGATATTTATGTTTCTTCATATAATTATCCTGATAATGCTTTGGAGATGCCAGATCCTAATACAACAGTAAAAATATTGCTTCAATTACCTAATGGAGGCGAAATGGAGTATAATGCTGTTTTGGAAAATGATGTATTCAAACTTACTATATCAAAAGATGAATTATCATCACTTCCTAGAGGAAATTATATTGTTGTTATAGAATCATATATTGCAGATGAAACCCCTTATATAGAAACTAGGAGTTTTGTATTACAATAGGGTAGTATATATATTTTTTATATTAATCTCTTTTAATTTATTTAAAATATGTTATTATATTCGAAAAATAACTTACGGGGAATAGTTTGTTTATGGAAAATTTGGATAATAATAACAGTAATAATGAAAATAATAATTTGATTAATGATAATCAAAACAATTCGAATAATAATATAAATTCTACTATTCAAAAAGTAGATAAGGCTAAAGAAGCTGAAGAGAATAAAAAATATATATTTAAAGTAGCTGTAGTAGCTTGTGCTATTGTATTTGTACTTCTTGTAGGTGCTGGTATACTTGTAGGTTTGTTCTTATTTGTAAAGAGCAAATCTGATATGGAGAAAATGGTTAGAAACTATGAAATATACAGTGAGGAAATATATAAGAAGAAGTACGGAGATAGTATTGTAAAAGAAATGGTTAATAATAATGGTGCTGATGTTAATGAAACAGGTGATAATAATCAAAGCCCATTATTTTATGCCGTACAAAATAACAATATAAAAGCTGTAGAATTTCTAATAGAAAATAAATCAGACGCAGAAATAGCTAATGATTCAGGAATTACTCCTCTAATACTAGCTATAAGCAATAATAATACAAAAATTGCTGAACTTCTTATAAAAGAAGGTAAGGCTAATGTATACGGTTCTTATACAGGCAATGACATAGCAAAATATCCGATGTATTATGCTGTTGCTCAAACTAATAAAACTATGATAGAACTTCTATTAAAAAATTCATTTGATTTAAAAAGAGAACCTTCACTTTTAAGTTATGCTATTGCTAATAGTGATGAAAGCATAGTTCGTTATTTAATAGATAATGGGGCAGATATCAATTATAAAAATGCTGATGGAACCACTGTACTTTATAATGCAGTTTTATCGCTTAATCCTGCATTAGTAGATTATTTTGTATCTAAAGGTGCTAAAATAGAGGATGCTGGTGAAAGCGATATGTATGGAAATATAATAATGGCTGCTGCAGGTTCTAAATTTAATAATACAAGCTCATCTCCTGTTGATTTAGTATTAGTTCAGCAGAAATCTGCAGACAGTGCTAAAGTTATGAGTAAAATAATCACAAATATAAATAAAAATACTTTAAATAGACTCATCAATGGAAAAAATGCATTAATAATAGCTGCTGGAAATTCATATATAGATACTGTAAAAGTGCTTCTTACAAATGGAGCCGATGTAAATTCAGCAGATAATGACGGATGGACTTCTTTAATGTATGCTGCTAATAATGGTGATATTGAACTTGCTAAAGTTTTAATAGAAAATAAAGCCAATGTTAATGCTAAAAGCTATGAAGAAAAAACACCTCTTTTATATTCTATGAATAGCCCTATAGAATCAAGCAGAAATGATATGATAAATCTTTTAATAGCAAATAAAGCAAATATCAATGTAGAAGATAGTAATGGGCTTAGTCCTTTAACTGTAGCTGTTATGAATAATGATGTTGAGCTTACAAAGTTATTAATAGCTAATAAAGCCAATCTTTCAGTTGTAACTAAAGACGGAGAGAGTTTAATTGAATATGCTATCAATAATGATAATGTTGATTTGCTTCAAATATTAGTAGAGGCAGGTGCTGATATAAACTATGCCGGTATATCTAGTTATACTCCTTTAATGATAGCTGCTAAAAGCGGAGCTGAGAATATAGCTAGAATATTATTAACTCAGAAAGTAGATATTAATGCTGTTGATAAATATGGTGATACAGCTTTGCATATAGCTTCTGAATATTCAAAGCTTCCTATTGTAAGAATGTTATTAGAAAAAAAGCCTAATCTTAATATACAAGATCAAAATGGAGATACTCCTTTACATAAAGCTGTTAATTCTGGAAGTGTTGATATAGTAAGCGAATTAGTATTATCTGGTGCTGATGTTATGGTTAGAAATAACATAGGAAACTATCCTATTGATATAGCTAGAGACAATAACAACAATGCTATATTCGAGATATTAAAAGAAGCTGAAGAAAAACAGAATAATAATTAATAAAGTATTATACTATTTATACCGTTAATGAAAGCAGTGATAATTTAAATATAAGCTGCGAATCATGAAGAAAATAATATTATTATTTGTTTTTATATTTAGTATAAGCCTATATCCGAAAATAGGTATGAAAGAGTCAACTATAGTAGAGAAAAAAGACTATGGTTATATAGTTTATGCTGAGGATTATTACAGGCTTTATGCATTGCCTTCCTATTATGCTGAATATGACTTGCTTAGAAATGTAGATTATCTTGAAAGAGCATTAGATGCCCCTTTTGATTTTGTTAATAGAGCTTTAACTATTATAGAAACAGAGGAAGCATATACAAGATATAAAGATCTTATGCATATGCAGTTTAATTATCTAATAACTCAGAATTATATTTATCTTGCCGGACTTTATGATAAAAAGAATTACTATTTTTATAATTCTCAATTTGATGAGGATATAAAGAAAAGTTTTGAATATGCAGTATTTTTCTATAATTTAGCTAAAGAAAGATGGGCTTTAACTAAAGAATTAGCAGAAAAAGTGATGAAGAATAAAGCCAAATTAGAAATGGATAACTTGATTGACAAAGCATATAAAATAGCACTTGGAGAGATAGATTATAATAAAACAGCAGACAGACAGCTTAAACATATAGATGAAATTTTACAAGAAATGGAAAATTAATAATTAATTATAAAAATAAAAATGGGAAGTAAATTATGTTTAAGGCAATGAATAAGTACTATGAGATTAATTTAGATAAGCTCATAGAAGTAAGGGAAATGATAGTAAAAGAGAATATAGAATTAACTTGTGTTAATCCTAAAGGCATAAGCATTATTGTTCCAGGTAATTCTATTGATATTATTTTACAAGAGAAGGATAATGTTTTATTAAAAGATGCCAAATATTATATATCATCATTTTCTAATAAATTTTTTAATTTGAATAATCCTCAAACAAATAAAAATAATGTAGTTGAAGGATCAGATGATAATAAATTCAATGAATATGAATATTTTTATCATATTTATAAAAATTGTATATCAAAAAATGATAAATTAAAAGCAGCTAATGAGACTCTCTTAAGCAGAATGTTAAAAGAGAAACCAAGCAATAGACTTTATTTATTAAAACCATATTTAGATCAATTAAAGCTGGAATCTAAAACTCCTAAAGTAACAGCTGAAATAGCATTAAATATAGAACGTTTATTAACAGGTATGGGTATTGTAGGAAGATTAGATTTTATAAGGCATCTAAAATATATAAAAAGTGCAGGCAAGAATAATAATAATGTAGTTAATACAGAAACTGAAATTATGATTTCAAGTATAATGAATGGTATAGTAACATATTTGGAAAAGGAATATTTTTATAGAGATATATTTGATAATTTAGATATGCTTGATGATTCTAATATATTAAGTCATAGTAATAGGGTCTGTATACTGATGATAGAATTTTTATACTATTATAACAACATATTTAATAAAGGCTTAAGCAGTAAATTAAGACAGGATTATAAAAGCATTTATCTTGAAAAATATAAAACTATTTTAAGCAGATTTAATCTTGTAAAGAGCATGGAAAAGCTAGAAAATGTATATAAACTTGGTATAAGAAAATTTACAGGTTCTGAAATGGTAAGTTATGCTCTAGGTGCTTTTTATCATGATGTTGCTATGCTTAATATGGTGGATTTTATTCCAGCAGATGATTTTATCAAAGACGGAGATTTTAAAGATTTCCATAGTGCCAAAGCATATTATTTTCTAAAGTATGTATTAAATCAAAGAGATGAATCTTGTTTAGCTGTAGGACTACATCATGAATGTTATGGTTACGGCAGCGGAATATTAAAGAATTTATTCGATAAAAAAATAAATGACCCTAAACATAAAGTTGATTTTCTGATGTCTTTTGAACCTGAAGATATAATGAATGCTGAATGTTTCGCTTATTTCCCTGCTAAAATGTTAGAAGTTGTTGATATATATGATACATTAACATTTATGGAAGGAAATAGAAATAAAAATCCTGAAGAAGTTGTATTTTTCATGAAAAAGATGTTTACAGAAAATAAAATAGCAATAGACCCTATAATATTAGATTTGTTTATTCAATTTTTATCAGATGTAAAAGGAATATAGGTTATAGAAGAATAACATTATAATTTATTTCATAATTATATTTGACTTTTAACAATAAAAATATATAATCAATGATATTATGTATAATGTTATAGTAGCTGGTTCAACCGATTTCACAAGAGATTGTATCTTACAATTAATGGAATTAGATAATGTTAATCTTAATGGGGTAATAGCACCTATAGATACTAAAAAGGATAGAAAGGGTAATATTATCAATTCTCCTGTAGTAGAAATTGCATTAGAGAAGCATCTTAATCTCTTTCAGCCTGAAAGCATAAATAAAGATGATTTCTATAATATTTTATCAGATTTATCACCTGATTTTTTTATAGTAGTAGCTTATGGTAAAATTCTAAATAAAAGAACATTATCATTGCCTAAAATTATGCCTCTTAATATTCATGGTTCTCTTTTGCCAATTCTTAGAGGGGCTAGTCCTGTTGAACATGCTTTGCTTTACGGATTTGAAAAGAGCGGAACTACTTTGCAAAAAATGGATATAAAGTTAGATGAAGGAGATATTATACTTCAGCATGAGGTTAATATAGATAAAGATTGGCGGTTTAATGATTTATATGATAAGATAAAAGAAAGCGGAGTATATTTGCTTAAAGAGTTTTTTAAAGATACTGATAAATATATATCTAATATGATAAAGCAAGATGATGCATTGGCTACATATTGCAGTAAAATCAAAAAAGAAGATGGCAAGATTGATTTTTCAAAGGATGCACTTAGCTTGCATAATATGACTAGGGCTTTTGTAAGGTGGCCTACAGCTTACTGTTTTTACAAAAATATTTCTATAAAAGTTTTTAATAGTGAATATATATGTAAATTAGATAATGATACTGATTTTGGTAAGATAGTTGACATTAATAATAATGGTATTTATATAAATGCTCTTAACGGTATATATGTTATAAAAGAACTTCAGAGAGAAGGAAAAAAACGACAGACTGTTAAAGAGTTTTTATGCGGAAATAAACTAGTTGTTGGAGAATATTTTAATTAAAAGTGGAGTATGATTGTAAATTATGGCTAAAATAAAAGAATTTTTTAATAAAATAATATCCTTTATAAAAAAAATCATCAATAAAATTTTACCTGATGGAATAATAAGTGATCCTAAATCATTTTTAGTATTTAGAAGATTGATACTTTTCGCTGTTTTACTTTTTGTTTTACAAGGTATAGTTGTAACTTTAATAGTATTTATAGTTGTTAAGTCTGGAGGAGAATCTTTTGAACTCCCAGATGTTCAAGGAAAAGAAATATTTGAAGCGTTTAATTTATTAGAAAAAGAGGGTATGAATCTCAATGTGCAGACACATTATTTTGATAATTACCCATTAGGTACTATTGTAAGTCAGGAGCCTAAAGGCGGAGTAAAGGTTAAAAGAGGAAGAACAGTATATTTGGTGGTTAATGTTGCAGAACAGGCTCTTATAAAAATGCCGGATGTTAAAGGTATGAAGTACAATGAAGCCATTAGTATAATCAGTAATGAAGTTTTAAATACTATGACAAATGTAATCCTTTTGCCTAAAGTAAGCATATCTGATGATATGTACGAAAATGATGTAGTATTGTCTCAAATTCCTGCTGCAGATGAAGTTGTTGGGGTTAATGCTGAGATAATATTAACGGTTAATAAAAAAGAATCCCAAGTTCAATAATATATATATTGTTTAATATGTAAAGAAACAATCTTTTTTTCCGAATATAATATTGGAGAGTTATACAGTGGAAAACAAAGAATGTGAATTTTGCGGCAGTACTAAGTCTGTAGTTTATATAAAAACGGATTTAGTAAGCTATAATAAATGTTTAAATTGCGGACTTATATATCAGTATCCTGTTTTAAGTCAGGAAGAAATAAATGATATATATAGTGATAATTATTTTGAATATGAGGTGGCCAATCAGGAAAATTTTTTTGGTCTTATGAAGCTTGCTATGAAAGATATAGGCTTTGATAAAATAGAAAGCGAACTTCCTAATAAAAATGTTCTTGATATAGGCTGTGCTACAGGTATGATGTTAAATTATTTAAAGACTAAGGGTTATAATGCACAAGGTATTGAGATATGCTCATCATCTGCTGAGTATGCTAGAAAAAATTATTGTTTAACCGTGCATGAAAAGCCTTTGCTTGATGTAGGATTTGAAAGCGATTATTTTTCTTTCATACATTTTTCGCATGTTATAGAGCATGTTCCTAATCCGGCGGATACTCTTAAAGAAATTTACAGAATACTTGCAAAAGGTGGATATTTAGCAATCACTACACCAAACGCTGATGGTATGTTTGCTAAAAAATATGGGGGAGCCTGGAGAGCTGTAATGCCTCAGCATCTATGGCTATTTTCAAAGACTACATTGTCTAAATATATGGAAAGTATAGGTTTTAAGATAATCAGTGATTTTTCTTGGGGGTCTATACCTATAGAGAAGAAACCCAATAAAATAATTAAAACTTTTTTTGACAAATATGTTAAATTATTTAATAGAGGAGATGTTATGCTCTTCTTATGTAAAAAAGTTTGAATATGCTGATTCGTTTTGTAAGGAGAATATATGGCTAAAGAAGTTACAACACAAACATTATCAATTGATCCTAATAATTATGAATTTTATTATGATAATCTCATTAATACAAGAGAAATTTACGATCAAATTGTAGATGTTGATAGTAATGACCAAAATTTATATAAGGAACTTTTAAAAAATTATGTTCGTCCTGGAGATGCCGTATTAAAATCAATTTCAAAACGAGAAGGTGTAAAAGCTAGTAAAAATGTAAAATTTGACAAAATGACAGGACTTTATAAAAGTACTATTTATGGATATGTATTTTATGATGAACTTAAATCTGTTTCAGTTATACCTGTTATCAATGTAGGTGATAAATGGAGAGGTGTAATGGTACTTCCTCCTCAAAAGCATCAGAAAAAACAGCTTATACTTGAAGAAATACAAACTATTATATCGCAAATACCTATAAAATTAATGGTTAATTATGATAAAATAGCTGAACTTGTAGAGTATAATTTGAAATATGATGAAGGTGTTATGTGTGTATTTGTTGAAGGCAGAAAACCCATAGATGGTAATGTTCAAAAGGTTATACTTGATTATGATTTTACTTTGGACAGCGGAAAGGAATCAGAAACAGGTGCTATAGACTTTAAAGAAAGAGGATTTATTCATAATATAGAAGCTGGAATTCAAATAGCCCACTTTATGGAAGAAAAACCTTCTATTGATGGGCTTGATATATATGATGTTCTTATGGAAGCTCATTATGATGATGATCCTTGTTATAAATTAGGTAAGAATATTACAGTTGATCCTGATGGTATTACAATTAGAAGCGGTATCAGAGGTATATTAAGCAATCATAATAATACTTTGTCTGTAAGTACTGTAGCGGAAATAGATAAGGTAGATTTATCAACAGGTAATATAGAAGTTAATGGTTCTCTCATTATTAGAGATAATGTGGCACCAGGATTCTCTATAAAAACAGAGGGAGATATATATGTACATGGTAATATTGAGGATGCATATATAGAATGTGCCGGTAATTTGATAGTTTCCGGCGGTATAATAGGAGGTCCTAACAGTACAATACGGGTTAATGGAAAAATGTATTCTCAATTCATTAGAAATGCTAATATAATATGTAAAGGCGATGTATTGTCTCAGCAGCTTGTTAATGCTGAAATAGCAGGAAATGATAGAGTTATAATATTGGAAGGTAAAGGTGTTATCATCGGAGGAAATGTAAAGGCTTTGAATGGTGTTTGGGCTAAAAGTATTGGTTCTATGAGCGAATCTAAAACTACTATTACTGTTGGAAGAGATGCTGAGGCTGATGCAGAGTTTAAAAATATTGTTGCTACAGTTAAAACAAATAAAGAAGAGATGAGTAAGATTAAATCTCTTTTGGGTACAGAATATTTTAAAAATCCAAAAGCGTTTATACAGAGAATACCTCCTAATAAGAGAGAAGGCATAAAAGATATACTTAAAAGAATAACAAATCTTGTAAGAGAAACAGCTCAATTAGAGGCTAAAAGAGATGAGATGAGTGCTGAATTTGAAAAATTATCTCATAGCAGCATTACTTCTATGGAAGGATTTTTCCCTGGAGTTACAATATATATTTCAAGCATGAGAAAATATATATCTAAAAAGATTTCAGGAACTGAGTATTTCTATTCAAAAGAACTTAGAGATATTTCAGAGAAAGCTCCTAAATTATTACCTTTGGAAGAATATGATTTCCCTAGAGAAATAAAAAGAGATTAATCTTTTAAGGTAAATATAAAAAATGAAAATAACAGTTATATATGGACAGAATCATAAAGGCTCAACATACAATGCAGCAAAAATGCTTTATGATAGATTAGGCGGAGAAGTTACAGAGTTTTTTCTTCCTAGAGATTTTAGTTCTTTTTGTGCAGGCTGTAATAATTGTTTTATAAAATCTGAAACTTTATGTCCTCATTATGAGAAATTAAAACCTATTACAGATGCTATGGATAATGCTGATATAATAATATTAGCAAGTCCTGTGTATGTATATCATGTAACAGGTGCTATGAAAGCTTTTTTGGATCATTATGGTTATAGATGGATAGTTCACAGACCAAATGAATCTATGTTCAAAAAACAGGCTGTATGTATTTCTACTGCTGCAGGCGGAGGAATGAAAAACACTTGTAAAGATATGGCAGACAGTACTTTCTTTTGGGGTGTAGCAAAAACATATAGCTATGGATTTGCAGTAAGGGAAGTTACTTGGAATAATGTTAAAGATGAAATAAAAGATTCTATTGCAAGAAAAATGGATTTAGCTGCAGAAAAAATAAAAAGAGAATATGGTAAAGTTAAGCCTTCTATAAAAACAAAGATATTTTTTAAAATAATAAAATCATTGCATAAAAAGAAAAATTTTACTGAGAATGATTTTAATTATTGGAATGAGAGAGGCTGGCTAAACAATACAGTACCTTGGAAAAATTAATTAAAGATATTAATTAGTAAATAAGATAAGTCTAAAAATATATACCATTTGTCAAAAATAGTTTTTTAAATTTTAATTATTCGCAGGGTATCCCATCTGTGTGCTTCGTTACCTCCAGTTATTTTGTACGCTGTCCAGTTATGGTGTATGGAACAAAGAACATTATATACTCATAAAACTCTGATATGTTTCATAAAAGAGCCATTTTTAACTACAATATAAAATATGATTTTATATTTAATACATATTTTTTGGATATAAAATTTTAATATTTGCTTTTTTTGCGGTTGGAAAAAGTTGAATAAAAAACTTATATGACAAAATATAGTTGTTTAGGGATATATTTAATATTTAATTATGTTGTTGAATTACTATAAAATATTGACAAATTATATATAATAATCTTCAAAATTGTAATTCAGGTAGTGATATAGTTTCTGGTATAGTTAAAGGGATAGGAAGTTTTTTTAATAATTGTTTATAGTTAAAAAATTAAAAGGCAGGAGCTTTAATAAAAATCTCTTTCCTTTTTTATAAATTTATTATAGTTCTTCTATTTCTTTTATACTTAAACCTGTTAATTCACTAATAAAATTAAAATCCATATTCCTATTTTTCATATTTTTTGCCATTGATATTTGTGTTTCTTTAATGCCTTCTTCTTTAGCTTTCTTTAAATCTAATTCTAAACTTTTATCAAAAAAATAACTATCTACTTCACATTTTTTATATTTATCCATTACAGGACTATTATTTACAAAAGTACGGCATTTTTTCTCTACTTCCTCGAATATTGTGTTTTCTTTCATAAGTATAGACATATCTTCTCCTTTAAAGAATTTTACCCAAGAAATAAATTCTTTATGTATATCACTAAAATTTTCTGATTTTGGTATATCTTTTAAATCGAACTTTGGTAATTCTATAAAATGTAATTGACAATGGTCTGTAAGTATTTTGTTATTATTTAGTTCTTTTAATACATAGCAGTTGTGAACTTTATCTTCATCTGTAAGAATGAAGTTTGTAATATTAATACTTACAGTTGCTTTTAATTCATCATAAAAAGAACCTCTGTTTAAACTGCTGCTGTAATTATAAGCCCAATAATATAAAGCTCTTTTGATAAAATCTTCATTTCCTCTTGCTTGAATCTCTATTAATACAGTTATTCCTGTTTCTGTTGTTGCTTTTATATCAACTATTGACTCTTTTTCATCGTAATTTTCTGCGATATTGAAAGGATTTAATATTTCTATTTTATTAAAAGTAGCAAAATCTAAATCTTTAAATACAGAATTAATGAAATTTAAAGCTATATTTTCATTTCCTGTATGAGAAAATAAATAACGTATAAAATAATCATTAAGCCTATTAAGATTATTAATGGTAATAGGCTCATTTAATATTTGCTTTAATTTTTCTAAATCTTTCATAGTTTTATTATACTAAATTAATTATAAATGTAAAGTTTTTTATTGTTATTGAATATGAACTTAATAGAAAAGGAATACTAAGTTAAATAAAAAGACAAGACCAGAAAATTAGCCTTGTCTTATTAGTTATAATTATCAGTTATGATTTTTTAGATTGCACAAACAGGAGCTTGTCTTACTCTTATTTTTACAGCACTTCCTTCTCCGAATATTGAATTCATATATTTTTTATATTCTTCAACTTTATTTACAGGTATTAAAGCCTGTATAGTTCCAGCAAATCCGCCTCCATGTACACGGCAAGCACCTTCTCCTTTTAAGAAGTCTTTTGTTAGAGTAAGTCCTAAAGCTACTCCCATATTTTTTGAACTTGTAACAGAATAGCAGTTTTGCAAATACATAAAGCTTGAAAGTCCTGATTCATTCATAAGTTTTATATATGTATTTATATCATCTTTTTTAAGTGAATTTATTTGATTAATAACTCTTTCATTTTCCTCTAAAAAGTGATAAGCTCTCATTATAGCTCTGTCACCAACTTCTGCTCTTAATTTAGAAGCATTATCAATCAATTCTTTTTTAGTTATCTCTCTGCATACTTTTTTTCCGAAATAATTTGCAACGGCATTCATTTCTTCTCTTATAGCAGCATATTCATTTGTAAGTCCGCTATGATCTCCTTTAGCATCAACTATCATAAGAGCATAACCTTTGCTTTCAAAATCATATTCAACTTTTTCTATTATAGGATTATCATTATCTTTGAAATCTATAGACATAATACCGCCTACAGAACATCCCATTTGATCCATAAGTCCGCAAGGTTTTCCAAAATAAACATTTTCAGCATACTGACCAATTTTTGCTATATCAACTTTACTTATTTTATCTTCATTATATAGAGCATTCTGTATTTCGCCAATCAAAGATTCAAAGCTGGCTGAACTGCTTAGTCCGCTTCCTATAAGAACTTTATTATTTAAAGTTACTGTACATCCGCCTATATTGTATCCTTTATTTTTTATTCCTGTACAAACGCCTCTTGTTAAGGCATTAGATTTTCCGTACTCATCTTTATTTATATTCAAGTCATTAATATCTATAATGTCAGGAGTATTAGAGTAATCAGTATAAACAACTATTTTATTATCATCTCTCTTTGAAACTATTGCCAACTTATCTAAATTTATAGAAGCAGTTAATACACATCCATTATTATGGTCTGTATGATTACCTGAAAGTTCAGTTCTTCCTGAAGCACTAAATACATATATTTCCTGAGTTTTTTCTATACTTTCAAAATGTTTTATAGTATCGCTTAATCGCTTATATGCTTCAGATATGCTGTATGCATCACCTCCATAAATAGAAGAAAATTTTTCATCCATCTTTTTTTCTTTTAAAAAATCTTTTAATTGGCTGATATTATACATGTTGAATCCTTAATTTTGATAATTCTATTATGATATACAATTATGCTGATTTTGTCAAAGAAAAATACAAAAAATAAAAACAAAGAATATTTACAATTATATTATAAATTTACTAAATATTTACTTTTTATGTAAAAAATAAAGATTTTTTAAAGGTTTTAGTAAAAAATATTTACAAATATATAGACTTTTTTAAAAAAATATCATATACTATTATTATAATAATTGAGTTATATATGGGGGTTATTATTTATGAAATTTATGCAAACTTTGAAATTTAAAATGCCTTTTACTATTATATCCTCTGTAGCTGTAATGCTTTTGGTTCTTATGATAGTAATAATATCTGCTTCTGCAATATTTATGGAAAGAACTGCCATAAGCGGATTTATGGAAACTGCTGACGGATATAGAGATTTAGTTTCTATATGGATTGAAGATCAGGCAGATTTGACTTCTGTTATATCAAAAGAATCTGAATTTTTAGATTATTTTGAAAATCCAAATCAGTATACTTTATCTATAGCAAGCGGTGAATTTACAGAACTTTTAAAAGAGTTAGAATCTCATTTTTCAGCTTTTGCTTTAATAGACTTAAATGGAAAAGTTGTTTTAGATACAGCTTCTAATGAACATTTGAATACTGTAAGTCAAAAAACTATATGGAAAGAGCTTCAAGATCATAATTATAAATATGCTATTGAAGATGAGATTTATTTATCATCAGTTACAGGAAATTATGTTATAGGTGTTTTGGCTGGAGTATTTGATACTAATGCAAGACCTGCCGGAGTTTTATATGCTGAATTAAGATGGGATTCTTTTGTTCAAAAATATTTTTCTGAAATAACTATAGGAAAAACAGGTAATATATATATTGTTAATGAAGAAGGAAGAAGAGTAGCGCATAAAGAAGTTAAAAAAGTTAATACTATATCTATAGGTTCTAAAAATGCTTTATCTGCTGCAGCTTCACAAAGAAAAGGTGCTTTACATTATGAAGATGAAGGTAAAAAAATAATGGCTTTTTCAAGACTTGAAAATATAGATTGGATAATGTGTGTTACTATGCTTGACAGTGAATTTTTTGCTAATAAAAATACTCTAATAAAAATAACTATAGTTTTGAGTATATTGCTTCTTATTGTTACATCATCGATAGTAGTGGTATATGTTAATAAAAATATATCAAGAGTATTGTCAAGAATGGCTAATGATTTAAACAGACTTGGAAACGGAGATTTAACTGTATCAGCACCTAGTAAATTTTTAGCTAATAAATATAAAAATCATGAATTTGGAATAATAGCTAATGGATTTAATAATACAATAGAAAAATTAAAACATATAGTAAGCGATATAATTGATTCCTCTAATAATATAGAATTGACATCAAAAGAATTAGCAAGCGGAAATAATGATTTAGCTTTAAGAACTCAATCTCAATCATCGTCATTGGAACAAACTGCTAGCTCTATGGAGCAAATGGCATCTACTATAAAAAATTCTGCAGAAAAATCTGTTATAGGAAATAATATGATGAATGATTCTAAAAAATCTGTAGAAGAAGCAGGGCTTATAATAGACAGCACAACAAGAAGTATGGAAGATGTTTATGAAGCAAGCAGAAAAATAACTAATATAACAAAATTGATAGAAGATATTGCTTTTCAAACTAATATATTGGCACTTAATGCATCAGTTGAAGCAGCACGTGCCGGAGAGCAGGGCAGAGGTTTTTCTGTTGTAGCTTCAGAAGTTAGAACTTTAGCACAGAATACTCAAACATCTGTTAAAGATATTACTTCCTTAATAGCAGATTCAGATGAGAAAATAAGAGTAGCAACAGAAGCAGCAAGAAAATCTCAGGAAATATTTATTGATATTAAGGATAAAATAGAAAATACAGCTAATATAATGAGAGATATTTCTACAACAGCAGTAGAACAGCAAAGCGGAGTTGATCAGGTTAATCAGGCAGTATTAAAAATGGATGCAAGCACACAGGAAAATGCTAGTTTAGTAGAGCAGTCAAAAGAAGCAAGCATCACTTTAAGCAGCGAGGCTCAGAAATTAATAGATGTTGTAAGTTATTTCAAATTGTAAAACTTGATAATATTAAAATTATATTTAGAATGGGCTTGATAATAATCAGGCTCATTCTTTTTTATTAATAGTGCCTTTTTATTTCTTCTATAAAATTAGAGCATATTATATTTTGTCTTTTATTTTTTATTTTTATTTTAGCTGTTATTATTTTGTTATTTTGATTATTATCAATATATGTAAGTAATTTTCCTGTTTCATCGCATATAAAACTTTTGCCTATGAAAGATGCTTCCATTATAGAATTTTTTTCTATACCTATGCGATTGCATAATACTAGAGGAGTTAAATTTTCTATAGCTCTTATTCTAGCTATTTCAAAAGTGGTATTTGAACCGAAATTAGCAAGTACGCATATTAAATTACTTCCATTTAATATTTGCTTTCTTGATATTTCATTGAACCATAAATCAAAGCATATTTGTACTGATATATTAATGCCGTTTATATTGAAAACTAAATCCTCGTTATTTATCTCTCCAATATCAAAAAATTTCTTTTCAAAATCGGATAAATGTATTTTTCTATATATGCCTTTTATATTTCCTTTTTCTATTATTGCAGCAGAATTATAAATTTTATCTTCAAACTTTTCAGCAAATCCAGCAATTATAGAGGTATCATATTTTTTTGACATTTCAGATAGGCTATTTATGAATATGCCGTCTTTTATATTTTCAGCTATATTTATTAATTTTTCTCTGTTTTCAAATAAATAACCATTAGAAGATAATTCTGGCAGTACTATTAAATCGGATTTTTCTTTAGTAGTTATATTTTTTAAATGATTATTTATTATATCTAAATTTTTATATTTGTCTTTTTGCATATCGAATTCCAAGACACTAATCTTCATTATAGTCCTTGTATCCTTTTTCTTCTAGTAACTTCTTTGTTCTCTTATCCCAATTTTTATCATCGCTTATAACGGATACATATTTTAATCTAGGAGCTGTTTCCTTTGAAAGCATCTCTATATTAAAGCATTTTATATTTTCTAATATTAAAATTCTTATTCTAGGATGATTTAATATGGCATACATATTTTCTAGATTTCTAAGATTAGTTAAAATAACTTTTGTTAAATTTTCTAAATTACTTAAATCAGGAATTTCTTTTAATGTAGGTATATTATTCAATTCCAATGTTTTAAGTGTTTTCATTTCTGATATAAAATTAAATGATCTTATATTCTTTCCTTTTTCAATATAGAGTTCTTCTAGTTCTGGAAGTTTTTTAGGCATTTCTTCCTCATGAGAAACTCCTGTAAGAACGGCTATTTTTTTAAGATTAGGATTCTTATCAAAAGACTCCATTCTAAATGTTCCGGCACCTATTTCTCTTATTGTACTTTTCATAGATAAATAAACATCTTGTCTTAATGTAAGTCCATTTTCTATATAAATACTTTCTAAATTTTCTATATTATCAAGAGGCTTTAATTCCATATCTTTAGTCAAATCACCGTATAGATGCAAACTTCTCAAATTGATAAGTTTAGCAAATATAGAAATATTTTTTAAAGGATATTTTAACGATGCATGATATATAAGATTTCTCATTTCAGGCAAAGCTGTAAGCAAATCATTACCGCTTATATAATTTTTATTGCTTTCATCCTTTTCTGACGATATGTTAATAAAGAAATCTTGTCTATTTTTTAGAAGTTCATTTAGAGCAGGTATATTGTCTTTTTTTATACCTATATCATCTACAAAAAGAATATGTCTCTCTTTTGAAAGCCCCAAATCAAAAAGGGCTTGATTATCTAATTCCGATATTTTTATTTTATTCATCATAATTAATTATTTAACATATAAAAAATATGCCATATTATAAAACAGGAGCTATAATTCTGCAAGCAGAATTTCTAAGTCTTACAAGCATAGGCTGTTTAGAATATTCCTCTATAGTTATTTTATGAGAATCAAGCATATCTTTTTTAAATATATCCTCAAATTTTTTAGCTATATCAATATCATATATAACAGCATTCATTTCGTAATGTAAATAAAAGCTTCTTATATCCATGTTGCAAGTACCGCATGATACTATTCTTCCGTCCATTACACAGAATTTACTATGTAAGAAACCTTTTTCATATAAATATATATTTACACCAGCATTGAGTAAACTTTCAAAATATGTCTGAGCCACCCACCAAGCAACCAATTTATCAGGGTTTCCTGTTATCATAAGATTTACATTTACTTCGGATAATGCAGCATTCTCTAAAGTTCTTAAAAATCCGTCATCAGGTACAAAGTAAGGACTTTCTATATAAATACTTTCTTTAGCTTCTTCTATCATTTTAGAATATACTTTTTGTATGCTATCCCATTTAGAGTCTGCACCTGAAGTTATTATTTGAACAGGCAGAAATTTATCTGTAAAAGACTGCGGAAATAAATCTTTTCTTATAATAGAAACTTTTTCTTCGTTTAATTCTTTATTAACATATTTTATTTTTTTGAAATGTTTATGTTTATTTTCTTCAACATTAAAAATTTCTAAATCTCTTCCTCCTGCATTATACCAATCACAAACGAAAACATTCTGTATAAGATTGCATGAATCTCCAACTATTCTCATATGTACATCTTTCCAAGAATTAAATCGTTTTCCTCCGTCTATATATTCCTGTCCTAAATTCATTCCTCCCATATATGCTACAACACCATCAACTACAACTATTTTTCTGTGATTTCTGTAATTTACAAATCTAGTCCACAATATGGAAAAAGGATCATGATAATATAAAAATTTTATTCCATTTGCCTTTAATTCTTTTCTATATTTTCTGCTTATTCTTTTTAATGATCCTACGCCGTCAAAAATAAGCCTTATTTCAACTCCTTGTTTTGCTTTTTTTATTAGAACATCTTTTATTCTATTCCCAAGTTCATCGCTTCTCCATATGAAATATTCCATATGTATAGTTTTTTCTGCTAGTTTTAAATCCTGAATTATAGCATCAAATAGCTTATCACCTTCATCAAATACATATACTTCGTTTTGAACTGTGATAGGAGAGTATCCGCTTTTTATTGCAAGCTTAACCAAATTTATATGCTTTCCATAATTACCCTGCATATTATCAAGTATTTTTATTTGCTCTTTTAGTAAAGATGAAAAATAATTTTTTATCATATCTTCAGGAAGTTTAGCAGATATTTTCTTTTTTGATTTCTTCCAATCCATTCCAAGAAATATATAAAATACCACACCTACATAAGGTAAAAACACCAGAACAGTTAACCAAGCTATAAATGAATATGGAGGTCTGTTTTCAAGCAGCATTTTTATAGCTATAGATATCACATACAAAAAGAATATAATTGTTAATATATAAAATACCATCTTTTACCGATTATTTAATAAATTCTATTCATAGTTCATTGTTCTTATAATAAAATAGAAAATAATAAAAGTCAATTAATTAATATTAACATAATAATAAATTTTATTAAAGTACTTGACAAAAATCGTTAGTAAGGTAAAATAAAGTTACTTCCGAAAATATTTGTAATGAAGGGCGTTGGTTTTTGGCAGCAAAAACTGACACTCTTTTTTTATATTTTAGGAAAATAATAGAAAAGTATTTGTATGAATAAAAAAACTAAACCTCAAAAACAAAAAGAATACGGCAGAGAACCTAAAAAAAAGAAATTAAAAAAGGATAAAGTTACTAAGAAAATAGATAACAATATAATAGATGAAGCTGTATTATTTAATGGTATAAAAGATGTTTTAGAGGAAAATAATATATATCTTCTTGATTTGAAAGTAAGGGCTATTTCTTATAATAAAAAAGTATATGCTGTTATTTTCAAGAAAAAGGAAAGTGTATCTCATACTCATTGTATAGAAACTACTAGAAAGATTCAGGATTGTATAAAGGCTAATGGTTATGATGAGGGTGATTACACTATAACAGTTTCTTCTGCTGGATTCAGATGGAAATTCAATGACAGATATGAATTATTTGAAGATATGCCTATAAAAATAAAATACAGAAGCGGTGAAGAATTTATTACTGCTTATGCAATGCTTAAAAAGTCTGAAGATGACTGCATTATAATAAGTGTAACCGATGAAAATAATGTTATTAATGAAAAAAATATAAAAATATTAAAAAAAGATATCATAAAAGCAAGATTAAATTGTTAATATTTATATACTATAAACATATTTAATAAAAAATAAAAAATGGAGAGTCAAAATGTTTGAAAATGTTGGTACTTATTTACAGCAGCTTTCTGATGAAAAAGATATTAGTGTGGAGCTTTTGAAAGAGGTTATAGCATCTACTATGGAATTAGCTTTGAAGAAGAAATATGGTGATGATATAAAATTTCATATTCATTTTGACAATAAAAATAATCCTACTGTATATAAGGGTGCTAGTGTTGTAGAAGAAGTTAGAAATAAAAATAAAGAAATATCTTTGGAAGAGGCTAAAAAATTAGACCAGGATATTAATTTAGGCGATGAAGTTTTAATACTTGTAGATCAGGTTGAAGCATTCGGAAGAATAGAGAGTACAGTAGCTAGAACAGCATTCTTCCAAAAGATTTCAGAATTAGAAAAAAATATTATATATAACGAATTTAAAAGAAGAGAAAATCAGCTTGTAAACGGATATTTCCAAAGAGAACATAGAGGAACTATTTATATAAATTTAGGAAAAACAGAAGGGGAGTTACAGAAAAAAGATCAGTCTCCTAGAGAACATTATACAGCCGGAGATAGAATAAGGGCATATATATATAAAGTTCAGGGCGGTAAAGATGAGAAAGGTAAAGAGATTCCTACAAAAATACTGCTTACTAGAACAAAACCTGATTTTATAAAAAAGTTATTTGAATTAGAAATACCGGAAATTGCAGACGGTACTATAGAGATTAAAAATGTAGTAAGACAGCCTGGTTTGAAAATAAAAGTTGCTGTTTCTTCTAATAAACCTGAAGTTGATCCTATAGGTGCTTGTATAGGTCAAAAAGGTATTCGTATACAATCTATCATTAAAGAGATAGAAGGTGAAAAGATAGATGTTGTTAAATGGTCAAAGGATATAAGGGAATATATTGCTGAAGCTATAACTCCTGCTAAGCCTATAAGAATTATCATTACAGATCCTGAGAAAAAAGAAGCTATGATTATTATACCAGATGAACAGCTTTCTCTTGCCTTGGGTAAAAGCGGTTATAATGTGAAATTGGCTTCACAGCTTACAGGATATTATTTTGATATAAAAACAGAAACTGATATTAAAGAAAATCCTGAATTATTGAAAGATATAGTTCCTTTAAACCAAATATTCTCAGATACTGCAGAAGAAGTTCAAGCTGCTGATGAAGAATTAGAAACAGCAGAAGTATTTGAAAGTAATTTATATTCATTACAGGGTATTGATGAAGCAATCATAAAAACTCTTATAGATAACAGTATCAATTCTATAGAAGAACTATATAATATGTCGGCTGAAGATATCATAGAAAAAACTAATCTTGAGAAAGAAATTGTTGATAATTTAATGCTTGTTATGAAAGATGTTGTTGAAGTTGTAGAGGCTTCTGATGATGAATATGAAACTACTTCTGAAGAGGTTGTAGAAGAGATAGAAGTTTATGAATGTCCTAACTGCGGATCAAGTATTACAGAAGATATGAATAAATGTCCTAAATGCGGAATTGAGCTTTCTTTTGAATAATTGAGTTATTTATATGAAATGCAGCGTTTGCTATAGTGATAATTATACTGAAATTGGTATTGTAAAAAATATATGGGATACTGATAAAAAAGTTTATCAGTGTAATAATTGCAAATTATATTATATTGAACCTCCCACTGAAGAGGAAATGAATAATTTATATAAAAATGAATATCATAAGTATTGGCTGTATCATAATGGAAATAACAAAATAAAAAACAAAATATTTGAATATGCTAAATTTAGAATACGTTATTCAAGAAGTTTATCGCAATTTAATTTTATAAATGATTTATTTAAAGATATTAAAGATAAGCATAATATAAAAGTTTGTGAAATAGGTGCTTTTGATGGGCTTTTATTAAAAATATTTAAAGATAATGGTTTTGATGTTTACGGATACGAATTAAATGATTATGCTAGAAAGTATGCTGAAAATAAATATAATATAAAATTAGAATCTGATTTTTTTATGAGTAATGAAAAGTATGATGTTATTATACTTTCTCATGTTTTGGAGCATTTTGTAAATCCTAGAGATATATTAATAAAAATAAAATCTATGTTAAATAATAATGGTTATTTATATATAGAAGTTCCTAATTCTCCAATGTTAGAAGAAACGGATAATGATGTATTAATTGATTATCTAACTACCGAACATACTGTTAATTTTATACCAAATAATTTAAAAATTTTATTGGAAAGTGTAGAATTCAATATTATAGATTTAAAATATAGTAATTATAATGTTAATAAAAATAATATAAATCTGAAGATGACCATATTAAAAGGAAACATACCAAATTTGAAAAATATTATACCTTTTACTTTATTTGGAATGAAAACATTTATTTTTCCGAGTTTATCATTTATTAATTATGATTGTAAAAATACTAAATGGAGTTATGGAGAAAATATTAGGCTTATAGCTAAAAATATTTGTTAGTTTTATGTTATAATATTTAAAAAATAATAAAATTACATATCAATATAACAATTCTAAAATGGCATTTAATATAAAAGATGTGCCAAAAAATTAAAAATTTAAAAAATTGTATAAAAAATTATCATTATCTTTGACTTTACATACATAATTTTATATATTTAAAAAAGGACTATAAAATTCTATAAAGGTTATCTTCATGAAAAATAAATTAATGATCAAGTTTTTAGCTCCTTTCATAATATTTCTTCTGGTTTTATTCATTGGTATATATATTCTTTATAAGCCCCTATATAAATCTAGATTTTTAAGAGAAAAGAATCTTCAGTCATTAGAAGCAAAAACTAGAACGGAGGGTTATGTTGAAGAGTTAAAAAATACTATTTATGTTATGGATGCATATTTATCATCTAATCCTAATTGGGCGGAATTTGGTAATTTTATAACTAATGTTCAGAAACTTAATGAAGGTTATTTGAATGTATATTTTGGGAATACTACTCCGTATCCTCAAGGCGGTGTTTTTATGAATACTTTGGAAGTTTATCCATTAACTTATGATCAGACTTCAAGGGATTGGTATAAAGATTCTGTTGCAACTAATAATATAATGATTAGTGAGCCTTATATAGATTTTGCAGTTAATAAACTTACTATTACATTTGGGAAGGCTGTTTATACTAATGGAGCTTTGAAAGGTGTATGTGCGATAGATTTTGCAAATATAAATACTATAACTGAAAGTTTAAAGAAAAATTTTGAAGATGAAATTTATATAGTTTCTGATAATGGTATTTTTATGACTCATGATAATAAAGATTATATACTAAATGAAACTAATAATTTATTTACATATCCTATATTTGCTGATTTTAAAAATAATTTATCATCGCATATAGGAGATTTAGATATAATAGATAATGAATGGTATTCTATTAAAAAAACAGATAATGCCCCTTGGATATTAGTATTTAAAGGAAGTGCGGAAATGTTTTATTCTCAATTCAGATTTCTTATGTTAAGTTTGTTCTTATGTATATTATTTCTTATAATATTAGAATTTCTCCTGGTTGCTAGAATAGTAATACCATTATCGAATAATTTATATCATGCTATTACAATAATGACATTAATGCAGGACGGAAGATTTGACAGCCAATTTGAAGAGAAAGATTTAAGAAGAAAAGATGTTTCAGGTACTTTAGCAAATTCAATTAATGATATGCAGCATATAATGTATACTATAGTTTCTGAATTAAAACAAAATATATCATTAATAAATAATTCTTCTGAAAAAATATCAATGGGAATAGATAATTTGTCAAACAGAACATCTTCTCAGGCAGCAGCTGTTGAAGAAATCACTAGTTCTATAGAAAATTTACTTACAGCTATTTCTAATACATCAAAAAATTCCTATGATGCTAAAAATATGAGTTCTAAAGTTACAGAGTCTACACAGAACGGAGTAGCTGCAGTTAATGAAATATCTAATAATATGATGGAAATTTCAGAGTCCAGCAAAGAGATATCTAATATTACAAAACTAATACAATCAATAGCTTTTCAAACTAATATATTAGCATTAAATGCCGCAGTTGAAGCAGCCCATGCTGGAGAACAAGGAAGAGGATTTGCTGTTGTAGCCTCAGAAATAAGAAGTTTGGCGCAGAATGTTAATGAAGCTGCAGGAAATATTACAAGCATTATAGAAAATACTGTCTCTAAAATAGAAATTGGAGATGAATCTGTAAAAAAATCTTTGGATATACTTGTGGAAATAGAAAATTCAGCAAAAGAAGTTTCTGACATATTAGTTAATATCTATGAAGCTACATCCGAAGAAGAGGAAAGTGTAAAACAGATTAATACGGCTATGAATGAATTAAATAAAATTACTCAGGAAAATGCTGAATTAGTTAATAACAGTTCATTGCTTGGAAAAGATGTTGTTAATGGTACTAATAATTTATATTCTGAACTAGAATATTTCAAGTTGGATAAAAATTTTAAATAAAGAAAATAAAAGAGTATGCTTTCATATGAAAGTATACTCTTTTTATTATTGTTTCTAATATAAAATATAAACTAAAATACATTCATTAGTTATGAGCCTATAATTTATTGCTAATTATATTTTTAAACTTTTTATGATTTCGCAAACTTTATCTACTTCAGCCATACTTATATCTCTATGAGTTACAAATCTTATTTTATAATCTCCGAAAGAGATTGCTTTAATTCCTTTTTCTGAAAGTTTTGATAATATTTCTGCGGATAATTTTTTAGTATCTGCTATAATTATATTAGTTTCTACATTTTCTAAATTTATATTTCCCATTCCCGACTCAAGTATTGCATTTGCTATTTTTTTTGCTTTTTGATGATCTTCTTCCAATGAAGCTATATTATTTTCTAAAGCATATATTCCGGCAGCAGCCATAAGCCCAATTTGTCTCATTCCTCCGCCTATTAATTTTCTGATTCTAAATGCTTCATCAATGAAATCTTTATTAGAACATATAATAGCACCCATCGGAGCACCTAAACCTTTTGATAAACAGAAAGTTATTGAATCAGTATGTAAAGATATTTCTTTAACTGATGCTTTACTTGCTATAGATGCATTAAAAACTCTCGCTCCATCCATATGAAGATGAACATTTTTTGATTTAGTGAAGTCATGCAATTCTTTCAATACTTCTATAGGATAAACACTTCCTCCATGTCTGTTATGAGTATTTTCCACTTCTACTATATTAACAGACAATCTGTAATGAGGATCTTCGTCTAAATAATTTTTGATGATATCTTTAGTTAATATTCCTCTTTCAGCTTTAACAGGCAATGGTATTATACCTGCCAAAGATGAAACACCTCCAAGTTCATAATGTAGAATATGAGATTCTTCTTCTGAAAGCAGCTGTCTAGTTTTTTTTCCTAATATTATCATAGGTATTAAATTACCCATAGTACCGCTTGAAACGAATATTGCTTTTTCTTTTCCTGTTATATCTGCTGCCATTTCCTGAAGTTTATTTACTGTAGGGTCTTCCATATACACATCATCGCCGCATTCAGCATTGTATATTGCTTTACGCATTTCTTCGCTTGGTTTTGTGATGGTGTCGCTTCTTAAATCATAAATTGCCATTTTTAATTGCTCCGTATATTAAAAAAGTATTTTTAATGCAATAATTTTAATTCTTTTTTATAAATTACAACTATTAAAAAATAATTGAAATAATTTATAATTCTGTCTATAATAATTCAATATTTTATATTAAGGATAATAATCTATGATAAAAAGATATACTAGAAAAGAGATGGGCGAACTTTGGAGCTTGCAAAATGAGTTTCAGGTTATGCTTGATGTTGAGATTGCTGCTTG
>CASGDY010000016.1 GCA_949300355.1 uncultured Brachyspira sp.
ATACTAAAATATATTTAACTTTAATTTTGAATGAATTGAAAGGATATTTTATAATGAGAAAAACAAAAATAATAGCAACTTTAGGACCAAGATGGTCTAATGAAGATATGGTAAGAAAGATTATAGAAAATGGGGCTGATGTATGCAGGTTAAATTTTTCTTTTGGAACTTATGATGAACATTTAGAAAGAATCAATATAATAAGAAAGGTTTCAAATGAGCTTAAAAAACCGGTGGCAATATTGGCAGATTTACAAGGCCCTAAAATAAGAATAGGTAAATTAAAAGAGCCTATTACTGTAAAAGAAGGCGATATAGTAAAACTCAGCGGATATAAAGAAACTAATGATGAAAGCATTATACCAACAACACATTCTAATATAGCTCATGATGTAAAATCAGGTTCTATGCTTTTGATAGCAGATGGTACTATACAGCTTATAGTTGAATCTAGTGATGAGGCTTCAAAACTTGTTGTATGTAAAGTTATAACAGGAGGTACTATATTAAGCAGTAAAGGAATTAATCTTCCAGGAGCACATGTTACAACAGAGGTTCTAACAGAGAAAGATGTAAGTGATGCTTTATTTGCTGCTAAGAATGGAGTTAATTATTTAGGAATGAGTTTTGTAAGAAAGGCTGAAGATGTTATCAGACTTAGAAAGATATTAGATGATAATAATCTTCAAAATGTGGGTATTGTTTCAAAGATAGAAAATACCGAATCTCTTGAGAATTTAGAAGAAATTATAAAGCATTCAGATGGTGTAATGGTAGCTAGAGGAGATTTAGGTGTTGAGATACCATTTGGAGAAGTACCTGTTTGGCAGAAAAAGATACTTAGAATGGCAAATGATATAGGAAAGATTACTATCATAGCTACTCAGATGTTAGAGAGTATGACTAAGAGTCCTGTGCCTTCAAGAGCTGAGGCAAGCGATGTTGCTAATGCTGTTTTAGACGGTACAGATGTTGTTATGATGTCTGCTGAAACTGCTTCAGGCGATTATCCTATAGAGTCAGTTAAAGCTATGGTTTCAATAGTAGAGGCAGCTGAAAAATCTGCTGTAAGGTCTTCACATGATAATATGTCTTATTTAGACAGAGGTGTTAATGATGCTCTTACTGACAGTGCTTCATATTTATCATACTGTTTAGATAACAAAGTGATAATTGCTCTTTCAAGATCAGGATATACTGTTAAAAATTTATCTAAGAAAAGACCTAAAACACCTATAGTTTTTATGTCAGCAGATACTGATTTATGTAACAGACTTGCTATATGTCATAATGTTTACACTATACTTATGCCTGAAGATTTGAATTTCAGTGCCGGTATCAGTCATGGCGGTCAGATTGATATACTTGAAGATACATTAATTAAGCATAATTTAGCTAATCATGGAGATATTGCTATACTTGTCAGCGGAAGCAAATGGCAGGGAAGATGGCAGGAAAACAGTGTACGTGTAGTTGTTGTGCACTAATTTATGTATTTATATGTTTTGAGGACTACTATTATGTTATTATAGCAGTCCTTTTTTATTATAAAAAATTAATATTTTTTCTTGTTACTACTGGAAGTAATTTATAAATTTTGTATAATATTAGGATTAATAATTTTATGGAGTGATTTTTTATATGAATAATGAAAAAAGAGAGAGATTATCTAGCAGAATTGGTTTTATTCTTGTATCAGCAGGATGTGCTATAGGTCTAGGTAATATATGGCGATTTCCTTATATAACAGGAAAATATGGAGGGGCTCTTTTCGTAATTATATATTTAATATTTTTAGCTCTTATAGGGCTTCCAATACTTATAATGGAATTCAGTATAGGAAGAGCCGGACAAAAAGATATTGCAGGTTCATATAAGGTTATAGAAAAAGAAGGCAGTAAATGGCATTTAATAGGGTATGTTCAAATGTTTGGCTGTTTAATACTTATGATGTTTTATACTAGTGTTACAGGCTGGACTATAACCTATGCATATTATATGGCAACAGGTGCCACTTTAGGACTTACACCTGACGGAATAGCTGATTTTTTTGGAAAAATGCTTTCTAATCCTGCTATAATGCTTTTAAGTTTATTTATTGCTGTGTTTTTTGGAACATTAATATGTTTTAAAGGTCTTCAGAAAGGTGTTGAAAGAGCATCTAAAATTATGATGTCTTCATTGTTTGTTATAGTAGTAATATTAATAATTAGATCTATTACTTTAGATGCTGCTATGGAAGGTATAAAATTCTATTTGCTTCCTGATTTATCTAAAATGTTTCAAGGCGGAATAGGCGGAGTTTTTGAAGTTATGTATGCGGCTTTAGGACAAGCATTTTTTACATTAGGAATTGGGGTTGGAAGTATGACTATATTTGGAAGCTATATAGGAAAAGAAAAATCTTTAACTAATGAATCTATAATAATAGTAATATTAGATACTTTAATAGCTTTTCTTGCTGGGCTTGTTATATTTCCTGCTTGTTTTGCATTTGGAGTTAATCCTGGAGAGGGAGCTGGTTTAGCATTTGTGACATTGCCTAATATATTTAATTCTATGCCTATGCCTAGAGTATGGGGAACATTGTTCTTCTTATTTTTATCTATGGCGGCATTAACTACTGTTGTTGCTGTTTTTGAAAATTTAATAGCTTTTACTATGTCTCAATTTAATATGCCTAGAAATAAAGCTTCTATATTAGTGGGAATAGTTGTATTTATATGTTCTCTTCCTACTGCTTTAGGATTTAATGTATTATCATTCATACAACCTATGGGAAAAAATACTAGTTTCTTAGATTTATTTGATTTTATAATAAGCTATAATTTAGTTGAGCTTGGAGGTATATATATAATAATATTCTGCGTATCTAAATATGGCTGGGGATGGGATAATTTTATTAAGGAAGTAGATTCTGGGTCTGGAATAAAATTTCCTAAATTCTCAAGAATATATGTAACTTATGTTCTTCCTATAATATTATTTGCTATATTTATTATTAATTATATATATAAATTTTTCCTATAAAATATTAGATTAGATTTATAGCCAAGTATTTTTATACTTGGCTTTTTTATAAAAAATTATTATAATTGTCTGAAATTACTTTTTATAAACTTGTTAAATTATGTTTTATATAAAATTTGACTTTAAATTTAAATAATGGTAATAATAATAGATTAAGCAAATCATAATTGTATTTCATGCTATATATAAATGAATGTCTTATGAAAGCGATTAGTTTATAAAATAAATTATTTTTGAAATTATTATAAAATTTCATATAAGGAGTTATTAATATGTTGGAAAAAGAAGTTTATGAAAGAATAAAAAAGAGATTTGATTCTCAGGATTTTCTATCTTTTGTAGGAATGAAGCTTGAGCATATAGATAAAGGTAAAGCTGTAATATCTTGTGAAAATAAAAAAGAGTTTTCGCAATATTTAGGATATATGCATGGCGGTATGGTTTCAGCTATTGCAGATACTGCCGGAGGACATGCTGCCGCTACTATGCTTAAAGAAGGTTATAAAACTGTGACTTCTGAATTGAAAATGCATTTTTTTAAGCCGGTTGTTTCTAAAAAAGTAATAGCTACTGGTGAGGTTATAAATGCTGGTAAAAGATTAATTATCGTAGAATCTACTATAAGAGATGAAGAAGATAATATGCTTGCCAAGATGATAGCTACTATGTTTGTAATAGAGCCTTCAGAATGATTTTATTATTTTTATAGGGTAGGGTTGTTAGTTTTTAAACTTATTTTTCATACCTCGCCCATTATTCTTTGTTAATTTCATCTGTAATTTTAATTTTTCTTTTTTTATTTGATTAAACAGAATTTAAAAGCATCCGCCCTAGTTTTAATTAGATTTAAAATTCTTTATACCGCACGGTGAGCAGATTTTTTTAATATAATAAAAATTGTATTATTAATTGATTTATATATTTAGTTTGATTTAACGTGCGTTATATAGCATTCTAAATTTAAAAAAAATCTTGGGTGGGCAGCTAGAATAACAGTAAAAGTAAAAAAGAAAAATAATATAGAAATGATAGAAAAATAGAAAGCCTGAAGGGTGGGCAAATGTAATTAAATTTAAAAATTTTTATTACAATCCCGCCCATTATACTTTATTAATTTCATTTGCAATTTTAACTTTTCTTTTTTTATTTGATTAAACAGAAGTTAAAAGCACCCGCCCTAGTGTTATTTAAATTTTTAACGTATATACCGCACGATATATAAAAATTAGTTAATAATAATACTCTGAATTATTAACTAGTTCTAGTTAAAAATATATTTACCGTGCGTGCAGATAATTAATATAGAACTAATAAAAATAAAGCTATTTGTTTTTTAATATAATATATTTTAAATTATTGACTTAATAATTATTATTTATATACTAATAGAAAATAATATTAAGGCAGATAATATGGATTACAAAAAATTAAATGATATTATAGTTTCTATGAGAAGAGATCTGCATCAAATTCCTGAAGTTGGTACAGAACTACCTCAGACAAAAAATTATGTTACGAATAAATTAAAAGAATTAGGACTTTCTTATAAAGAATCTTCGCTTGACAGCGGATTAGTTTGCGATATAGGAAGCGGAGATAATGTGGTTGCTATAAGAGCCGATATGGACGCTTTACCTATACAGGAAGAAACAGGATGCGAATACACTTCTAAAAATGGAAATATGCATGCATGCGGACATGATGCACATACTGCTTGTCTTTTAGGTGCTGCACATTATTTAAAAGAAAATGAATCAAGATTGAAAGGCAAAGTAAGATTAGTATTTCAAGCTGCAGAAGAATTGGCTGTAGGTGCACATAATATGCTTAATTCCGGACTTCTTGAAGGAGTTAAAGCCATAGTAGGTACTCATATAGGTACTTTGTCTGCTGATACTCCAAGCGGAGAGTTTATATTGAAGGAAGGACCTTTGATGGCTTCTAATGACAGAGTATTTATTAAAGTTATAGGTAAAGGTGCACATGGAGCATATCCTCATCTTTCCATTGACCCTATGCTTACAGCTAGCCAAATAGTACAGGGTATTTATAATATCAAAAGCCGAGAGATACTTGCAACAGATCCTGTTATAATATCTATATGTATGCTGCATGGCGGAACTCAGTATAATGTAATACCTACTGAAGTAAATATTGAAGGTACTTTCAGAACTTTCAGTGAAGAGAATAGAGTATTTATAACAGAAAGAATAAAAGAGGTGGCAGAATCTATTGCAGCAGCTAACAGAGCTAAGGCCGAAGTTGTTATAAAGAGAAGAGGTGCACCTGTTGTTAATAATGCAAAAATATATGAGCAGTTAAATGAAGTTTGTAATGAACTTGGATTTAAAAAAGCATCTCATTATAGTTTATCAATGGCAGGTGAAGATTTTGCTGATTATTTAGAGAAGATTGACGGAGCTTTTATATTATTTTCTACTATGACAGAAAAGAATATACCTCATCATAATAGTAAATTTGAGATAGATGAATCAAAATTATATCAGCCTCCTGTTTTGATGAGCGAATGGGCTATTAAATATTTAGAAAATAATAAATGATAATAAAATTTGATTAATTAAAAAATATTATTTTTAATTAATACTAAAAATTTTTAACTTTGTCAATTTTTTGTTGTTCTTTTTCCCGCCGCAAAAAGAACCATACGAAGTACGCCTACGGCGAAAGTGCGAATATAAAATTAGTGTTAAATCACACTAATTATATTTTACATGTAAGATAAATTACTAAATTTAAGTCAAAATGCAGCCTTTTTGCTTCTTTGTGGCAACAAAAGAAGTGGGGTTTGGGGCAAAGCCACAAATATAAAACCAAAACATAAATTTATTTTTGACAAAGTATATTTGTTTAGGTATATACTGAAACAATTACATTTTGTCAATTTTGACTTATTTATGAATATAATTTTAATTTTATTAATAGTATAAAATATTGTTAAGTTTTCTTTAAAAATAAAATAAAAATTATATTCTGACTGCACCTTGTCGCAGGCATGCAGAACGAAGGCGGACTTCTTCAAATGCAGTCTTTTTGGTTCTCGCCGCAGGCGGGCTTCGCCTTGGTCACAAAAAGAACTGGGTGTGTGGGGGCTAGTCCCCACAAATAACCTAAATTTAAAAGTATGTTTTTAACAAACTTAAAAATTTTTAGTATATACTAAAAAATATCGGGATATACTGTGAACTATAATGAAAAACATTTAAAAAATATAGATGAAGCTTTGGTAAAGGCAGAACTTCTTTATGACAAGTGTATTTGCTGCGGACATATATGCAATGTTAATCGTAATAAAAACAAAATAGGAAGATGCAAAATTTTTGAAGATGCCAATCATATAAAAACTGCATCTCATACTTTGCATTTCGGTGAAGAGCCTATGCTTGTAGGTGAAGGCGGAAGCGGTACAGTATTTTTTTCAAGCTGTAATTTAAGCTGTGTGTTTTGTCAGAATCATCAAATAAGTTCTGACGGAGTAGGTGAGATAATTGATATTGAAACATTGGCAGATTATTTTTTGGATTTAGAAAAACAAGGTGCAGAAAATATTAATCTTGTGAGTGCAACTCATCTTATTTATCCTGTATTAAAAGGTTTAAAAATAGCTTTTGAAAAAGGACTCAATCTTCCTATAGTTTATAATACCAATGGATATGATACTAAAGAATTATTAGATTGTTTAGACGGTATTGTTGATATATATTTGCCTGATTTAAAATATGTTTTTGATGATAAGGCTTTTAAATATTCTAGAGCTGAAAATTATTTTAATACTGCAATAAATGCGATAGAGATAATGAAAAAACAAGCAGGCGATTTAGTAGTTAACGAAAAAGGCATTGCCGAAAAAGGTATAATAATAAGGCATTTAATACTTCCGAATAATGAATCAGATTCTTATGATGTATTAATAGAACTTAAAGAGAGAGGTTTTTTAAATACTACAATATCTTTGATGTCGCAGTATAATCCTAAATTTCAAGCCTGCAATTTTGAAAGTATAAACAGAAAATTATATAAAAAAGAGTATGATGATTTAGTTGCTTATGCTTTGGATTTGGGATTTGAAAATTTACTTGTTCAGGAAATGGAAAGCTCTGACAATTATAATCCTGATTTTACTAAAGAAAAGCCTTTTGAAATGCAGTAATTCACATATTGATATAATTATATTTTAAATTTAATTAAATAAGTTTCATTTTTGACAAAAATATCATATAATGTATAATATATACTAAGTATAGTATTATTTATTAGATTTTAAGGAAGAAACTATGAATGAAATTTTTGCACTTTTAGAAAGCGAAGAGGTTGATAAAAGACTTGAGGCTCTTGAAGAGTTGGCAAAAAATGTAGAAAATTCCGATAAAACTACTGTAATTAAAGCTTTAAAGCCGCATATATTGGATTGGGATGAAAATGTTCGTCTTAAAGTGGCTCAAGTATTAAAATTGTATACAGGACAATAATTATGGGAAGAATAATATCTTTTTCTAGCGGAAAAGGCGGTGCCGGTAAAACTTTATGCTCAGTTAATTTCTCTGCAGAATTGGCTTCCAGAGGATATAAAGTTTTGGTTTTTGATATAGATATTAACTGTTCAAATGTATTTATATTGCTTCATGTAAAACCTCAGTCTAAACTTCAGGAATATTTTGAAGGTACTTTGACATTAAAAGACTGTGTTATAAAAAGCGAATATGGCATTGATGTTATCAGTGCCGGAGTTAATATACAGAGATTTGTACAGTTTGAAAATGATTTCAATTTATCGAATTTAGCTAAAGATTTAAAAGTATTATCACAGGAATATGATTATGTTATTATAGATTATGCTGCAGGTATTACTCAGCCTATGATGCGTTTCTATGAGATGTCCGATGATATAATACTTGTAGCTAATCCTGAGATTACTGCATTAACCGACCTTTACAGACTTATGAAAATGATATATGTTAATAATATGACAGATAAGATGTATTTGATAGTGAACAAAGTTAAGAATATAGATTGGGCTATCAATTTATACAGAGAAGTAAAAAAGGTAACTGCGAAATTTGCTCTTGATATTAATTTGGTTCTTTTAGGGCCTGTTTTATTTGATGAAGAAAAGGTAATGATATCCGTTCAAAAGAGAACACCTATAATAATATTATATCCTAAAACTCCTATCAAAGGCGGTTTTTCATTAGCTGTTACTAGATATTTGTATGATATAGGCGTAATGAAAGATGAAAATGCAAGGGAAAAAACTTTCTCTGATTTCTTCTAATTTATTAATTTATCATATGTATACTATTCTTTCTTTTAGTATAACTATTTTCTAATTTTTAATCAAAATTGTATTATAAAAAATGTAATAATATAGTTTTTTATTTTGATTTTAATATCAATAATATAAAATATTTATACATAATATAGGAAAAGAAGTTGTTTAAATTTGACAAATACGAATAATATTGATAAACTATTAATATAACATAATAGGAGGTATATTATTATATATGAGTAAAAATATTGTTATCACTATCAGCAGAGAATTCGGCAGCGGCGGAAGGTATATTGGAGAAATGGTTGCCAAGAATTTAAATATACCTTTTTATGATAAAGCTATAATAGAAATGGCATCAGATAAAACAGGATTTTCTCCGGAATATATTAAAGAAAATGAACAAAAGTTAACAGGAGCTTCTCTTTTTAATTTTGCTATAACAGGTTCTTATGCCGGAAATATGGTATTTGGTAATGGAGAGTCATTGCAGGATACTATGTTTTTTGCACAGAGCAATGTTATAAAAGAAGTAGCATCTAAACATTCATGTGTTATAGTTGGAAGATGTGCTAATCATATATTGGAAGGAATGGATAATTGTATTAATATATTTATTTATTCTGATATGGAAAATAAAATTAAAAGAGCTGTTGAAGAATATAAATTAGATAGTGCAAATATAGAAAAAATCCTAAAAGAAAGAGATAAATTAAGAGCTAAGCATTATAATTATTATACAGGAAAAAATTGGGGAGATGCTAGAAATTATCATGCCTGTTTGAATAGTGATTTTATATGTATAGATAATACAATAGAATTAATAGAAAAAATAGCTAAGTCAAAGCTATAATAAGGTATTTATTATGGGTATAATAGCTGATTTGCATACTCATACTTTAGTAAGTGAGCATGCTTATAGCACAGTTGATGAAATGGTGAATGCAGCTAAAGAGAAAGGACTTTTAGCTTTAGCCATTACAGATCATGGGCCTCATTCCAGTGACGGAGCCAAATCAGTGCATTTCAAAGCTATGCATAGTTTGCCTGATTATATTAATGGAGTTAGACTTATTAGAGGATGTGAAGCTAACATAGTAGATTATAGCGGAAAAGTAGATTTAAGTGAAAATATATTAGAATATTTAGATTTTGTTATAGCTTCATATCATGAAGATTCTATACAGCCTTTAACTAAAAAAGACCATACAAATGGATATGCTGAAATTATCAAAAATCCTAATATTGACTGTTTAGGTCATGTCGGCAATCCTAAATTTGAATTTGATATTGAATATATAGTCAAATTATGTAAAGAGTATAATAAATTAATAGAGATTAATTCTTCATCTTTCACGGTTAGAAAAGGAAGCAGTCCTATATGCCGCGAAGTTGCTTTAACTTGCAAAAAATATGAAACTAATATTGTAATAACATCCGATGCCCATTCAAAGTATAAAGTAGGAGATTTTAAAGATGCTGTAGAATTATTATTATCTATAGATTTTCCAGCGGATCTTATACTAAATACTGATTATTATAAATTGATGGAATATCTTGGTATAGAAAAATGATAGTATTTTTTTTAATTGTAAGTTTATTAGCATCTGTGATAGGTGCCATTTGCGGAATAGGCGGCGGAGTTATAATAAAACCTGTGCTTGATTCTTTGAATGTGCTTGAAGTAAGTAAAATAAGTTTTTTATCATCTTGCACAGTTTTATCTATGAGTTTGTATACATTTGTTGTATCTAAAATAAAACATGATAGTCTTGTTGATTCTAAGGTAGCAGCTCCTTTAGCTTTAGGCGGTATCATAGGAGGAATGCTTGGAAAGATGCTCTTTTCTTATGTTATAACACTCTTTAATAGTGAGAATATAGCAGGTATTTTTCAATCGGCTATTTTAATATTATTAACATTTTTTACTTTAATATTCACAGTAAAGAATATGGGTGATAAAAAAATAAAATCTATGCATATACAAAATATATTTTTATGCGTTATAATAGGTTTGGTTCTTGGACTTTTATCATCATTTTTAGGTATAGGCGGCGGTCCTTTTAATATAGCTTTCTTATACTTCTTTTTCAGTATGGATTCCAAAGTTGCAGCTCAAAATTCTCTGTATATCATATTGTTTTCCCAAATTTCAAATGTATTCATAAGTGTTGCTGATGGATATGCTTCAAAGGTTAATCTTTCTTATTTAATAGTGATGATTATTGGCGGAATATGCGGAGGTATATTAGGAAGATTTATAAATAAAAAAATTAATTCTAAAATAGTTGATAAACTATTTATTATTTTATTATTAATTATAATATTAATAACCTCTTACAACATATATAATTTTTCTGTTAATATATAATATATATTAAAATGTGAGGGCATTATGTTAGATATCATTATCAAAAATATAGGCTCTATTGCAACAGGACAAGGCAATATTCCATTATATGGTAAGAAACAAGGAAAGATAAAAGTATATAATAATGTTTCTATAGGCATAAAAAATGGAATAATAGAATGTATTGGAGATTCTATTAAAGGAAAAGCTAAGAAAACATTCAATGCTAATGGAGCATTAGTTACCCCTGGTCTGATAGATTGTCATACTCATTTTATATATGGCGGTTCAAGAGAAGATGAGATGTATAATATAATCAGCGGTCATATGAGTTATTCTGATATAATAAAGTCAGGTTACGGAATATTGTCAACAGTTAGAGATACTAGAAATAAGACTGAAAATGCACTTTATAAAAAATCACTGCCTATATTAGATAAAATGATTCAACATGGAACTACTACAGTAGAAGGTAAAAGCGGTTACGGATTAACGGTTAAAGATGAAATAAAAATATTAAAAGTTATGAAAAAACTTAATAATAATCATAAAATAGATATAGTAAGTACATTTATGGGCGGACATGTAATACCTGATGAATATAAAAATGACAGAGCTTCCTATATAAATTTGATATGTAATGAAATGATTCCTGAAATATCAAAATTAGGCATAGCTGAATTTTGCGATGTATTTTGTGAAAATTGCGGACTTGATATGGAAGAAACTCATAAAGTTCTTAATGCTGCTCAGGAGTATCATCTAGGTATTAAAGTTCATTCAGATCAATTAGAAACAAGCGGAGGTTCATATTTAGCAGCCAGATTTAATGCTATAAGTGCTGAACATTTGATTATGTCTGATGACAGATCTATAGATGTTATAAAAAATCAAAATGTAATAGCTGTTCTTTTGCCTAATGCTTCTTTTTATTTGAATATGCCTTATGCAAGAGCTAGGTATATGATAGATAAGGGAGTTCCTATAGCATTAGCTACAGATTATAATCCTGGTTCTAGTCCTTCTTTAAATATGCAGTTTATAATGAAGCTTGCGTATATTATGTACAGACTTAAACCTGAAGAAATATTGAATGCCGTTACTATAAATGCCGCATGTGCCATTAACCGAGGCAATGAAATAGGCACTATAGAGGTTGGTAAAAAGGCTGATATTGTAGTATGGAATTGTGATAACCTTAATTTCTTGCTTTATAGTATGGATGATGATTTATGCGGTATGGTTTTTAAATCCGGAGAGCTTGTATATCATAATTAACATATTTTTATAGTTTTTTGAAAAATAAAACTGAAGATGATATAATGATAGCAGAATTAAAATTTGAAAAAGTTATATTATGCTTGGGTACATTGCAAACATCTGCAACTGTAGGAAATAAATTCTTAGAAGAAAGAATTTGTGAATTAAAAAGAATGTAAAAATATTATGAAAGAGGAATAATATGGGAATATTTAAAAAATTATTTAAAAAGTCTGATGAGTTGACGATAAATGTTGATTTAGATGGCGATGACAATACTAGTATAGATTCTTGTAATAAGATATCTGTAAAATTAAAAGAGCTTAGAAAAGAAAGAGAGTATTACAAAAATGAGCTCGAAAAAGAAAAAAACAAATCTAAAAAATCATTGATCAATATCTGGAGTTTAGAATGTAAATTAGATGATATTGAAGATCTCATAATGAAAGAGCTTAAAAAATAATTCAATTTCATAAAAAGATAGAGTAAAGTTATTATTTATTTCTTTTTTATTTTTTGACAAGTTAATATATCATAATTAACATATTTTTATCATTTTTTTACTTTGAAGAGTATTTTTTTCTCTTGACAATTTGAGTTTATTTGATTATATTATTATAATATGCGTATATATCTCTGTACGTTTTTAGCTTTAAGGGAGCAGTTTATTTTAAATATAATGGAAGAGGAATTATTTTCTAGAAAAGAGTCTGTTAAAGATATTTTCAACATTATAGAAACTAAATTAAAGCAGGGTTTGTTTACGGAGTCTATGGAAGATTTTGATAGGATTATGTCAAAAGATTTTGAATGTGCAAATCTGTATGAAAATATATCCTGTGTTAAATTTTGGATTAATAGGCTTGATAAATTTAAAACTGTGGAGAGAAATTGCATAGAATACTGCAAACTTTTAGATTCTACTTATAAGAAATTCAATGTATTCGTACATGGAAAGTCTTATGATGAGAATTTAATATCAATTAACGCTATTCATTATTATGTATATAATAAGATAATAGAGTTAATAATGCAGAGAAGTACTAATGATATTGAAGGCACGGAGGAACTGCGTTTACTTTCTAATGCTTTTATAGAGTTAAAGGATTATTCTAGAGCATTAAAATCTTATGAATATTTAAATACTATAGAACCATACAATTCTAGAACATTGAGTTACATTGCCATGATTTATGATAAATTAGGCGATGAGAAAAAGTGTAAAATGTATGTAAGGGAAGCTTTATTTTATGATCCTTTAAGTATAGAATTTGAAAATATAAGCATAGAAATAGTAAGAGAAATCAGAGATATAATAATAAAAAGAGGTGTTCATAACAATAGTCAGGAAGAAATAATATTATGGATGAGTGCTTACGGCGAACTTATGAACATATTGGATGTAAAAAGACCATTAAATGAACAGGAGGAATTTGATCTTAGAAGAAAGATATCCAGATTGGAAGCAGATTACAGAAAGGTAAAACTTAGAGAAACTACCGCACCTAAACTTTTATCTTCATATGCATTTTTGACTACATATCTCATTATGAGACAGAATGATTATGATGTTGAAGAAGTTAAGGTATGGGGCAGAAAGATGGCTGTAATAGATAAAGATTTGCTGCAATACTACATAAAAATATTAGATAAGGAGTGATAATATGTCAGAAGCTCTACAAAAATTAGAAAATGTGTTTTCAGAAGAAACATTTACGAGAAGACCTCTTCTTAATTATACTGCTAAGTATTTTGTTGATTTATCAGGTATTCTCAATGATATAAATGATAATAATGATATAAATTCTGCTATAGAAACAGCTAAAATGCAATTAGATAAAAACCCTAATCATATATCAGCTTTATATGCAAATGGATTTTTAAATTTAAAAATAGAAAATTATTCAGAGATGAGTTTGGAAAAACTTTTAGGTATTTTTAAAAATGCTAAAAAATGGAATATAGTTGAATTCATATCCCAGAAAATTTTAGATGAATATTATGAAAGCGATTATGCTTTAAGATATTTGGCTAGTTATTATCAAAGCACTAACAGGGATTCTGAAGCATTAGAAATTTGGGAAAGACTTATACGTTTTGATGTTTCAAATCCGGAACTTCCTGAAAAAATAGCTCATACAAAAGAAATGGCAGGAGATATAAAGAGTGCCGTGCATTATTATAAAATTGCTTTTGAAAGAAATCTTATAAGAGAAAGAAATAATGCAGAAAGCGATATTAAAAAAGTATTGCAGTATGAGCCGGATAATTATAATTACTTGCTTAAATATGAAAATGCTTTAAAAACTCTTGTAGATTCTAATATAATGATAGATGTATGGAAAATAATATTTTTCTATTATTTTGAGAATAATAAATATAGTGAAGCTTTAAAAACTATTAAAAATTTGCTTAATTATGAACAGGATATAGTTGCACAAAATAATAAAAAGGCAAAATTTTTCAGACATAGACTCGTAGATGTTTATAAAGCTTTATATCCTAATCATACTCTTTTTGAAAAAATAGAAGAGATATCATCTATTACTAATGTAAATAAAAAGCCTAAAGATTGTATAGAAATATTTGAGAAGTATATACAATATGATGTTGATAAATATGTTATACATAGAAATTTCGGTGTTGGTAAAATTAAGTCAATAGATATAAATAATGTTAATATAAAGTTTGTATCTCAGGAAGATGTAAGAAAAATGACTTTTGATATGGCAATACAATCTCTTACAACATTGCCTAATGATGATATTAATGTTTATAAGGCTTACAGACTTAATGAAATTAAAAAGATTTCAGAAGAAAATCCTACAGAGCTTTTAACTATTATTTTAAAATATAGAAAGACAATTACTACTAAAGATTTAAAGCAGGAATTAACTTCAAAACCTGATGTTGTAGTTGCAGAATCAGCTTATAGTAAATGGCTTGAGAGTGCTAAAAAATCTGTAAGAGCTTCTACTACAGTTAAATTTGATAAAAATACTTTCCTCTATAATGAAGAAGCTGAAACTTATGATGCTGAAAGTTTATCTAAATTCAATAAAACTGATAATTTCTTTGAGAGATATCAAATATATATGGAATATTTAACATATACTCCTAATTTAAACTCTGAAGAAGCAAAAGAGATGAATAATTATTTTGTTAATATTTCCAAAGATAAAAAAGCTCCTAATGATCAGAGAATAATAAGTACAATATATTTGAGAAGTCAGTCTAATGCTGACAGCAGCATACCTTTGCTTTCAGATATAGTTAAGAATATTGATGACTATACTCATATTTATGAGGTGCTTCCTTCTTCTAACTA
This sequence comes from uncultured Brachyspira sp., assembly GCA_949300355.1. GTDB lineage: Bacteria > Spirochaetota > Brachyspiria > Brachyspirales > Brachyspiraceae > Brachyspira. The sequence goes on from CASGDY010000016.1 coordinate 15,256, forward strand.
TAGAGAAAAATTTATAAAAGCTATTTGGGACGGCAGAAGAGATGATTATTATAATATAATACTTAAAATGCTTTATTCTCCTCAAGTTAAAAATAATTATCTTATAGTAAACAAATTATTTGAAGATGGTAAAACTGATATGCTTGCTAAAACTATAGATGATATATTCCTTCACTATAGAGAATGCCCTGAATCATTTGTTTATTTTGCTCAAAAGATACTTGACGGAGAGTATTATGATGAAACAGCAGGAGATATAAATATAAATAAAAATTCTCTTATGATAGGTTTGCTTAGCATAATACCTCATTTATCAAAAATGGTTGATAAAAAAGAAACTTCTGCACAGGCTAGAAAACTTTTGAAGATTGTATATGATTTGGTATTTGACAAGGCTTATCTGCTTAAATTTATAGATAATGAGTCAGAAGAAGATGTTAAAATGATATTTGGCGAGTTCCAAAAGCTAGTTAATTTAGAACAGCATTATAAAACTGATATTATTTCTGCTGTTTTAAAACGTTTCCCTAATTGGAAAATATAATAAAAATTAAGTTTAATAAATATTAGGGAGATTAAAAAAATCTCCCTTTTTTTGTGAATTTGTTTTTAGATAAAAAATCTAAAAATAATATAGCATTATTATTAATAGTAGTGTATAATATACAACAAATTTTTTAAATGGATATTATTATGAAATTAAGATTATCAAAAAGAGCATTAAAAGAAGATTTTCAAAGCAGTTTTGTAAAAATTATGCTTGAAGTTGCCGCTAAAGGTGATTTAATATCATTTGCCGGCGGTTTGCCTAATCCCGAATCATTTCCTGTAGAAGAGATTAAAGCTGCAGCAAATAAGGTTTTAGAAACTAAAGGTGCATATTCTCTGCAATATAACAGCACTGAAGGATACGGACCTTTAAGAGAGTTTATTGCAAATAGATATAAAAAACAGGGTATTGAAATGGAAGCTAGCGACATACTTATAGCTAATGGTTCTCAGCAGGCTTTAGATATCGTTTCTTCATGTTTAATAGATCCTGATGATAATGTATTAGTTGAAGATCCGTCTTATTTAGCAGCTTTGCAGTCATTTCACCTATATAATCCTAAAATTCATACTGTTAATTTGAATGAAGATGGTGCTGATATAGATGAGTTTAAAGAAGCTATAAATAAATATGATAATAAATTCTTCTATTCTGTACCTAATTTCCAAAATCCTACAGGTATAACATATACAAATGCTGTAAGAGAAAAAATAGCAGATATTATGAAAGGTAAAGATACATTCTTTGTAGAGGATAATCCTTACGGAGAGTTAAGATTTAAAGGCGAACATCAAAAATCATTTGGTACATATTTAGGAGAACAGGCTATATTGCTTGGCACATTCTCAAAAACTGTAGCACCTGGTATGAGATTAGGCTGGATTGCATGCAGACAAAAAGAATTATATGCTAAAATGAAAGATTATAAACAGCTTATAGATTTACATACAGGAACATTTGCTCAGGTAGTTGTAAGTCAGTATTTAGAAGATAATGATTATGATGAGCATATCAAAAAAATAATAGACTTATATGGCAGACAATGTAATTATATGCTTGAAGCTATGGATAAATATTTGCCTAAAGATATGCATTGGACTCATCCTGAAGGCGGTATGTTTATATGGGCTACACTTCCTAAAGGAATAGATGCTGTTGAGCTTTCAAGAAAAGCTGCTGAGGATGGTGTTGTTGTTGTGGCAGGAGAGCCTTTCTATGAAGCTAAAAGAGGTTTAGGTACTTTAAGATTAAATTATACTAATTCTAAACCTGAAGATATTGATAAGGGTATATCTATATTGGCAAAAGCCATTGAAAAAATGAGAAAGTAAAAAATAATTTAAATAATATTTTAATAAAAGGCATTAAATGTAAAATTTGATGCCTTTTATTGTTTTATATGATTATTTTTTATATTAAAGTTAGTATATGTTAACATTATTTTACTATGTTATGTTTTTTTTGTAAAAAATATTAATTTTATTTTACTTTTATTATGTATTAAAGCTTATATAGTCTATATGCTGCCTCTGCATATAAAAATAAAAAAACTCTATATTAAAAAGGAAAAAAAGATGGTTAAAAAATCAAGTTTATTTATTTTGTTCTTATTCGTTTTCGCTGGTCTTGTATATGGACAAACAGCTAAATCTACTTTAGACGGTATGATGCAGTCTTATAATGGTGAGATGAATGCATCTGCTAGTTATGCTGAGTATGCTAAAAAAGCTCAAAACAAAAGCGTTGCAGCTTTATTTAAAGCAGCTTCTGCAGCAGAAGCTTTACATGCTAAGCTTTTAAACGATATGGCTTTATCTTCTAAATTATCAACTAAAGCATTAACAGCTAAAATCAATGCAGTTAAAGTTGGTACAGATGTTGATAATTTAAAAAGCGGTATAGCTGGTGAAACTTATGAGTACACAAAAATGTACCCAGCTTTCAGTAAAGTTGCTGCTTCTGAAAACAATAAAAATGTTGCTGAATTAATGAACAGAATAGCTTCTGTTGAAAAAACACATGCTGAATTATATAACAAAACTATACAGGATTTAAATGCTAAAAAAACTTTACCTACAGTTTATTATTTATGCCCTGTTTGCGGATATGTTGAAGCAGGTTCAGCTCCAGCTAAATGCCCATTATGTAATGCTACAGCTAGTTCTTTCCAAGCATTTAATTAATTAAAAAAATAATTGATTCATTAATTTTTTTATAGAGGCAAAAGCATTGATAATATTTTATATCTTGAAAAAATCTTAATAGTTTATATAATATTCTAAATAAATTTTATATTTGGAGAAATTAATAAATGCAATCTACTATGCCGTATATGAATATTATAATAATAGCATGCTGTGTACTTGTAGTACTTTTGATTTTAGTTTTGGTGTTAATGAAAAAATCTAAGAAGCCTAAAGTTTCATTAACAAGTTCTAAAAATAAATTTTCATTATCATCATTATTTAATAGTTCATCAATTAATGATGAGTTTTTTGCAAGTTTAGAAAATACATTAATAACAGCTGATGCTGGTGTTGAAACTACAAAAGATATTATTTCAAAACTTAGAGATGTAATAGAAAAAGAAAATATAAAAGATCCTGCTGAAGCTAAAAAACATTTAAGAGAAATTTTAATATCTAAATTCATTTCAAAGAAAATAGAATTCAAAGAGAAAACCATACTTTTTATAGTTGGAGTTAATGGAGTAGGTAAAACAACTTCAATAGCAAAATTAGCTAATATTTTAAAGAAAGATCATAAAGTTATATTAGCAGCAGCAGATACATTCAGAGCAGCTGCCATAGAGCAATTAGAAGAATGGGCTAATAGACTTTCTGTTACTATAGTTAAAGGTCAGCAAGCCGGAGACCCTGCGAGCGTATTATTTTCAGCATTAGATAAAGCTAAGGCAACAGATGCTGATATAGTAATAGTTGATACTGCGGGAAGATTTCATAATCAGGAGAATTTGGTAAGACAGCTTGAGAAGATGAAAAAAATAGCTACAGAAAGATTTACAGAATTTAAATTTGTACCAATATTAGTATTAGATGCGAATGTTGGACATAATGGAATAGAGCAGGCTAAAGTATTTACTAATGCTTTAGATATACAAGGTGCTATAGTTTCAAAATTAGATAGTACGGCTAAGGGCGGAGTAGCAATAAGTATAGCTCATTATTTATCTCTGCCTATATATTACGGAGGATTTGGAGAGAAAGTTGATGATTTCAAAGAATTTGATGCTGAAAGTTTCGTTGATTCTATATTGCAGTAATTGATAATTATTGGAGCTATATTATGTCATTGACTGTTAAACCTTCAGAAATTTTTGGTTCTATTTATATTCAAATGAGTAAGAGTGATGCTCATAGGGCTTTAATTGCATCATCATTAGCTAAAACTCCGAGTATAATAAAGCATTGGATTGATAATGTTAGTGTTGATGTGGAAGTTACAAAAAATGCTGTGTCTAATTTTGCTGATTTAAAACTCATTGATGATGGTATTAAAGTTTTTCCTAAAAAAGAATATGAAAAAGAATTAACTATAGATGTTAAAGAGTCGGGAAGCAGTTTAAGATTTTTAATTCCTATAATGTCTGCACTTGGAATAACATGTACTTTTACGGGTTCTAAAAAATTATTTTCAAGACCTATTGTAGTATATAAAAATATATGGAAGGAACAGGGATTAGAATTTATTCATTCAGAGAATTACATTAAAATATCTGGACAATTAAAGGCTTCAAATTTTAAAGTTTTGGGTAATTTAAGCAGTCAGTTTTTAAGCGGACTTTTATTTGCATTACCTTTGCTTGATGGTAATTCTAATATTATTATAGACGGAGAATTGGAATCAGAGCCTTATGTTATGATGACTTTAAAGACACTTAAAGCGGCAAATATAGAAACTTTAAGACATGATAATAATATAATAGAAGTATACGGCAATCAAGAATATTCAGGCATTGATTATGAAGCAGAATCCGATTGGTCGCATGCCGCTTTTTTTGCTGCTGCAGGTGCTTTGGGAGGAGAAACTACTTTATACGGACTTAATAAATATTCTATTCAAGGCGATAAAGAAATACTTAATATATTAAAATTTATGGGGGCGTCTGTTTCTTATAATAAAGATAATTCTATTACAATAAAGAAAACTAACAGATTAAATGCCCTCGATATAGATATGTCTGATATTCCGGATTTAGGTCCTATCATTACAACTCTTGCCGCTACTGCAAAAGGCAGAACTAGATTATATAATGCAGGGAGATTGAGATATAAAGAGAGCGATAGGATTAATGATTTGAAAGACAGTTTTACAAAAATAGGAGCTAATATAGAAGTAACTGAAGATGAAATATTAATAGAAGGAGTTGAAAGGCTTAAAGGAGGAGCTACTACTTCTCATAATGATCATAGGATAGCTATGTCGCTTGCTGTTGCTTCTGCTGTTTCAGATGATGATATAACTATAGATGATGCTGAGTCTATAAATAAATCATCTTTTAATTTTATAGATCAATTTAAAAGCATAGGCGGTAAAATTAAATTATAAACTATTTAATATATTAGTAAGGATTGTCAGCTGTATATAATTTGTTACAGGTACGGTTTCTTTTATAATTTTAGAATCTAAAAATATATTTTGCTGGGCTTCATACCATTTTAGTATTTCACCTGAATTGCAGGCGTTTTTTATGTCTGATGATGAAAACAATATTGATGCATCTATTTCTTTTTTTACAGATTCTATATCATTTTCTGTAAGTTTTGACGTGAATTCTGCTGCCTCATATAGATTATTTTTTCTATAATCCATAGCTTTTAATATTGCCCTTGAAAATCTTCGTACTATATCAGGATAATTATTTATATATTCTAATGTTGATACAAAACTGCTTGTTAAAGCAATGTCATCGCTGTAGTTTGTGATATCTGCTAATAGATTATAATTATTTGGTATTTTTTCAGTAATTTCTCTAGTATAAGGGTCCCATATTGATACAGCATCAACTTTTTTATTTATTAGGGCATCAGCTAGATTAGTAATATTAATATTTTCTAAATTTATATCTTCTAATTTTATATTGTTATTTTTCAATGCTACATTAAGCATAGTTTCGCCTGAAGTACCTAAATGAGTTGCTGCTGTTTTTCCTTTTAAATCAGAAATGCTGTTAATACCGCTCCATTTTCCTGTTATTATTTTTTCGCCTTTACTTATTCCATTCGGTATTAATATTTGCACATCTCCGTTTATAATCAAAGAATGTGCAGCATGTCCTATATATGTAAAATCAACTTCTTTAGAAATCATAGATAAAATAGCGGCATGTCCGTTAAAAAATTCAAATAATTCTGCATCTAAATTTTCTTCTTCAAAGAAACCTTTTTCTTTAGCTATTGCAACAGCAGAAGCACCGGCGAATTCATATAAATATCCGACTTTTATTTTTGTATTTGCAGTTTTATCTTCTTCTTTTTTGTTATTGCATGATATTAATATAATTACAATAAAAAAAATATAAATCATTTTATTCATAATATATATCCTAATTATATTATAGAATTGAAATATGGTAATATCAGCAGCAATATTTATTTTGATTGATTATTAAAATATTTCTTTTTATTTCTAAATCTTAATCGTATTACTCTGAATAATGCTTCAGCTATGATATTTTTAGACATCTTTGATTGTCCGCTTCTTCTTTCATAAAATATTATAGGTTCTTCTTCTACTTTGTAGCCATTGCTTTCAAAAGAATAATTCATTTCTATTTGGAAGGAATATCCTGCTGAAAGTATATTATCAAAGTTCATATTTTTTAATACAGATACTCTAAAACATTTAAATCCGCCTGTAATATCCATAATTTTAGAACCTAATACAAATGAGGCATATCTATTTCCATAGTATGATAGGAAAAGTCTTCTTAAAGGCCAATTTACAACACTTATTCCATTGCAGTATCTCGATCCTATTACTAAATCTAATTTTTCATTTTCCATTCTTTCTATAAATCTGATTACAAAATCAGGGTCATGTGAGAAATCGGCATCCATCTCTATAACATAATCTGGATTATATTGGAATGAATGTTTAAATCCTGCAATATATGCAGGTCCTAATCCTTCTTTTTTCTCCCTTTTCAATAAATGTACTCTGTTATTAGATAAATATTTTTCTACAATACTTGCTGTACCATCAGGACTATTATCATCTACTACTAGAATTTCTATATATTCAGGTAATGATAATACTTTATTGAGCATTTTTTCTATATTATCTTTTTCATTATATGTAGGTAATACTATAATAGCTTTCATTTTATATCTGATTCTCTCCTGTTTCTTTTTTCTGTTTTTGATGTTTTTTGAACATTCTTTTTAATATAATTATTTATATTAAACATGATATATTTTACATACCTTGCATATGATGTTTTAGGATCTATTATGTTTTTGTATGAAAATATTTCATTATTATTGTCTATAGTATAAAACACAATATCTCCGAATAGAATGATATCATTATCATCTATTGCATTATCTATTCCCATTAAATTGATTTTTACTCCAACAGATATGGATGTATCTATAATTTTATATCCTACTATATATGAATTCTCATAATCTAATTCCATATCAAGGTAATCTATTAAAGTTTTGAAAGTTTTTATTTTTACTTCTTTGTTTCTATATTTTACGATAATATTTTCTTTTATATCTCCGTCTTCAAAAGAGAAATTAATATTCTGCATCTGATTAAAAGGCTGTTTTATTTTTAAATCTGTTAATAATTGCTTAGATTTTTTTATTTCTTCATCTGTCATTTCTACAGGACTTGCTAATGATAATTTATGCAGTTTAGTTAATTTATATTCTTCATCATCTAGAGTGCGGAAACTATTTGATTTTCTATCGTATTTAACTTGTTTTAATATTTTATCATTTTTATTGTATATAGTCCATATAAAGAGATTTGCTAATATCCCCATAATATAATTTCCAGCAAATATTTTTTTCCAATCATCTGCTGTCCATTTTTTTCCTGTCATTAATGCTTTGCTTAATCTTGAAGCTTGAAATTTATATGTAGCTTTTATATTATTTTTTATGCTGTAAAATTCATCCAATAAATTTTTACTTATATTATTATATTTATCTATTTTGGATATATACTCTTTTTTCTTGTTGTCAAATATTTTTTCAATATCCAGCTTTTCATTTACATATAATGTGAAAGAATGAGAATCATCTTTCAATAATTTTTTACCTTCTTTGTCTATTCCAAAATCTAGTATTATTTTATCAGATAATTTATCTTCAGAAATATCTAATTTTTTTGCGGCAGCTTTAAATGCCAGCTTTGAAGTATTTTTTATTTGATAGTATTTAAAATTATTGGATATATAGTCAATAAGAATTAGAGAATAAAGACTTCCGTTGAATGCTAATGTAGATATGGCATAATTAGCAAGTGATATTCTTCCTGATTCACACCACTCTTTTAAATTACAAGCGACTTTTTCTATTTTGTATTCTGATTCATATACCAAATATGGAATCATTACATATTTATAAGTTGTATCAGCTCCTTCAAATATCCATCTTTCATATATACTTTTTATTACATTAATAAATGAATTAAAATCAAAATATGAAATTATTTTATCTAAATCTTTTATCTTTGTAGGGGCTTTTAGTCTTGAATATTCTAAATATATATATTTTATTATTATTATAGGGATATTTTGATCAGAATTTTTGCTCTTTACTCCATATAATAAAGATTCATCTAAACATAATAAATTTTTTTCAAATTTCTTATTATAGTTTTTATTTACAAAATTAACTATACTGTCAATATCTTTAAAACCTGAATTAATTATTTTTTTATTTTTCCATCTTTTAAGTATATCTCTTGCTAAATCATTATCTAAAGTTTTTAAATATTCATAAGATTCTCTTTTCTTACGATTAATTATTTTTATTGCAGCTTTTCTTATATTTTTTGATTTATTTTCTAAAAGTAAGCATAATATTTTGCTAGAGCCGAAATCTATTTCTTTGCTGTAAAGCTCATTCAAAAACGGTATGAAATTTTTACTGCTTTTAGTGACTTTTTTTACAAAATTTTTATTTGTAAATAAATTTTCAAAATATTCTGAATTCTTTTTAATAATAGAATAAAAGAAATTATTAAATTCCATATTTTTTATTTGAACTGCAAATGAATCGTAATATGATATCCTGTCATTATAAGAATAAAAGAATATATAAGAAATAATAATATCAGCTAAAGTTATATTGAGATTTATTAAATAATCTAAACTTTCCTGATATGTTGTTGAAAGTCCTTCTTTTCTTATTAAGATTAAATAAGTTAATGCTTTATAACTATTAGTTTTAAGTATTATGTGAAGAAGTTTTTTAGCTTTTTTTGAGTAATCTGATAATAATAAAATATAATATATTCTATAATTATTTAATATTGAACTTTTTATAAATTCTATGTCATTATTACTAGGTGCTCTTTTTATATGATATGGTGCATAGGGTTTTAAGGCACTGAAATAACCAAATGCTGATTTTTTTACATGGAATTTCTTTATTAAATCATATCTCTTATCATCTTCATATATTATATCATCATTTATTACTGTAATGCTGTTAGGAGTGCCAAGATGCTCAACAACATTATATTTAACATAATAAGAATCATATATTTTCTGCATTAACAAATCTATTTTTCTATCGGCTATTTTTAAATTAGCTTTTTCATCTTCATTTCTTAATAAAATCGCTGTTAATATTAAATATATTCCGCAGTTACTACTGGTTTCTAATTTCTTGTATAATGAATAAAAATATTCTTTGTCTTTATTATAAGTGTAATTAGCTTCTCTTAAAAAATCCAAGGCATATATATCATTTTCTATTATTCCTCTATTGATGATGCATATTTCTTTCTCTAAATTGTATCCATCATATCTTTTACTGAATAGAGAACTATTAAATTTTTCCATAAATTACTCTTTAATATATTTTTTAAATAAGTTTTATTATACTATTATTTAAACAAATAATAAATACTATATTAATTTACATGTTTTTTACTGCTAATTGTCCGCATCCGGCTAATATTTCCTGTCCTTGTTTAAATCTTTCAACTACTTCTATGCCATTATCTTTTAATATAGATTTAAATCTTAATATAATATCTTTATTTGGTCTTTGTAATTCAGGAGCATGTTCAACTGGGTTCATAGGTATAACATTAACTTTAAAAGGAAATTCTTTTTTCAAATTTACAAGTCTGTAAGCATCATTAACAGAATCATTAACATCTTTTATAAGCACCCACTCAAAAGTAATCATTCTTTTACCATTTCTGCTGTATCTTTTAAGTATTGCCATCAGATTTTCTATAGGATATCTTTTGTTAATAGGCATTATTTTATCTCTTACATCATTTTTTAATGAATGTAAAGAAACAGCCAATCTGCAGTCTAAATCTCTTTCTATTAACTGCTTTATTCCGGCAACTTCTCCTGATGTTGATATTGTAATATGTCTTATTCCTAAATTAAAACCCTTAAATGAATTTATAGTATCTATTGCTTTAAAAAGGTTTTTAGTATTTGCTAAAGGCTCACCCATGCCCATAAACACTATAGAATTAACTTTTTTTGTTACAGCTCTCATAAGTAGAAATTCAGCAAGTATCTCATCAGCAGTGAGGTTTCTTGATAATCCCATACTTCCTGTAGCACAGAAAGCACATCCATAACCGCATCCTACCTGAGATGATAAACAAAAAGTTACCCTGTCTTTCTTATTTAAGATAACAGATTCTATTTTTTTCTTATCATATAGTGAAATTAGTAATTTTTGTGTTCCGTATTCATCTTCTGATATAGCTTCTATTTTTGAATTGTGAATAAAGTAGTATTCATCTAATAAATTTCTCAAATTCTTAGGTATATTGCTCATATCATCAAAACTTATAGCATATTTTTTATATATCCAATTAAGTATTTGAGATGCATGGAATTTAGGGAAATCATTTTCTATACAGAATTTAGATAATTCCTCTTCTGAAACATTCATTATAGATATTTTTTTAGCCATATTATAATGTAACAACCTTTTTAAGATTTAAATAAAAAATTATAATAGCTGATAACATATTATTCATAAGCTATCAGCTAATTATTATTTACAAATTACTTATTATAAAAATATTTTTGTGCTTATAACCTATAAGCTATTATTTAACCCCTCAGCAGCTTTTAGTAGGTGAGCTTCCTGAATTACTGCTTGATGAACTAGAACTGCTGCTGTTTTTATAATCATTAACATAGAAGCCTTTTCCTTTGAAGATGATACCGCTATTTAAAGATATCATTCTTTTAGCTTCGCTTCCGCATTCTGGGCAGTTTGCTTTAGCTTCAGCGGTTATGGATTGAAATTCTTCAAATTCATGTCCGCATTTTTCACATTTATAGATATTTCTTACATAATTTACTAATTTTAGTTTTGCTGGAACATACTCTATTTCTTGCCTTACAACTTCTTTTCCTATTGGCTTTAAATCTGCTCCACAAATAGAGCATACTTTTTGCCCTTCCTCTACCGGACTCATGCCTAATATCCGTCCGCGCCGCTTGTTTAAGTCTCCTATTATATCTCCCATATAATCATCGGGTACTATAACCTCAACATGATATATGGGCTCCAGCAGAACGGGATTAGCTTCCTTTAGGCCTTTTTTATAGGCCAACGATGCAGCAATTTTAAAGGCCATTTC
>CASGDY010000017.1 GCA_949300355.1 uncultured Brachyspira sp.
AAAATATATTCAATAAAGAAATATCAGCTTTTATGAATAAAAATCTTATAGTAGCACATCCTGAAGATGATATACTAGTAGCATTTGATATAATGAAAGAAAATAAAATAGATTATCTAATAATAATAAATAGTGATAATTACCCTATTGGAATAGTCAATATATATGATATATATGAAACTATAATAAAAATAAGAATGCGTAATATGAGCATTGCAATTAATGAAGTAGAAAAGAAATCTTCTATAGAAAAAGATAAAGTTATAAAAAAATTGATGAAAGAAATTGATACTTTGCATGCTCAATCAACTATAGATCCTTTAACAGGATTATTTAATGTAAGATATTTCAATAAAATCATAGAAGAAGAAGTGGAAAGAGCCAAGAGATATAAATACAGTATATCTATCATATTTATGGATCTTGACCATTTCAAAGATATTAACGATATTTATGGTCATGACTGCGGCAATGTAGTACTTCATGAAATAGGAAGATTACTTAGCAATAGTTCTGATAATATAAATATGCTTAGAAAAAGTGATATTGCTATTCGCTACGGCGGAGAAGAATTTATTGTTATATGCCCCAATACTAAAAAAGAACAAGCCTATATAGTAGCAGAAAGAATAAGAAAAACAGTTGAAAAGAAGAGATTTAATTACGAATCTACAGTTATAAATGTAACAGTAAGTATAGGAATTGCTGAACATAAAGGAACTTCTAAAAAACCTATAGCAGATACAATAAAGAACGCTGATACTGCAATGTATGAGGCTAAACATCTTGGAAGAAATAAAGTAATATTACGTTAATTTATTTTAAGAATTTCATTAAATCCGATGCAATATAAAAATATTATATAAATAATGGCTGACAATAAATTAATTGACAGCCATAATAATTTTTTATTTCTGATAGCGATAAACTTTTTATTTATCAATTCTTTTAAAATCAGATGACAGCTAAAATTATCAACTGCTAGTTTATCGCTTAAAAAATCATATATAATTTATTTAACTTGTAAAGAAGTGATAACAGCTAAATCAGCTATATCCTGAGCAGAACAGCCTCTTGAAAGGTCATTAGCAGGTTTGGCTATACCTTGAAGCATAGGACCTATAGCAGTACATTTTCCTACTCTTTGAGCTATTTTGTGTCCGATATTTCCAGAGTTTAACTCAGGGAATATAAATACATTAGCATCACCTTTAATAGGAGAACCAGGAGCTTTTTGAGCTGCAACTTTTTCAATCATAGCTGCATCAAGCTGCATTTCGCCGTCGTAAACGAAATCTACTACTTGTGAATCTAATATTTTTTTAGCTTCTCTAACTCTAGTAATTGATTCATGTTCAGCAGAACCTTTAGTAGAGAATGAAAGTAAAGCAACTTTAGGTTCATTACCTGTCATACTCCTATAAGACTCAGCTGTAGCTTTAGCAATATCAGCAAGCTGCTGAGGTGTAGGCTCTGGTATAACAGCACAGTCAGCAAAACAAGATATACCATTTGTAAATAAAGATTTATCAGGACTTTCAAGGAAGAATGTAGATGATAAAGTTCTAATTCCTGGTTTAAGTCCAATTAAGAATAAAGCTGCTCTAAGCATTTCACCTGTTGAATAAACAGCACCGCCTACCATACCGTCAGCATCATTGTCAGCAATCATTGCAGCAGCTGCATATATAGAATGGTTTGTAATTAAATCTTTAGCATGATCTTTAGTCATACCTTTCTTTTCTCTAGCTTTGAAAAGCATTTCAATATATTTTTCTGTTATAGCTTCTTTAGCTGGATCAAAAATTCTGACAAAACCATCATCAAATTTTAAATCATTTTCTTTAGCTAAACTTTGTATTTTAGCAGTATCGCCTACTAATATAAGGTCTTTTACTAACTGTTCTTTTTTCAGTATAACAGCAGCCTGAACATGTCTTTCATCATATCCTTCTGCTAATACTATAGTTTTTGGATTAGATTTTGCTTTTTCTTTTAAATTATCCATAAATGATGCCATAATAAAAACCTCTTAAAAAATAAAATTCTATCTATATATTTTAATATATAAATTAGAATTTTGCAAACATATACTAGGCATCAGTATAATTTTTATCAAAAAATAATTAATTTTAATATATAATAACTACTCTATAATTTTTTAATACAAAGCATTTAATTATTTTGCAGTAACATTAATAGCAACAAAACTATATCTCCAAATTAATGCTGTTAAAAATATACATATAGTACATAATCTTTATTTGTTTTTTATAATTACTATTTACTCTATAAAAAATACAAATATTACTTAATTTATGCTTCCTTTTTTACACTGCTTCCTAGCTCACATATAAATATTGCCGATATCATACACACTCCGCCTATAACAAAATTTACAGTAACAGGGTCTTTCATAAAAATAACTCCGCCTAAAGCACCCAAGAAAGACTCTAAACTTAATATAATTCCTGCCTTACTAGGATTTACATACTTTTGTGATACCGTTTGAAGTAAATAAGCTATTCCTGTGGCTCCTACAGCTAAATAAATAAGCGAATAAATAGCTTCACTAGAAACATTAACATTAAAAGGAGTAGAAGTTACTGCCCCTACAGAAAGAGATACTATACCAGCTATAATAAGCTGCAATGCCGCCATTATAATTCCGTCTACATATTCAAGCATTTTATCTATAAGCATTAAATGGACAGCAAATACAACAGCACAAAGCAATGCTAATAAATCGCCTGCCTCTATACTAGAAAAGCCTTCAAAAGAACTTAATAAATATAAACCTAAAACTGTTATTACTGCCGCTATAAATGCCGAAATACTAGGTCTTTTTTTATATACTATCCAAGAAAAAAATGGTATAAATATAACATAAGAACCTGTAAAAAATGCTACCTTTGAAGCTGTTATAAATTTAGAACTCATAGTTTGTAGAAAGAATCCTAAAAATAATGCTATTCCTACAGGTATTGATAATATTATATCTTTTTTAGAAATATTTTTTATTCTTTTAAAAAACACAAGAGATAAAAAAATTCCTCCGGCCAAATTTCTAATTCCTACAAGATAAAAAGGTTCTATTTCTTTAACAACAACCTTAACAGCAACAAAACTATATCCCCAAATTAATGCTGTTAAAAATATACCTATAGTACCTAATCTTTCTTTATCAGCCATACACTACTAACCTAATAATTAATTTTATTAGTATTAGATAATATAATATTTAGATTAAAATGTCAAAGTATATTATTTTAAATTATGATTTAAGTTTATTATTAAATAAATTGATAATACTGCTGTAGCCTTTTTCTTTAGCCACATCATATTCTTTTCCACTAAAATCATTTATTTCATAATATTTAACTAATTGTTCGCATATTTCAAAATAACCCTTTGAAGAAGCTATATATAAGGCAGTATCTCCATTGACATTCTGCTCTTTTATAGAAGCATTATTTTTAAGAAGATAATCTACTATTTCTGTTCTTCCATTATCAGCAGCTATCATTAAAGCTGTTTCACCCAATTTATTTTTATTATCAATAATATCCGGATAAAGCTCTAAAATATATTTAACAATATCATAGTATCCTTTAGCACATGCAAACATAAAGCAGTTCCAACCATTAATATCTGTTTGATAAATATCTATACCTTTTTCTATCAAATATTTAACAGACTTTAAATTATCATATATAACAGCCCACATTAAAGGAGTAATAGATTCTCCATCTCCTTTTAAACTCATTCCATGCATTAAAAGAAGTTCAACAATGTCTATATTACCTGCTATGACAGCATGAATAATAGCATTTCTCTCCAAACCGTCCACAGCAGAAATATCAGCATTATTATCAAGCAAAGTTTTTACTATCTCGATATTACCAATATAGCATGCATACATAAGGGGAGTAACATAATCATCATCAGCCTGATTAACATTAACATTATGCTTTATTAATAAATCTATAATTTCTTTATTTTCTATTTCTATTGATAATATTAAAGCAGATTTGCCATTATCATTAACTCCGTCAGGCTGTACTTTATTCATAAGGAAATACTTAACTATGTCTTTATGACCTGCAGATGCTGCTATAGCTAATGCTTTAGGGGCTTTCTTTTTTGAATTATCAAAGAAATATCTTACAACATCCAAATGCCCATTATAAGCAGCAGATATAAAAGCACTTGAAAATACATTATGCTTACTGCCGCCTAATTTTGAATGTATATAATGAACTAATGATAAATTACCGCTGATTGCTGCTATTGTTAAAGAATATTTAGGTATTTCTATATTACCTCTATTAAGTATATATTCTACAATATCTATATTGCCGCTAGATATTGCATAAGATAATACTGTTTCTTCGTATATATCTACATCATTCAAATTTGCATCATTATCTATTAAAAATTTAACAGCTTCAAAATTTGATTTCTGACATGAATACATCAAAGGTGTTATATTAATATCTGTTTTGGCATTAACATCAGCACCATTTTCAACAAGAAGTTTTATAATATCAAAATAATTTTCAGAACATGAATAATGCAAAGGAGTTTCATTGTTGCAGTTGCTTAAATTTACTAAAGCACCATTTTTTATTAGTATTTCTGCTATATCTTTATGACCATTAGCACATGCATTCATTAAAGGAGTTATATATAGCTGATCTGCCTTATTAGGATCTGCTCCCGCATTTAAAAGCAATTCAACTATCTCTTTATATCCAGCCTTACAGGCATGCATTAATGGTGTTAATCCCAATATATTGCTTAAATTAATATCTATGTCTTTATTTTTTAATAATATTTCAACTGCTAATACATTATTCTTAGCCGAAGCCTCATGTAATTCAATCTCAATTTCTCTCATAAGTAATAAACCTCATATTATATATTAAATGTAATATAAAAGCATAAATAGTCAAACATATTTTATTTTTATAATATAACATATTTACAATAATTTAACAATTATTTAAAAAAAATCAAAAAAATATTATAAAAGCTATTGTAGCTATAGAACAATATAAAGCTGTACCAACTATATCACATATAGAAGTAAGCATAGGTGCTCCGCTTATAGCAGGATCGATATTAAATTTAGTAAGTATAAAAGGCAGACAAAGCCCTATAACACTTCCGATAAAAACTATACTAAACATAGATATAGATACAATAGCAGCTATTTCAAATCCTCCTCTTATGACACCTAATATATAAGCTCCAAGTGCCATACTTAACCCCAACATAAATGCCACTAATACCTCTTTTGAAAGCATATAAAACCAGTCTTTTAATACCACATCCCCAATAGCTAAAGATCTTATAACAAGTGTAGCCGATTGACTTCCGGCATTTCCTCCGCTTCCTATCAGCAAAGGCAAGAAAACAACTAAAACTATATGCTTTTGAAGTGTATTTTGAAATATGCCTATAACACCTCCTGAAAATATATTAATAAATACTAATATTAAAAGCCATAATATCCTCTGTTTGTAAAGAGCCGATATAGGAGTGATTTTTAAATTATCATCAAATTGATCCTCACTTGAAGTTATTCCTGCCATTTTATGAAAATCATCTGTATACTCTTCTTCTGCTATGTCCATTATATCGTCTACCGTAACAATTCCTATCATAGAATGCCTATCATCAATAACGGCAAGAGAGTGAAGATTATATTTTTTTATTATATCAATAGCATTTTCCTGATCATCATAAGCTGATATATAAGGACAATTATTCGTAATTTCTGATATCAATGTATCTTTATCAGTAAAAAATAATTTTCTCAAAGCAATGGAGCCTATCAATGTTCTTCTAGAATCTGTAACATACAAAGTAGTATATGTTTCTGACTCCTCTATATTGCTCCTTACATATTCAAATGCTTCGCTTACAGTCCAATCCGGTTTTATGCTTATATATTCAGGCGTCATTAAACGTCCTATACTTCCTTCAGGATATGCTAAAAGCCATGAAGCTATTTCCCGCTCCTCGCTTCCTAAAAGTTTTAATATATTTTCAGACATAGTTTCCGGAATAGATGCTAAAAAATATGTTCTGTCATCAGGATTAATATTTTCCAAAAGGTCTTTGATATCAGCTTCCTGCATATTTTCTATGATTCTCTGCTGATCTATAGGGGCAAGTTCAGGAAATACTTTATAATAATACTCATTTGGAAGAATACTAAAAACTTTGTATTTATCATCATTTTTTAGAGAAGTGATTAGATTAGCTGTTTCTACCTCCTGCCATAAAGGAAGTATATCTCTTAATGCTTCCCACTCTTTTTCTTCTATCAAATCCTCAATTTCCGGCTGTAAAAGTTCTTTCAGCATATTTGTACCCTATAATTATAATATAAATCAATTTGATAATAAATTAATAACTAGTTCCAACCAAATAAGTACCTATTTGCACACCGAAATCAAAAGAATGTATATTATATCTTGAATAACTAGGATTTTTATAATCCATAGCAAAATCATAATTGAAATATAATCCTGCGGCAATAGCGGCAAAACTGCTTAAATTATATTTAAAATCTATAGTAAATTTCAGATATGGTATAACAGCAGATGTAAAGGATTTTTTTATTTCATCAGCATTTAATTTTGCATTATAATCACCATCTTGTAAATTAGCAG
Source organism: uncultured Brachyspira sp. (assembly GCA_949300355.1). Lineage (GTDB taxonomy): Bacteria > Spirochaetota > Brachyspiria > Brachyspirales > Brachyspiraceae > Brachyspira. The sequence goes on from CASGDY010000017.1 coordinate 6,684, forward strand.
CCAATGGTATTTTTGCTCCTGCTCCTATACCTAAAGAAAGTACCAAAAGAGTAACTCTAAACATAGCACCTGTATTTAAAGTATCAAATGTATAAGAAACTATTCTAGCATCTTGAGAATTTATATATTTATAAGAACTTCTATAATATCCTATATCAGCCAAAACATCAAAACCTAATAATCCGCCGAAATCATAAAAATATCCCGGCTGAAGCAATACTCCGAAATCGAATGAACTGCTTCCTTTTAATATATCAATTTTACTGTTATCTAATCCTCTCAAATCAGCAAAAGCGAAACTTCCTGTCAACGGCACAAATAAAGCAACACCTCCTCCATGCTGAGAAAATGCATTTGCACTGACAAATACCATAAAAAATAATGATGCTATTAATTTTTTCATAATGTTCTCTCTTGAATTATGTATATATTATTATAATATAAAAAAAACAATATAATGTCAAATATTAAACTTCTATACTAAGTCCGTCATAAGCAGGATACATATTAGGAGGAAGTTCTTTTTCTAAATTTTTATGTAAAACATCATGAGTCATATGAGTAAAATAAGTTTTTTTAACACCTAATTTATCAGCTATATTAACAGATTCCTGCAAAGATAAATGAGTATGATGCTGTCTATATCTTAATCCATTTAAAACTAAAACTTCAGTTCCTTCAATTAATTTCAAGCTCTCATCACTTATATAGCTTGCATCTGTTATATATGTAAAATTATTGAATCTGTAGCCTAATATATTAAGAACCCCATGCTTTATAGCTATAGGAATAACTTTTATATCATCAAACATCATCTCATTTTCTATATGATGAAAAACAACCTGAGGAAGCCCTCCTCCTAATTGAACAGGATTAAAAAAGAAATCATACTTCTCTCTTAAATTATCCATAGTATCTTTATTACCATAACAATCTATTGCTGTATGCATTATAAAGTTTAAAGATCTTAAATCTACAATACCTGAAGTATGATCAGCATGAGAATGCGTATAAAACACAGCTTCAAGACTATCAACTTTTTCCCTTAACATCTGAGCCCTGAAATCAGCAGAAGTATCAACTATATAATTTTTATCATTATGTCTTATCAGTATTGATGAACGTGTTCTCTTATCTCTTTTATCTTTACTTCTGCATACTTTACATTTGCATCCAATCATAGGAACACCATCGGAAGTACCTGTGCCCAAAAAAGTTATTTTCATATTATACCCCTCTACTACAATATTATATAATTTATATTTTTTATATCAATACTAAAGTTTTTCTATAAATCTTTTTGCTAAAACTTCTGCATCTATATTTTCCATACATATATGATTATTAGGACAGTTCTTTCTTTTGTAGCATCTTGCACATTCTAAATTTTCTACTCTTATAGTTTCAGAATTTTTTGCTATTGGCCCCACCCTAACCTCGCTTGTAGGTCCGAATATTGCTATAAGCGGTTTTTGAAATGCACATCCTGTATGCATAGGAAAAGAATCCACTGTTATCATTCCTTTTGAATTTCTTATAAGATATGCTAATTCAGGCAAATTAAAAAGTCCTGAACTATTTAATACATTATCAAAACCCTTCACTATTTCATCACATTTTTCATTATAATCAGATGTGGCCGAAACTATTATTTGTATATCTTTTAATTTTTGTATTTCTTTTATTATCTCTCTTGATTTATTAACAGACAAATCTTTAGTATCCCATCTTGAAAATGGAGAAAAAACTATATATTCGCTATTTATATTAAAATTACTGTTTATTGAATACTTTATCTTTTCTATTCTTTCAGTAAAATCTATATCTATATTTTTAGGTAAAAAATAGTCTAAATCAGTACCATCATCAGGACAGTCTATAAACTTCAAAAAAGATAATAAGCCTACTATTGCATTTATATCTTTATAATAGTTGCTTTTAAGTCCTATCCATTTACCCTTAGCATATTTCTTTTTTGAATGACATAAATACAAAAATATAACACTCCTTTCAAGCCCCTGCAAATCCATAGCTATATCATAATGCTCTTTTCTTACTTCTTTTATATGCGAAAAGAATTCTCTTATAGTTGAAAAAAACAATAAAGGAGATTTAAATATTTCTGTTTCATATTTGTATATATCCAAAACATACAATTTATTTATATAAGGATTATTCTCTAATATTCCTAAAGCTCTTTTATCTGTAACAACATCTATAGTACAGTCAGGCTTCCATTTTTTTAATGCCCTTATAACAGGAGTCATATGCAAAACATCACCTAAAGAAGTTTGTTTTATTAAAAGTATCTTCATTATTAAATACACCTTATTAAATAATAATATAATCATATATATTTTTTTATAATAATCAATAAAAAATATTTTTTATATATAAATAAAGCTTGTAATTATTATATAATTACAAGCCCTATATTTTTAACAATTATCTGTTTTCTTTTATCTGTTTTCTTTAAAAAAATGTTCTTCTACTCTTATACAAATTTCATGGTATATTGCTTCATGAAATTCCTGAGTTATATGAGTTTCTTTAGCAGGAGCTTTAATAGCAATATCAGCCATATCGGCAAGTTTTCCCCCATTCTCATTAGTAAAAGATACAACTTTTATTCCCATAGCCTTAGCAAGTTTTGCAGCATATATAATATTTTTTGCATTTCCTGATGTGCTTATAGCGAAGAAAATATCTCCTTTATCTCCGAATCCTAATAACTGCTGAGCAAATACCAAATAAGGTTCTTTATCGTTAAGGTAAGCACTTGATAGTCCTAAATGCGAAGTTAAAGCAACAGCTCTCAAAGGAGATTCCAAATTATCAGCAATATACTGTCCGTCATCAAATTGTAAAAGTTCCTTTCTTATCTCTTCATTGATAGGCCGTTTCTTCAAAAAACTTTTTAATAACTCGCCTGCTATATGCTCGCTATCACAGGCACTTCCTCCGTTTCCTGCTATTAAAACTTTATTTCCTCTTTCATAGCATTTTATAGTTTCATTTATAGCAGATTCAATATTATCTTTTATATTTTCCAATTTTGGAATTCTTTTTATCAATTCTTCTATCATTTAATATCCTTAAAAATAAATTATGATTAATTATTAATTATATATAGATTTTAAAAATTTATAAAATATTATTCAGTAGCACCGTATTCAGTCAAAAATGCTATCAAAGTATCAGGCTTTTTATAATTATTTTTAACATAGGTAAGTGCAGTTCTTCCATTTTTATCTTTAGCATTAACATCTATTCCATTATCGCAAAGAAGTCTAGCAACGGGAAGCATATTTTCGCTTTTATCAGCAGACATAAAAACCATTATCAATGCATTATCTCCGTCATTATTAACAGCATTTATATTTACTTTATAATCAATCAAGGTCTGAACTATATCAGCATACAATTTATAAGAAGCTATATGTAAAGCAGTTTCTCCGTAACTATTAGAAGCATTAACATCTGCTTTGGCCTTTAATAAAATCTTCACAATATCATGATATCCGCCTGATGCCGCCATTAATAAAGCAGTATATCCTACTTTATCAGAAACGTTTACATCTGCTTTGGAATTAACTAAAAGCCTCACAATAGCAGTATGTCCATGATGAGAAGCAAGCATTAATCCTGTAACTCCGTCATCAGATACAGCATTAACATTAACCTTTTTGTTTATAAAGGCAACAACTGCATCATATTTACCTTCTTCACAAGATTTTAAAAATTTGCTTTCAGTATCTGTCAAGGCATAGGATGCATTAACAAACAGTGCAAAAATAAAAATAATATTTATTAATTTTTTCATAAACAACCCAATATATATATAACTATTATATATAATATCATTAAAACCATATTTGTAAAATACTTTTTGTTTAGTTATGTAAAAAATGTTCAATACATTCCGCCGTCAACGCTTATAACCTGCTTAGTAATATAATTAGCCGCATCAGATAATAAGAAATTTACAGCATTTGCAACATCTTCAGGCTTTCCTATTCTTTTTAAAGCTATCATATTTTTGGCATGTTCTATTATTTCATCATTTACCATTTCGCTTTCAATAATACCCGGAGCAATACAATTTACAGTAATATTTCTTTTACCTAATTCTATAGCTAAAGATTTAACAGCACCTATTAACCCTGCCTTAGAAGCTGCATAATTAACCTGTCCTCTATTACCAATAAGACCAGTTATTGAACTTATAGCTATAATTCTTCCTCCTTTTTTAGCCCTTATCATAGGCATAATGAGAGGATTAACTATATTATAAAAACTTTTAAGATTGACATCTATAACATTGTCCCATTCATCTCCGCTCATAGCAGGAAAAGCATTATCCATAGTGATTCCAGATGAAAGCACTATACCATAATAAGCTCCGTTTTCTTCTATATCTTTAATAAGAATATTTTTAACTTCTTCTCTGTCTGTAATATTTATTTTTAAAAATCTTATGTTAACATCATAATCTTTTGCAAAATCTTTTATTTTCTCTATAAAAGAATCATTTTTATTATAGCACATTACAGCATCGTATCCGTTTTCTATAATCTTTTTCGATATAGCAAATCCTATACTGCCTGAAGCACCTGTTATTAAAATAGATTTATTTTTCATTTTTTATCCATTTATTTTTTAATTAAAAATATCTGCAGAACTTTCCATAACCATTATAGAACAGTCCATAATTTTATTGTCATCATTAACTATTTTTTTGTATTCATCTAAAGTATTTATATCATCATTATAAAGAATAGCTTCTCCGTCATAGTAGGCTATTTTTTTATCATTAAAAGTTTCTTTCACAAATATATAAACTCTATTATCAGATTTTATTTTATTTATATAGCAATTAACTTTTTTTATATTTAAAATAAAACCTATTCTTTTATCATCAGTATTATTTGATAAAGCTCCGTTATAAGCTGCCGCAGTCTGTGCTGCATATTCTGTAAATATATAAGAGTCTATACCTTCATTCTCTGAAATATCATAAAAAATATTATCTTTCTTAATATCAGCAAAAGAAAGTATCTCTTTATCATCGAAATTTATATCAGATATACCTTCTATCAATAACATTTTTCCTTTATGAGGTATATTCAATTTATATTTATTTTCCATAAAATTATTAATCCGAAATTATTTTCCGACTATCAAACAAGTATTGCTTCCGCCGAAACCAAATGATACACTCATACAATTTTCAAGTCTTTCAGATTTTACTTTACCAGTAACCAAATTTATTTTAGCTAATGTATCATCATATTCACCGTCATATAAATGCGGAGGAAGTATTTTTTCTTTATTGATATCAGAAAGTGTAATATAGCAAACTCCAAGCTCCATAGCTGCAGCCGCACCTATAGTATGCCCGAATGATGTTTTGCTGGAACTGCAGTATATATCAGAAGCATTAACTATATTGAGAGTTGTGCTTTCCATTTTATCATTTATTGAAGTTCCTGTGCCATGAAGATTAATATAATCTATATCATTTATATTCATATCAGCATGTTTTAAAGCATCATTAATACATTTGCTTGTAGTTTTACCATTTATATCAGGACTAGTCATATGATGAGAATCTGAATTACTGTTATAGCCTTTAAGATATAAAGCATTTTTAGAATCAATTAAATTATCTTTAGCAAGAACTGTAAATGCGGCACCTTCTCCTAAATTGATTCCTTTTCTATTTTTTGAAAAAGAATTAGTTTTATTATAATCAACTACTTCAAGAGAATCAAATCCGTAAACAACAGTATCAGTTACAACATCAGCACCGCCTACTATAGCTGCATCTATTACACCGCTTTTTATAAGTTCATCGGCTGCTATTATAGCATTCGCACTGGAAGTACAAGCAGTAGATACCGTAAATGAAATACCTGAAACATCAAAATATTTCTGCAAAAAATCACAGCATATATTAAGGCTTTGCATAATCAATATTTTTTTCTCATCGATTACGTTTCCTTTTAATATATAGTCTTTAGTTTCATCGCTTCCGTTTTCGCAAGTACCCACTATAACGGATATTCTATTTTTTCCGTATCTCTTTTTGGCTTCATCAATTATAGGCTTTAATTGATTAACAGCATGCAAAGCCATTTTATTTATTTTATTATTATAAGGGTTATCAAGTTCAAAATTAAAAAAATCATTATCTATTTTGCCTAAGAAAAATTTTTTCACATAATCATTATTCTCTTTTAAACCATACTCAGCATTTAAAAAATATTTATTATACAATTCTTCCTTATTCCTAGCCAAGCAATTAATAATTCCGAAATCCAATAATAAGTTACTCATAAAACACCTCAAAGTCGAGTATATAATTCTATAACAAAAATGTCAAATTATTTAATCATTATTCGTTTTTATCAATTTATTAAAATTAAACAATACAGGAGAAATTATAAATGATGATAAAATTCCAATAAATAAAAATAATCCGAAAGATTTAACAGGTATAAAACTGCTGAATGCCAATGTTCCGAATGATAATATTGTTGTCATCATAGATAAAAATACAGCTAAAAATGTGATTTCTTTATCTGCAGCACTATTTGAGAAAAATATTGAATAATCTATTGATATTCCTATAGAAAGTATCAAAGCAAATATAGAAAATATATTTATATTAATGCCAAATATTGAATGTAGTGACAAATTTATTAATACAGACATTAACTGTACAATTATTATAGCTATGGCTTTGCTTGTATCAAAGAATATTATCATAGCTATAAATATTATGATATAGGCAATTACAGCTATTTTTACAGCAGTTTTAGCAGTGCCGTCTAAAGCATTATTAATTTCTTCATTTATATTAAATATTTTCACATCATTATTATCTGATTCTATTATATTGTTTGTATCATAATCGCTAGTCGCTATAATAAAATATTTATTATTATTAGTAACTATAATTTTATTTAAATCATTGAAATTAGTATTTTCAAGTATTTTATTTATATCAAGAATTTCATTTTTAGTATTTTCAAATTCTGATTTTATTCTTTGATAAGAAACTTCATCTAAATTCAAAGCCTCAGCCTGTTTTCTTAATATAGGCATTAATTTATCATTTACCAGCTTAACATTATCTTTCTGTCTTTCTTCTGAATATAATATTTTTGATATAGCAGTATAATTATTATTGCTGAAATTATTCGCTATGCTCTCCTCTGCTGATAACGCCTTCGAAAGAGTATCTCCTCTTGAAATTATGATATTTTTTGCAAGAGATGTATTTAATCTCTTATAAACTTCTTTTTCGCTATTAAGTAGAAAATCCGGTGTATTATAAAGCTGATTAGCAGAAAAATTCACTTTTATTTTTGGTATGAATATTATAGAAATTATTATAACTGCTGCAAATATAATCAATACATTTTTTATACTTATTATTTTAACATAATCATTTAATATATTCTTGCTTTTATCAAGTATGGATTTCTTTATCACGCTTTTATCATTTTTAAACAATAAAGGATATATTATGTTTACTGTAAGAAATGAGCTTAAAAGTCCGAATATAGAAAATAATGCTATTTGCTTTAATAGTATAAGAGATGTTAAAGATAATGATAAATAACTCACTATTGTAGTTACAAAACCTAAAAGCATGCTAGGAAATATTTTTTTCAATACTTCTTTTTTATCTTCTTCATTGTACCATTCAGTTATAAAATGTATTGAATGGTCTATTGATATACCTATGAGGCTTGTACCAAATACAAATGTAAATATATGAATCGAATCAAAAAATACAGATGAATATAAAAATGCAGATAAACCTGATATCAGTATAGTACACATTGAAATTATATAAGGCTTCAAAGACTTGAATATAAAAACGAATATCAAACAAATAACAATAAATGATACTATAGATATAATAGTAATTTCAAACTTGGCACTTTTCTGGCTATAATAAGTATGTACTGGAACGCCTGAAATATATGTTTTTATATTTCCTTCATTTTCTAATACTTTTAAATACTCTGTAATATCATCAAAAAACTTTTCATTATCAAGATTTTTAGGCATATCAATATTTACAAGAATATTATATTTATCATCATAATTTATAAATTGTATTGAATCTCTTGACTGAAAATTATTTTCTGAAGTAAGAATCTCATTTATTTTTGAATTAACAGTCAAAAAAGGATCATCTTCAATATTATCAACTATAGGTATAAAAAAAGGAGAATAAAAATTGGCAAGTGCATTTTCTGAAACAATATCTGCCTCATCATTCAATAAATAATTTCTTATCTCTTTTGAAAGAAGCTGATATTTATACTTAACCATAGTATTTAAAATATCATCATAGTCTCTTGAATAGAAATTAACCGACACATTACTATAAGACTCTTTTATATGTTCATCTAATTTTAATGCATTACTTTTCGCATTATCAAAATATTGACTTTCTATAAATATTTTTACGCTGCTTGAATTTTTAAAAAAGAAATCTTCCAAAGGTTTTTGAAAATCTTTATCTTCAAAAAATTTAGGAGTTATAGACAAAAAATTAGTATCTATTTCGACCGTTTTTCCAAATCTTGATAAAAATAATATCACAGCAAATAAATGAAAAATTACCCAAATATATATAAAAATTTTTCTTCTATTATTAAAAATACTTTTATTCAAAATATTTTGTCTCCTCAGATGTTATCCTACTAGATTTAGATAAAACTTTCATTATATATTCAGTAGTGCTGTTATTAGAAGAATACATTTTTATTTTTTCTATATATCCAGCATTAGCAAAACTTACTTCTATCTTCTCTATTATTTTTTTTAATTCATTAGTTTTAGGAGTATAAACTATAATATTTCCATTAATACTTTGATTGAACGACTCATTTATAGTTTTATCATCGTAGGTAAAAATTGACTTTATTATATTAGCTATTTGAGCAAACATAGCATTATTAGAATCAGCCATAACCTTCTTTTTTCCGTCAGGCATTATCTGAACAACATTTTTTTCACCCATCACAGTTATAGACTCTTTAGGACTTTTAGTAAACCAGCATATACCATAACCGCTAACTACAATAAAATCCCCTGAAGATTCAAAACTTCTCCCTTTCTGACTTACTATTTGAGTATAGCTTCCTTTTAAAAGTTTAGCATTCTTATATTCATCTTTAACTTGGCATAATAAAATAGAAGCCATTGCCATAAATATTATAAAAATTTTTCTCATTTTACATTTCCTAATATTATTTATATAGTATATGCCCAAACAACTATATTTTGTCAAAAATAATTTTTTAAAATTTTAAATATATGCAGGGCTTTGCCCCGCACCCCACTTCTTTTGTTGCCACAAAGAAGCAAAAAGGCTGCATTTTTATAGTATATCCTATATTTAATAGGAATGTTTTTAATATAAAGTTCTAGCAGTTGCGTTTTTTGCAACTTTTTTGTGCGGCAAAAAAGTTGATAATTCTATATAAAGTGCGTCAGTTAACAAAGTTAAAAATTCTTAGTATATACTAAAAATTTTATATTGTTCTTTTTCACACCTCATGCATTATGCATACTTAATAAATAAACATACAAAATACTCCTGCAGCTAAAGTGCAAATAAATTAGTAATAAATCATACTAATTTTATTTTATAAATTATAAAATACAATAAAAATACAAATTGTAAAAAAACTTTATACTTAATTATTAATTCTTTCTATTCTCTCTATAAAATCTTTAGGACTATTCAAAAAACCTTTTCTAGTTTCACTGTCAATAGGCATTTGCAATGTGCTTGATTTTGATATTATTTTATTATTCTCATCATAAAAAGTATATTCTACTCTCATGCCATTCAAATATTCAGTGATTGCTGTATGTATTCTAACCTGCTGATTTAATTTTATAGAGTTTATATATTTAATTTCCAATTTTACTATAGGCCACATAACGCCTTTAGCAGTCATAATATCATAATTATAATCTATAATTTCAAGCATAGCCTCTCTAGCTTGCTCCATAAATTTAATATAATTACCATGCCAAACAACTCCCATAGGATCCAAATCATAAAAAGAAGGCTTTATATAATAATCATTTTCTAAATAACATTTTTTAGCCGCCATAAATTAATCTCCTTTATACCAAAAATCATGAAAATTATACCATTGATAAGGATATTCTATAGCTTTTTGTTCTATAATGGAAGCAAATTCTTTCGTTAATTCTAATATAACCTCATTTTTCTTTTTTCTGTTTTTTAATTCTTCATCATTTAATTTTATTTTTGAAGGATATATATAAAAGTTATATTTCTTTGCAAGTATTTTATCATTTTCTCTCAATGCAAAAAAATAGTAAACAGGATATCTAAGCAAAATAGGTATCAAAAAAGCCCCGCATGGAAAAGGTGCTTCTTCTCCTAAAAAGTTTATGTAATTTACTTTATCAGTTTTATTGCTAGTTCTATCTCCTGCTATAGCCACTATCTCACCATTATTCAATTTATCTTCAATACTTATTATAGTATGAGGTCCTATATTAGAAGCATCTATAAAATCTATAAAAGAATTATTTTTACCTCCTTCAATCAATATATTAACATTCTTATTAACTTTAGGATCTATTATTATATTTATTTTATAATCTTTAATAGGATTGCCTTCATTAATAGCAGCCAATCCTTTTAAAAGCTCAATATTTCCTATATGAGAAAATAATATTATCATACCCTTTTTCTTATTAAGCAAGTCAATAACTTCATTATAACTATCTTTAGTTTTTACAACTAAATCTGTTATGGGTATATCACCATTCCAAGCTGAAAATTTTTCTGCAATAGAAACAACAAATGAAAGCAAATGCTTATAAGAACAAATAAAATTCGATTTTATTTTTTTATTATATTTAGACATCTTTTTTAAATATTCTCTGGAAGCCTGCATTCTAGTTTTTGAATAAAAGAAATAAACTATACTTATAGGAATAAGATAAAGTATTATAAATGATCTTCCTAAAAATTTATAAACGAATATAGAGAATAACGCTTTCCATCTCTTACCTATTTCTTTTTCTTCCGTCCAATGAGCCATAACAAAAAACCTTTAAGAAAAATACACTTTTCCGTCTGAATATTTTTTATTATCATCATATATCTTAAATGAAATAATATTATCAGATAAATGACATTCTATAAAAATATTTGTATTTGGAAGAATCATATCGGTAAATTTTAATTTTAATAATTTATTTACTACTAACTCTTTATGAAAAATATCTTTAGATATATCAGTAATAATTTTTATCTGAGCTATAGCAGGAAGAAGCTTAAATTTTTCAAAATGTCCGTCAAAATAAAATAAATTATCACTTATAAATATTTTGACCTTAAACATATTAGGAGTATGTTCTTCTATAGTATAATCTATACTAGACAATTTAATTTCCTTCCATTATGGCATCAAGTGCTTTTCTGTCTATTTTACCGATTTCGCTTCTAGGTATAGAATCAACAAAATATATTTTTTTAGGCAATACAACTGTTTCAAAATAACCTTTCAAATAATCAATAACATATTTTTTCATATCTTCCGAATTTCTATCTTTATTATTCATTACTATAAAAGAAGCAATATATTCCCTTTTATCAGATTTACAGTATATAGTATAGCTGTCTTTAAAATGCTTATCCATTAATATTTGTCTGTCTATCTGCTGTACGCTTATTCTTTTACCTTCAATTTTTACTATAGAATCTTCTCTTCCTAAAAGCTCAAACTCATCGCTATTCTTCATGTTCACAACATCGCCCACATGTATCCAAACATTCTCACCTGTATAGCCTGAACAGCATTCTATACTTCCATTTTCATCAACTTTAAGTTTTACAACACTAAGCCTAGTCCATAATTGATTTTCGCTTCTTCTTCTATAAGCCATAGCACCAGCTTCAGTGCTTCCGTAAATTTCTGTAACATCAGTATCAAATGTTTCTTTACAAAGGTTATTAACTTTTTCTTCAAGCATTCCTGTGGATGAAAATAAATACCATTTTGATTTTATTTTTAAAGAAGATTTATCTATTCTCTTTAAAAATGCAGGTGTAGTAACTATAGTAATTTTTTCATAATCTGCAAAATTATTAACAGTTTCTAAATAATTGATTCTGTTATTTATACATCTAGCCTCAAGCATAAAAGGAACTAGCACTGCAAAAACAAATCCGTAACTATGATAATGAGGAACTGTATACAAAAATAAAGAATCTTTAATATTATCCGTAAATTGATTAACTATTTTAGTTGCCTCAGCTTCAAACTGCTTAAGAGTTTTTTCTATAAGTTTAGGATGTCCTGTAGAACCTGAAGTATAAAAATTCACATATACATTTTCATCTATTATAGTATCTTTAAGTATATCAAACCATTTATCATTGCATTTACTTTCAAAAACTTCATCTAAATTTAAAGCAGAATTTTCTGTATCAGATATATAAACCATAGTATTGTCTATTATGCTTTCAACATATTTAGGGCTATTATTATTTAAAACATTTACTCTTTTTTTTAGAATAAAACCTGCAGTAATAACAGCAATAAATCTATATGCATTTTCAATAAATACAGTAATAGTATCCTCTTCAAATTTAGAAAGATATTCCAAACTTTTTACTATATCAGAAATGAACTCTTTGTATTTTATAAAACTCTTATTTTCTTTGTGAATAAGAAAAATATCTTCCGAATCTTTTAATGAATAAAAATTTGTACTGCTTAATTTTCTCATAATATTTTTTATTTATTATCTGAATTTTCTCTTATATATTTTGCTAAAGTTGCAACAGAATAAAAATATTGTTTATTGTTTTCCTCTATATCAGAAAAAGTAATATTAAACTTTTTTCTGATAGCAACACCTATTTCCAAAGCATCTATAGAATCAAGTCCTAATTCATCTCCAAATAAAGGAGCATCTGTATCTATATCCTCTATAGAAACCCCTTCTAAATTTGCTGACTCTATTACAATTTGCTTTATTTGATCTTCAATACTCATATGCAATTCTCCTTTTATAATTTTACATAAATCTATCAATAAAATATATTATTTTTTTATTAATTTTATTTTTCCTAATTCTAAATCGGCAGCATCTGTTGATATAAATTTAATAAAATCTATAATCGAATTTTCATCTTTATTAATATCGCTGTCAATTACATTAATACTGATATTTGGGTCTTTTTTAGAAATAAGACAAGAAAATGCAAATGAATAATTACCGTCTTTTGATATTTCTTCATAACTTTCTGGTAATTTTTCATCGGCTATTAATATAAGAGCTTTGTCATTATCAGAAGTTTTTAAAAAAGCAATGGCCTGTATAAGTGCAGTATCTATAAAATTATTGTAGCATGTAACTGCAATAGCTCTTTTATAATTTTTATAAAAAATAGTAAGCTGTGCTATTGCTGTATTAAAAACAGAAAAACTAAAAAGTGCAGGAGAAACTTCATGTTCTGTAACTATCTTTTTTGACATATTATACTGTTGTTTAATTTCTCCATATTTAGATACAAAAAAAAATGGTATCTGATCATTTTCATTTAGAATATTTTTCACTGATTCAAAAGAAAATTTAGTTATTTGGCTTAACCTTCTTTTTTGAGCTTTCGGTATAAAATCCAATTCAGGATTAGAATCCCCATAAGTAATTTTTATATCGTTATTTATATTTTCCAATATAAATTTTTTATCCATATCAGGGGCAAAAAAATCCCAATCCAATACTCTAAAACTTAAATCCGACATAAATTTCCTAAAAACAAAATCACAATTTCATTATTTTTCATTATACAAAATTATATTATAAAGTCAACTATAATATACTAGTTTAATAAATCAATATAATCACTAATAGAATTTAATATATCATACTTTTTAAGTATATGCAATTATAATATATAAGTATTTGATATAATTCTATAATAAATTAAACTAAATAATATAAAATAATATTGACATTGGAGTGCACTCCAATGCTATAATTATACCAAAAGAAGGAGGTAATATATAATGACAATAGCAGAAGTAAGCAAAAAAACAGAATTATCTACTGACACATTAAGATATTATGAAAGAATAGGAATAATACCTGAAGTAGAAAGAAGTGAAAGCGGAATAAGAAATTATAGCGATTATGATTTAGGATGGATAGAATTTTCAAAATGCATGAGAAATTCAGGTATGTCTATAGAATCAATAATAGAATATATAAAACTATACAAAAAAGGCGATGCTACATTAGAGGCAAGAAAACAGCTGCTTATAAGCCATAGAGATGCCATGCAGGAAAAATTAGATGAACTTCAAACAACTGTAAACAAACTAAATAAAAAAATAGAAAATTATGAACATCAAATGGCTGTCCGTGAAAAAGATATGTTAAAAAAGAAAGAGAATAAAGAAGATTAATAACATAGAGGATAAACATAAATGAAAAAATATTTTTTAATCCTATTGTTTTTTACTATTATGGCATGCAATTCAGTTTATGGAGATAATACAATTACTATGAATACTTTAAATACTTCAGTTAGTTTAAAAATAAATAATGAAGAATACAAATTAATACTATATGATAATCAAACAGCAAAAGATTTTTTATCATTGATGCCTTTAACAATCACTATGAATGATTTAAATGCTAATGAAAAATATTATAATTTGAGTAAAAACCTTACAACACAATCATCAAGGGTTGGAAGTATAAAAACAGGCGACTTTATGCTATACGGCAGTAATTGTTTAGTTCTTTTTTATGAAAGTTTTTCTACATCATATAGTTATACAAAAATAGGATGTATAGAAAATGTATCAGGACTTAAGGATTCACTCGGCAGAGGAAGCGTACAAATAACTTTTAGTGTTAATAATTAAAAAATTATTAAAATTACTATTGACATTGGAGTACACTCTAATGATATAATTTAAAAATAATCAATAAATAAACAATTTTTATTAGCAATAATAAAAAGTAAAAATTTCTGATGTCTTTTAATTTTACTTAAAATAGCCTTTAAGCCTGAAATTTTTATTATTAGAAATAGGAGAATGTATGAAAACTATAAAATTAAATAACGGATTTGAAATACCTATGGAAGGTTTTGGAGTTTTTCAAGTACCTAATCATGATGAATGCAGGAAAGCTGTATTAAATGCAATAGAAACAGGATACAGATATATAGATACAGCTTCCGCATACCTTAATGAAGAGGCTGTAGGAAAAGCTGTTAAAGAAAGCGGTGTTAGAAGAGAGGATATTTTTATTGCCACAAAATTATGGGTACAGGATGCAGGATATGAAAATACTAAGAGGGCATTTGAAGTATCAATGAAAAAATTAGGACTTGATTATTTAGACGTTTATCTTTTGCATCAAGCTTATGGAGATTATTACGGTTCTTGGAGAGCTATGGAAGAATTTTATAAAGAAGGGAGAATCAAAGCTCTAGGAGTATGCAATTTTGACTCTTTGAGATTGGTTGATTTATGCATGAACTTTGAAGTAAAACCTGTGATAGATCAAGTAGAACTTCATCCTTTTTTTCAAAGGCAGGAATTGATAGAAGTTATGAAAGAGTACGATGTGCTTCCTCAGGCTTGGGGACCTTTAGCAGAAGCAGGACAGGGAATTTTTGATAATGAAGTTTTATTAAAAATAGCAAAAAAATATAATAAAACTGCGGCTCAGGTAATATTAAGATGGAATATAGAAAGAAGTGTTATGATAATCCCTAAAACTGTGCATAAAAATCGTATGGAAGAAAATATAAATATATGGGATTTTAAATTGGATAAAGAAGATATAGAATCTATAGCAAAACTAGATATAGGTTATAGTAAAATAATAGATCATACTTCTTACAAAACAGCAAAATTTTTAAATGAATATAAAATACATAATTAATTTTTAAAATTATAAAATAAAAAGGAGAATTTGCTATGCAAAAAGTAAAACTAAACAATGGTTTAGAAATGCCAATATTGGGATACGGAGTTTTTCAAATACCAGATTATGAAGAATGTAAAAAATCTGTATTAAATGCCATTGAAGCAGGATACAGATTAATAGATACAGCTTCTGCATATAATAATGAAAAAGCTGTAGGAGATGCCATAAAAGAAAGCGGAATAGTATAGAAAAGAATTATTTATCACTACTAAATTATGGATAAGCGATGCCGGATATGATAATGCTAAAAAGGCTTTTGAAACTTCTATGAATAAGTTAGGTTTAGATTATTTGGATTTATATTTAATACATCAGCCTTTCGGTGACTATTATGGTTCTTGGAGAGCTATGGAAGACTTATATAATGAAGGAAAAATTAAAGCTATAGGCGTATGCAATTTTTATCCTGACAGATTATTAGATTTTGTTATGCACAATAAAATAGCTCCTATGGTAAATCAGATTGAAACTCATCCATTTTTCCAAAGAGAAGAAGACAATAAGCTTATGAAAGAGTATAATATTCAAATAGAATCTTGGGGCCCATTTGCTGAAGGCAGAAATAATATGTTTACTAACGAAGTACTTCAAAAAATAGCTAGTAAACATAATAAAACAGCAGCACAAGTTATATTGAATTGGCTTATAAAAAGAAATGTTGTTGTTATACCAAAAAGCGTACATAAAGAAAGAATAATAGAAAATTTCAATGTATTTGATTTTGAATTAGATGATAATGATATGAAAGAAATTTCTAAACTTGATACTAAACAAAGTTTATTCTTATCTCATACTGATATTGAAACAGTAAAATATTTATGTAATTATAAAATTTAATAACTTATAATTTTTTTAGTATATACCTAAACAATTATATTTTGTCAATTTTGACTTATTTATGAATATAATTTTTATTTATTAATAACATAAGATATTATTAAGTTTTCTTTAAAATATAAGATAAAAACTATATTTTGGCTAAAAATGCAGTCTTTTTGGTTCTTTTGGTCACAAAAAGAACTGGGGGTGTGGGGGCTAGTCCCCACAAATAACATAAATTTAAAATTGCTTTTTTGACCAACTTAAAAATTTTCAGTATATACTGAAAATTTTTAAGTTGGAGAATATAATTTTTTTAGTATTATTTATCTTTGAAAATTACAACATTGTTTTAATAATACAAAATAGGTTTTAATTTATAAAAGGAAAATTATGAAAAATATTTTTATAAGTTTTTTATTTATCTCTATAACAGTACTAATTTTTAATAATAAAGCAGAGGCTAATAATATGAAAGGCAATTTTAATTTCAACACTAAAACTATTAAACTAAACAGCGGATATGAAATACCTTTAAATGGAATCGGTACTTATAGTTTATTGAATGATGTTTGCTATAATTCTATTCTTTATGCTTTACAAAATGGAGTAAGATTGATAGACACAGCATACATATACAATAATGAAGAAGAAGTTGGAAAGGCTGTAAGAGATTCTAAAATAAACAGAAAAGATATTTTTATCATTACAAAATTATATCCTAATCAGTATAATGATGCAGAAAAAGCTATCAATGATGCATTAAAGAAATTAAATGTAGAATATATTGATATGATGCTTCTTCATCACCCCGGAAATAATGATGTTGAAGCATATAAGGCTATAGAGAAAGCTATAAAAGAAGGAAAGATTCGTTCTGTAGGGCTTTCTAATTGGTATATAAAAGAATTGAAAGAATTTCTTCCAAAGATAAATATAATGCCCGCTTTAGTACAAAATGAAATACACCCATATTATCAAGATACTGAAGTAATAGAATATATTCAAAGTTTTGGAATAGCTGTTCAAGGCTGGTATCCATTGGGAGGCAGAGGACATCAGAAAGAACTTTTAAATGATAAAGTATTAAAAGATATAGCAGCAAAATATAATAAATCAGTTGCTCAAATAATATTAAGATGGAATTTACAAAGAGGAGTAATTGTAATACCGGGATCAAGCAACAGAGAACATATAATAGAAAATACAGAAATATACGATTTTGAATTGAGTGATGATGATATGAAAAGAATATCAAAATTGAACCGCAATGAAAAACATGATTGGTATTAAAAATTTAATTATTATACAATTTAAAAGAGTTTATTAATAAAACTTTAGGAGAATATAAAATGAAAAAAAGAAAGCTAGGAGATTTAGAGGTTTCCGCAATAGGCTTAGGCTGTATGGGATATGGTGTAGTATACGATGAAAATTATGATAAAACAGAATTAATATCTCTTATACATGAAGCTGTAGAATTAGGTATTAATTTCTTTGATACTGCAGAAGCTTACGGCCCATACAAAAATGAGGAAATTGTAGGCGAAGCATTAGAGAAATACAGAGATAAAGTTGTAATAGCTACAAAATGCGGTATAAAAACAGTAAACGGAAAACCTGTATTAGATGCTAAAAAAGAAACTATAAAAACATCAGTGGAAGGTTCATTAAAAAGATTAAGAACCGATTATATTGATTTATACTATCTTCATAGAGTTGATGCTAATACACCTATAGAAGAAGTAGCAGACACAATGAAAGAATTAATAAAAGAAGGAAAAATTAAACATTGGGGCATTTCAGAACCTGGAGCAAACACTATAAAAAAAGCTGATAAAGTATGTAAATTAACCGCTATACAAAGCGAATACTCTATGATTTGGAGAGAACCTGAAA
This sequence comes from uncultured Brachyspira sp., assembly GCA_949300355.1. GTDB lineage: Bacteria > Spirochaetota > Brachyspiria > Brachyspirales > Brachyspiraceae > Brachyspira. The sequence continues at coordinate 25,437 of CASGDY010000017.1, forward strand.
AGGAAATTATTCCATTATTAGAAGAATTAAATATAGGTTTTGTTCCTTTCTCTCCATTAGGAAAAGGATTTTTGACTGGAAGATTCAATGCTGATTCAGAATTTTCAAAAAATGATTTTAGAAGTTCTGTACCAAGATTCCAAAAAGAAAATTTAAAGCAAAATCAAGTATTGATTGATATTTTAGAAGATATTGCAAAAACAAAAAATGTATCAAAATCGCAAATAGCATTAGCTTGGGTATTATATCAAAAACCATTTATAGTACCAATACCGGGAACAAGAAAAATAGAAAGATTAAAAGAAAATATATACTCTGTTAATGTAGAGTTTACTAATGAAGAATTAAATAAAATAAATGAAGCAATATCAAAAATAACTATACAAGGAGAAAGATATCCAAAGGAACATTTGGAGATAGTAGGAAGATAATATTTTTTGTATTTATAATATTATACTTGTTTCAAAAATACTTTATAAGATTATTTAATTTTTTAATTACAAAAATGATCTTTAAACAGTTGTATAATGAATTATTTTAGTATATACCAAAAATTTTTAAGTTTGTCAAAATTAGTTTTTATATTGTTATTATTTTCGGGGACTAGTCCCCGAACCCCTACTTCTTTTGCCGA
>CASGDY010000018.1 GCA_949300355.1 uncultured Brachyspira sp.
AGAAAAGTAATAAATGGAAACGTGAATTATCAATAGCATTAGCAGAGAACTTTCATCTGTTTGAAAATTGACAAAATATATTTGTTTAGGTATATACTACAAAAATGAACAAAAATAAAAAGAACTGCTTTTTATAAACAGTTCTTTTTTTATATATTTTCAATCTAATTAATTAGATAATTATATTTATTGATTAGAAACAGTATTTGTATTTTCCATAGTTGGAGCAGCATTAGTAGGTGCTGTTAATGGAGCTGCCGGCTGCTGCTGAGTAGTAGCAGGAGTATTTGTAACATTTTCAAAAGCAGTTTTCTGAGTGCTTATAGCGACAGATATAAGTAATGCTCCAACTATAAATATAGTAGAAAGAAAAGTAGTAGCCTTACTTAAAGCATTTCCTCTTTGACTTCCCAAAACATTAGCCTGAGCACTTGAAAATAAACCTTCAGCTTTACCGCCTTGTATAATGATTATCAATATTAGTAGTACACATATTATAGAATAAACTACGATTCCTAAAGTTAGTAAAGCATTCATATATATTTTTCCTTAAAATTAATTTCTTATATTAAAAATACGATTTTATTTCTAAAAATTATAACATCATACAAAATATTTTTCAAGCATAAAACTCTTAATTTTATTAACGAAATATGATATTATGTAAATAAAAAAATATTTTTATTAGTAAATTTAATTTTTTTCCGTTAATACTAATAAGGATTATAATATAATGGCAGGTGCTTTATAATGGCTGTAAAAAAGACAGATAGTAAAAAACAGACTACTAAAAAAACTTCATCAGAAGAGAAAACAACAGGCAGAATTTCATATAAAGAATTATCTGAAGAATTAAAATTAAAATTGCAGCAGTCTGAAGAAAAAATAGCTGAATTAAATAAAAAATATAAAAAAGTAGTAGATATACAAAAAAAGAAAATAGAAGATAAATACAAAAAAATAATAGAAGATTTAGAATCAAAAAAATCTATACCTGCCAGATCACAAAGCAGTAATGCCGAAATAAATAAACTTCAAAAAAGATTGGAGAAATTAGAAAAAACCAATCAAAAATTGGAAGAAGAAAAAAGAAAAATAGAATTAAAAAATGAGGAATTAAAACAGAAGGCAAGAGAAGCTTTAAAATCAAAAAGCGAAATGTCTTCAAGAACTGCCAAAACAGACAGAGAAGCTCTAAAAGAAATTAAAGCATTAAAAGAACAATTATTAGAATCAGAGCAGGAAAAGAAAGAATTAAGAGCAAAATTAAAAGAAGCTGTAGCAGATTTAAAAAGTGCTAAGAAGAACACAAATAAACTTTCAAAAGAAGACAAAGAACAATATAAAGAAAATTTAAGAATATTAAAGCAGATAGAAAAAGAATCAAAAGCATTAGATAAAAAAAGAGAACTTCTAAAAAAAGAAGAAGAGAAACTCAAAGAAATAAGAGGCGATATAAAAAGTTCTGCTAAAGATATAGCTTCCGCAATGAGAAAAAGCTATATAGCCGGTGATGATGAAGATGATAATGATGGTAATTTATTATCAAATATGGATGCCAAAACAGAAGAAGGCATTACAAAATTAGCAACTTTATTATGTGCTGCTATGGACGATTACAGAGAGCAGAAAGAAAAAGAAAGAGAAGAAGCTGAAAAAGAAGCAGAATCTGTATCCGTTTTATCTGAAGGTGAAGAAAGATTAAACAAAGCATCTGAAGAATTAGAGAATCTTGTTGAAAACAGATTGGAAGATTCTGAAAGCACAAAAGATGAAAATTTAAATAAAAGACCTTTCACTATTATTGATAAAATAGAAAATAGCCGTGTAGAAATTAATGAAGGATATACTCCTCCTCAAGGCGGACAATCTATAGTAGCTTCTCCTGACTCTACTCAGCAAATAGGACAAGCTCCTCAGCAAGGACAGCAGCCTAATATCACAGTTAAAGTTGAAGCTCCTAAAGAAAGTGCTAAATTGGCTAAGCCTGAATCTCAATTAAGACCAGCCAGTGAAACGCCTACTATGAGAATGAAGCTTTTAGATGATATAGATGATTATGAAAAGAAACTTGTAATCACTTATGGTTTTGATAATATGCCTGAAAATACTTACTATTCTAAATATAAAAAAATATTAAGAAATGCTGCTAGAATAAGTTTATTCGGTAATTTACAGGAAGGCCTTGAAATGTTCAAACTTATAAGAGATCAGAATATACCTGATGAATATAAGCAGATGATAGATAAAAACATACAAGATATCACTTACTATTTAAGAGGCTTGCATAGAGTGAGAATGGAATAAAATACAGGATAAAAAGAATAATGAAAAAGCTTATAAGAATTATATTAGCATTATTGATAATACCTATATTATCATGCTCTCAAAAAAAAGTAGTAGACAGAGAGATAGAAGCCGTTTACGATAAAAAAGATAATTCTTATACCATTACATATCCTGAATATAATAAGCAATACCCTAAATTTATAACTTTGAAATATGGAAAAAGTGTAAAAATAGAAAAAGGAATATCATTAACTTATAATATAGATTCTGATAATATACCTATACAATTAAATATAGAAGTAGAAGAAAATGATATAATAAAAAAACTTTCTATAGAAAATCCATTAGTTAATAGAAATATAAACCTTACATTATACGCTACAAATTTCACTCCCCCATTAGAAAAAGATAAATTGGATAGATTATCTGTAAGTATAGAAACTGTAGGAAATGTTGATACAAAAGATAAAGTAAAAATTGCAATCAATCAATATGATGACAAAAGAAAAACAAGAGAAAATATAGCATTAATACTTCCAGAAAGCGGACATGTAGCAAAAAGCAATCCTCCTTTCGTTATGATAAATAAAAGAACAACTCTCACTAGAATATCAATATCTAAAGAGCTTTCATTTACAACACGTTATGAATATACATTGAGAAATAATAGTTTCTTTTCTATAACTAATACATTAGAAAACGGAAAATGGTATATAGCATTCGATGAAAACGGAGATACAAATTTAAGAAAAATTTACCATTTCTTTATAGATGACAGCAGTACAAAAATTATACCTATAACAAATAAAACTTTTAATATACCAAGACCTTTTGTATTTATAGATAAGCAAACATTTGAAGTTTTATACAATTTATTATATAGGGCAACAAGACTTCAGCCTTCTGTACTTTTAAGAAATATAAATGCATTCAAATCATATACTTCAGAAAATATGGGTAAATGGTCTGTTAATAATATAGCATATTCATCAACCGATGATACTAATAAATTATATTTTGAAAATCTTCCTTCACATACAATGGTTATGTCTTTAAAGGCTGCTTTTGAACCTAATAATAATTTACTAAAATACGAAATAAAGCAGATGATAAGAGATATAGTAAATTTAGATGAATCAAAAATAGAAAATTATAATATTATAGATGCAGTTAATATATTGGCTAATTCTTTGCTTATGCCATTTGATTTGATGTATGATGAATTTTCTCCTGAAGAAATAGTTTTAATGAAGCAGGAATTTATAAAATACGGAGAAACTCTTTATAATTATATAGTAGAAAATCCTTCAGAATACAGAAATAAAAATACAATCAAATATGTTACAACATTAGGGCTAATAGCAATTAATATGCTTAATGAAAATGTCAATCAGGATCAAATTAGAAATTGGCATTATTTTTCTATGAATTATATAAACAGCATGGTATTTTCTATGTTTGAAAGTGACGGAAGTTTTAAATCTTCAATAAGCGAAGCATTTGATACTATTATGCCTATATTAACTTATGCATTATCATTAAAAAATGTAGGTATATTTGATGCTTTCACTTTAGAATCATTTAGAAATATAGGAAAATATTTATCAATAGTGGGTTATCCTTCAGGCTACACATTGCCTATAGGATATACAGGAATATACAATAGAAGCAAATTAAGATTTGATACTGGTGCTAGAAATGCAGTCATGGAACTTTTAAGTAAAATGTATGCTAATCCATTATATAAAAATTATGCTGTATTTGCACAAAGCGAATCTGCCGATATAAGATATCTTCCTTATGCATTGATGTGGAATAATTACTATCTTAAAGACAATGTTAATTCTAATGTTGATTTTCAATTTGAAACTTTACTTTTGAAAAAAATACAGACAGCTATTTATAATGAAAATATAAAAGCTCTAAATGCTCCTTATTTGGCTGTATATGCTAAAGGAAGAAATGCAGATGATTCTTTCGGACTTAATCATAATGACAGAATGAGCTTCGTATATTATAATTACGGAGATTCTATAATAGATGAATTAGGATACAATTTTGATTCTAATAATTATAATGTTTTCAAAGATGCTGATTTTCATAACAGTATATCAATAGATGGAAATAAAATAGAAGAAAATATGGGCAGTTATTCTTATATAGAAAACATCACTAATTATTATAAGATGTTCTATGCCCATGCTAAAGCAAATCAAAGATATACATACCAAGTCAATCTTAAAAATTATGACAGAAGATTTTATTATCTAAAACCTAATATTTTGATAATAAAAGAAGATATTGAAGCATTGCCTGATATAACAAGAGAATATCATGTTTACGGATATAAATATAAATGGAATGTAAATTCAAAACTTCCTATAACTTTTGATAATGAATCTAATAAATTCATTATAGACGGTGCTTATTCTTACACATATATACAAATACTTTCATCAAATGAATTAGAATATAATGTTATTCAAACTAATATAGGACAGAATAAATTATACACAGCACAAGTATCAACTAGAGAAAATGTAAAGAAATTTGAACCTTGGATAATAGTGAGTACAATGCCTAAAAATAATGTTCCTATTGGTATGAGAAGAAATATTTTAAATCCTAATATAAATATAGGTAATTTCACAAGTACAAATTTAAACTTCATTGCAGGAAATAAACAATATAATATAAATATAGAAGATTATGTAAATACTTCAGATAATACAAATAAAATAAATAATATACTATATACAGAAAATAGGGAAAGTGTTATAATAAGTTCCGATTAATTTTAATTAATTATAAAGGACTTATTAATGAATATATATATAGCTGATTCATATCAAGATTATACTGTATTCACAGCAAAACATATTTTAAATTTTTTAGAGAAAAAACAGGAAAAAAAAGAAAAGCTTTATATTTCTGTTTCTAGTCAAGATGATACTAAAGATATCTATAAAGAAATAGTAGAAAATGTAAAAAACTATAAAATTAATTTCAAAAATATATTTATATTTCAGCAGTCGGAATACATAGGTTTAGCTCCGACAGATAAAAACAGTAAAGCATACTTTTTAAAAGAAAATCTGCTTTCAAAAATAGATATACCTGAAGAAAATGTATTTTTATTTGACGGAAGCGGTGATGAATCTCAAATGGATAAGCAGCTTGAGATAATAAACAAAATAGGAAGGTTTGATGTTATATGGTATTCACTTACAGCTGATTCCACTTCGGCAGGAAATGAAAGAATGTCATCATTATCTTCACTATTTAGAATAAAAACTTTAAGCGAACATTCTGTGAATGAAATTAAAAATAAATTTGAAGATGAAAGTAAAGTACCTACTACTGTATTTAGTATGGGTATGGGATTTGTAGATATGGTTGATACTGTGTTATTAACATCATCAGGAATAGATAATTCATGCTCTTTAAGAGACTGCTTGGAACATGGAATAAGTAATTCCTCACCTTTAAGCAAATTACAAAAACATAGCGATGTTACTGTAATAGCAGATTATGAATCATCTTTGAGATTATCAAGTCAAACCGTATTTATGAAAATAGAAAAAAATATAAAATAAAAGGAGAATATACATGAGAATCATTATTACAAATGAAAGCGTTTATGAATGGGCTGCCTATTATACTGTTAAATGTATATTAGACTATTCAGATCAAGACAAGCCCTTTGTGTTATCTTTTCCTTTAAGATATGTCAATAAATCATATTATCAAAAATTATTATCTTTCTACAATGATAATATAGTATCTTTCAAAAATATTCATATAGTTTCATCTGGTGAATATATAGACTCAAATATATCACAGAAGTATTTAGAAGATAATTTTTTAAAGTTTATAGATATACCTAAAGAAAATGTACATTTATTTGACAGTAATGTAGCAAATAGAAAAGAAGAAGCTAGGAGAATGGCTAATTTAATAAAAGAATTGGGCAATATCACTTTATTAATAGATAATTTAGCTGAAGACGGAAGTTTCTTACTTAATACTCCAAGCTCATCATTGGAAGGAAGCGTAAGAGATAAGAAGATAAGCGAAATAATAAGAAGCTATGAATCCAAAAAATTCAATATGCCTATAGAAATGTTTCCGAGAGAAGGTTTTACATTAGGTTTTGAGGAAGCCTTTAATGCAAAATATGTACTTGTTATGGCAAACGGATATGAAGTTTCAGATGCTTTAGCCCATTGTGTTGAAGGAGCTATAAGTCAATTCTACCCTACTTCAGTATTACAGGAACATAAAAAACTTATCATTGTTGCAGATGAAGAATCAAGCAGCGATTTAAAAGTAAGAACTTATAAATATGCCAAAAGTTTGGAAAGCAAAAGTCTGCATCCTAAAGAACTTATTAAAGGGCTTTATAAATCTTATTATGCTCTTACAAACATTAAAATATTTGACGGTGAAAAATTTATAGACGGACATTGTATTGTTATAGAAAATAATGTCATAAAAAGCGTAGAAAAAGAAATTGATGTTGATGCTGTTATTACAAGAATAGATTTAGGAGGAAAGATAGTAGCTCCGGGATATATAGACTTGCAGGTTAACGGTATAGGAGGATACGACATAAATGCCGATCCTTCTGTAGCGACATTAAAAAATATGAATGAAGTTTGTCAAAGATATGGATGTACTTCATATTTACCTACTGTAATTACAAACGGCGATGATTATATGTTAAAAATTATAGACTTGTTTAACAGTATAGAAGATTTATCAGTAATAGGCGTATTAGGCATACATTTTGAAGGACCTTATATATCACATGAAAAAAGAGGTATTCATAATGATAAATTTATAAGAGAACCTAATATGGAAATGATAGATAAAATCAATGCCTCAAAATGTGTAATGGTAACAGTAGCACCCGAAATGGTTGACGGTGAAGTAATAGAAGAATTCGCTATGGGAGGAAAGGTTGTATCAGTAGGACATACTAACGGCACTTATGCAGAAATAAAAGAGAAAATACCTTACGGCATAACTTTTGCAACTCACTTATTCAATGCTATGCGTCCTTGGGGTTCAAGAGAGCCGGGTGCTGTTGGTGCTGTACTTGAAACAAAAGATATGTATGCAGGTTTAATATGTGACGGTGTACATTGTGATTTTGCTTCAGTAGAACTTGCATACAAATTAAAAACAGGTCATATATGCATAGTAACTGATGCTATAGCTCCTGCTGCTGCTCCTGAAATAAAAGAATATATTTGGGCCGGTAAAAAAATACATAGAGACGGCAACAGACTTATAGATGATAATGGAACTTTAGGCGGTTCATCAATAACTATGAGTCAGTCTGTAAGAAATGTAGTTAATGAAGTTGGTGCTGCAGTAGAAGAGGCTTTAAAAATGGCTTCTCTCTACCCTGCTCAGGTTATGGGCATAGATGATAAATACGGCAGAATCAAAGAAGGATATATTGCTGATTTAGTTATATTAGATGAAAAGTTAGTAGTAAAAGGCGTTGTATTCAAAGGAAATTACAAAGAATATGATTATGACCATGAATGGGTAACTCATGCTTAAACTATAAAGTTTCAATGCATTAAATAAATAAGGCTTTGCTTAATTTTTTAAGTAAAGCCTTTTTTATTTACAAAAAATTAATACCTGAAATTTCATTTTCTAAATTCAATGATTTATCTAAAATCTGTATAATCTTCTGAAAATAAGAGTAATCAATATCTTCACCCTTATGAGATTTTAAATATTTATCTAATACCTGATATCCTCCGATTTTATAGAGCCAAACTTCTTTTGATACATTATCAAAATATAGACTTTTATTAATAAATAATCTTTTTTCTTTTTCATTATAAATAGGCTTTTCTATTTTGTTATTCTTATCATCTTTATATAATCCCTCACCCACATCATTATTTAAATTATTATCTTTCATTAGATGAAGATTGTATAATTGAGTACCTAACTCACTTAATTTTATAAATATATCTTTGGAATCAGTAAAAGGAATTTTAGGGAAATCAATTTTTAGAAAGCCTATATATTTAGTTCTGTAAGTTTTATGAAACAGCACAGCATAAATATATCCTAATACATCTTCAGGCGAGAAATGGGAGCTATATTTTTTATCAATGAAATTTCTAAAATTAACAGTAAAATTTTCTATTTTGTCTGTATCTTCAAAGGGGTCTTTTTCATATTGTTTAAATAAATCACCAACATTATAATTTTCAGCCTGAATAGCTTTTTTAGCACTAGGAGTATTATATAAATATAGGGGAAAAATATAATTCCCTTCTTTAGTTTTATTTGAAATATAACACATATCAATTATATTACTAGTTATAAAGCTATGTTTAAATTCTTGACTTATAATTTGACGTATTGAAACTAATCCAATATTATCCTTTTTCAAAAAATGTTCCATTATATCACCTCTAGGCATGCTATGAAAACCTTTTGATTTACCTGTATAATAAGTCCATCTTTTGTCAAAAGGACGATAATTAACTATTTTATAATTATTATCATTATTATTCGTTTCTTCCAATTCTTTTTTGGCATATCTAATCTGCCAATCTCTGGTATCTTCTCGTAACTCAAATTCTTTTCTAGCATATTCAATATCTAATTCCATAAATCTTTTTATATTATTTTTTAATTCATTTAATGAATTTATGCTGTCATTTTTAGATAAACAAAAATTATCTCTTGCTGTAACTATTCCTACATTTGAAATTCTAAACATATCTTTTATACTATAAAATTTGTCATATTCTTCAAGTAAATTTTCATTTTGAGGTGTGAATAAAAAGAAAGGTTCTTTATAATTTAATTCTTTCCATTCTATACTTTTGATGTTATTATCAAAAAGAAATTTATATTTATATTCTCTTTTACCATACAAATCATAATAATATACATTAGCATAATCATTACTATTTTTATAATAAAATGGGCTTAGTTTTGTATCTTCCAACTCTTTATCTTTTACTTTTTGACTATGCTTTACAAATATATTTATACTCACGCCCTGCATTATGTCAAATACATTTTCATCTTTGCTGCCGTCTGGAGAAACTTCTTTTTTTCTCGTGTTGCCATGCAAATTTACAATATATATTTCATCAAAACTTTTTAATAAGCTGTAACGCATACCCCTAAATGTTGGGTTATCCAAAAACGAATGATTAGAAATAAAACCAAATATTCCGCCTGCCTTTTGATTATCTATTTTCTGCTGTGCAAATCTTATAAACTTCACATAATCATCAAGGAGCATTTTTGGATTTTTTTCTTTTTCTATTTTACCGTTTCTTATTATGGTTAAAGGAGCGGCTTCTAAACGATCTTTATACTCTGTTCTTACTTCTTTTTCAAATATGCCTTTGTTGGCGCTTGCTCCGCTATATGGAGGGTTGCCTGTTATTACGAGAATATCTTTTTCTTTTGTTTTTTGGGCGAGATTCATCTCTTCATTAAGTTCTTCAAATATATTATTTTTTTCTTTGCCTTCATCTAAATGTATATTTTCTAAAGTGTTGGTTAAAAATATATTTAATCTTTCATCATCTTGTAAACTATAATCAAATTCTTCTTTTAGTGTCTGAGATATTTTAAGATGTGCTATTGTATATGGAGCTATCATAAACTCAAAGCCGTAAAATTTATTAATTAATTCTTTAGGGGTATATTTAACAGAGTTTTTTTGATAATAAGATAAAGCCTTTCTAAAAGAATCAAGCAAAAATGTGCCTGTACCTGCGGCAAAGTCTAAAAGTCTTATGTTGGTGTCTTTTTCTAATGCATCGCCTAAGCCTTTGTCTTTATTAAAATATTCTTTTAAAACTATATCTATAGAATCAATAATAAAATTAACCACACTTTGAGGGGTATAATAAACGCCTCTTAATTCTCTAAGCTCTGGATTATACTTATACAAAAAAGTTTCATAAAAATGCATATAAGGGTCTTTCTGCACTGCTGTATTATCATATTTATTTAATTCTTCTACAATAGAAACAATATTTATATGATTGGTAATATTTATTATTTCATTCAAAAGCCATTCTATAGTTTTTAAATCATTAGTATTTAATTCTTCCAAATCTTGAAGAAATTTACTCATTGCTCTTATTAATGGAAAAGATTTCGGTATAAACTTAGTTACATTATATAAATCTATTTTTTCATTTGTATTAAGTCTTGCTAAAAATAAACTATAAGTAAGAGTTTGAGCAAAGTTATCGCAGAAGTCTGCAAAATCTATCTGCGAATAAATTGTGGTTTTAAATATATTATATAAACGCTCTATATGATTATTGTTTTTAAGTTCATATAAATCATCTCTCAATATTCTCGTACGCATAGCCAAAGCATCAGCAAACTCTAAAGCTGTATTTATAGGTTTAGGCTCTCTTGAGAAAAATATTTTAAATATATCTAAAAGTTTTGTGCCTGCATCATCTAGTTTAATTTTTTTATAATTTTTAATCTCGCTTAATTCGCATATTATCACTTCATCAATAATATTACAATTTTCATCAATTAATATAAATCTCAAATAATCTGTAAGTATAATATTATCACTTAAAAGTAAATATTTTTTTATCTGATCACTTTTAATAATTTCATCAAGATTAGCATTCACTCTTTTATTTTCTATATACCCCAAAACAAGAGAATCAATAGTGATTAAAAAATCAGGTGCTCCTCTGCCCTCTTTATCATTATTAGGTTCATGCTTTATATTTACTTTACTAAAATTAAGATTATTTTTTACATTATTTAATAAAATTTCTAAAGCACCCCTGTAAGTATGCTCTTTATCTTCAGTGGTAATATCTTTTATACTTTCTAAATATGCAGATAATTCTTTAATCATAATGCCGCCCCTTGATTTTATATTATAATAAAAAATATACCATTTGTCAAAATTACATACATTATATTATTTAATAAAAAACACACTTTAATCAAATATAAACTTGACTAAAAATCTTATTTATGTTATCATAATACAACTATTGAGAAAAATATATAGTTATGGAGAGATGCCCGAGAGGCCGAAGGGAGCAGTTTGCTAAACTGTCGTAGGCAACCCCTACCGCGGGTTCGAATCCCGCTCTCTCCGCATCGGTTTATATATGATTAAAAAAATTTCTGTCATATTCTTAATTATTTTCAGCATAGCACTTACTCAAGAAAATACAAATGATACTAATCTAAATAATACTAACAATGCAGCTGCAGTAACAGAAGAAAATACGAATAATGCACCAGAAACTAATTTTTTTAATGCCCCTATAGATAATACTAATAATGCAAATGAACCTGCTATATTACAAGATATAAGAAATATTCAGGACAGAGCAGAAGTAAGTAATGGCTGGATGTTTATAAGAGCTATAATTGGTTTTATAGTTACTTTGGTTGGCATATATCTTGTATTTATATATTTAAAAAATAAGTCAAAAAAAGTTTCAGGATCAAGCGATATTATCAAAGTTCTTGCCACTACTCCGGTAGCTACAAACAGATATATATCTATAATAGAGATTGTTGAAGATATGTATTTGGTTTCTATTTCGGATCATAATATTAATTTATTATCAAAGATTGAAGATAAAGAAACTAAAGATCAAATAAAAATGATGTATATTAACTCTAAAAATAATACTGTAGATGATAGCTTCAAAAATATTTTTAATCAAACATTATCAGTATTCAAACAGCCTAAAATGAAAGAAAAAGATCCTTTACAAACAACTTCAGAAATTAGAGAAAGACTTCATGATTTGAATGCTGAAAATCCTACAATAAATAATAACAACAATGATGATGATAATCAAAATAAATAGACTTGTTTCAAAACTAAATTAAAAAATATTTATAGCAATTAAATTTTTAGTGTTTTAAATTTATAATTGGGGCTTTGCCCCAAACCCCAGTTCTTTTATTGGTATAAAAGAACCAAAAGAACTGCAATTTTACACATTAAAATTAATTATTACATAACATGTAAAACATTGTTTTTTGCTAAAATAATATTGAAAATTATTCGCTAATTTTATCAAGTAGTTTTGAAATAAGTCTATTATATTATTAATATACCATTCTTTTATTAGTTTGATTATAATTTATCAATGTATATGAATGAAGTCTTCCATCGCTTCCTTTATAAACATTCATATTAAGAGGATCAACTTCCCATATTCTATCTACAACAAAATTATAATAGTAGTTGCCGGCTTCAGCTCTCAAAGTTATAACCCATAAATTATTAGAATAAGTCATAGGATATCTTAAACTATCGAAACCCAATTTATCGGAAGTGAACATAACCTCTTTAGCTGTATCATTGCTGTAAAAGAATGTAACTGTACCGTCAGAATTATAAATAGGATTTTTTTCATAGAATCCTATATCATTAGTTAAAACAAAATAGCTTACAACCTGATTATTATTATCATATTCAATATTAGCATTTACAGGATCATTAATCCAAACACCATTCACTCTGTATCTATATGTATATTTTCCAGCTTTAAGCGGATGCTGCCAAAGATAATAATAAACTCCATAAGAACTTTTTATAAGAGGTATACTGTCCTCCCAATTATTGAAATCGCCGGACACTTCTACAGAATCATAGTTCTCAGCAAAAGTAAATAATACTCCGTCATTTACTATTCTAGGAGCCATAACATCTTGTATATTATAATATTTTAAAATTTCTAACCTATTCATTCTAGCTTCATACTGTTCTATAGTTTCAGTATCTTTCTCTCCGCATGATAAAAGAAATATGCTAAAAATAATAAATAATATTGTTGATTTATATATTTTTTTCATTGCTTACTCAACCTGTTATATTTAATTTACTATCACTATTTGATGAAGAATTATCTTTGTTATTATTAGATGATGCTTTGCTCTCACTATTAGCCTTAGCCATTTGCTCTTCAACACCTTCCCAAGCTGTTTTAAGCTCTTTAAGATATCTTATAACTTCTAACAAAGGCGGCTTAGTTTTAGATATATTACCTTCTGTGAGTTTTTGATTCATATATGTATATATAGAAGCAAGTCTATGTGCTATATCTCCTGCATCATAATTAAGAGAAGATAAAAGCTCATATATGATTTCCTGTGCTTTTACTATATTATTATGTGCTTCTTCAGTACCATGTTTTTTATCCATAGCGGCACAGGCAGTTTCCAAAAACTTAATAGCCCCGTCATAAAGCATAACTATAAGTCTGTTTTGTGAAGCAGTACTCACATCGACTTTCTTATATTTTTCATATCCGTTATTACTTGACAATTGAATCCCCCCATTTGTATTATTATGTTAATTATATTATCGGAAAATCATAAAAAGCATAAAACATTTTTTAAGATAATAAAAATATAGCTGTAATATTATCTATTATACCATATAATAAAATTAATACTACAATAAAGGAATAATTTATGATTAATGTAAAATTTAATAACGGTATAGAAATGCCTATATTAGGTCTTGGACTATATAAAATAACAGATAAAAAAGAATTAGAAAATGCTCTTAAATGGGCCATAGAAGCAGGATACAGAAAATTTGATACAGCTCAATTTTATAACAATGAAAAAGAACTTGGAGAAGCTATAAGAAAAATAGGAATAAAAAGAGAAGAAATATTTATAACCACTAAAATATGGAATACGAAACAGGGTTATAACTCTACAAGAAAATCATTTGAAGAAAGTTTGGAAAAACTTAATATGGATTATGTAGATTTAGTTCTTATTCATTGGCCTGGTCAGAAAAAAGATAGATATTTAGATACATACAGAGCATTAGAAAATATATGTCAGAGTAAAAAAGCTAAGTCTATAGGATTAAGCAACTTTGAAATAAATCATTTAAAAGATATATTTGCACATTGTAATATAGCACCTGTGATAAATCAAATAGAAAGACATCCTAATTTACAGAGAAATGAATTAATAGAATTTTGTAAAAATCATAATATAATAGCAGAAGCATGGTCGCCATTAGCAAGAGGAAAACTATTTAATGATAAAACTATAATTGATATAGCAAATAAATATAATAAAACTCCGGCACAAATAATATTAAGGTGGAATATAGAAAATAATATATCTGTTATACCTAAATCCGTAACTAAAGAAAGAATAGAAGAAAATATAAAAGTATTTGACTTTAAATTAGATAAAAATGATATAGAAAAAATAAATTCATTAGAAAATGGATTCAGAGTGGGACCTGATCCTTTAACTTTTGACTTTTAAAATAATTTTTACTATAGGTAAATATATTAATTATTCTATATTAAAATTATAACAAAAAAGTTTATAAAAACATTTTTTTAATGTATAATTATATAAATCATAATTATTATTTTGGAGGATTATTTTATGTCTGATATAAAAAGAATTGCTATAATAGGAGCTATGGATTCAGAAATTACAAATTTTAAAGGTATGATTGAAAATATAGAAGAAATTGAAATAGCTAATATTACTTACTATAAAGGCACATTATGCGGTAAAAATATAGTATTATTAAAATCAGGAATCGGTAAAGTTAATGCTGCCATTGCTACAACTATAGCTATAGAAAGATTTAATGTTGAAAAAATAATATTTACAGGAGTTGCAGGTTCTGGAAATCCTGATTATAATATATCTGATATAGTTATATCAAAAGATTTAATAGAACATGACTTTGATACAAGTGATTTGGACGGAGATGAACTCACTGTACTAGTTAAAGGCTATGATAAAAATTATTATCCTGCAGATGCTTCTTTGATAGAATTAGCAAAAGAATCTGCACAAAAAGTGATAAAAGAAAATAACATATATGTTGATACAATAGCTACAGGCGATCAGTTTATAGGAAATAATAATAAAGTTAAGCAAATACACAATAAATTCAAGGCTGGTGCTATAGAGATGGAAGGTGCTGCTGTTGCACATGCTGCTTTAATGTATAAAGTACCTTTTGTAGTTATAAGATCATTATCTGATAAAGCAGACAGTGATGCTGTAGTAGATTTTCCTAAATTTGTTGTAAAATCTGCCCAAAACTCAATGAAAATAGTAGTAGAAATGTTAGAGAATATGAAATAAATAAAATATAAAAAGCGAGTCGCAGCCACCAAGTAGGTTATTGTAGGCTACACCTTGACGCAAGGTGGACTTCGTCGACAAGCATAGCAATAATAAAAATGTTAGGGAATATGAAGTGATAACTATAAAAATTGTGAGCGTCTGCTAAGTTTACTTGGCAGACCAATAAAAGCGAACAATTTTTATTAGCAACAATAAAACAGGTGATAACTGGCATAAGGAAGTTATCACCTGATTTTTAGCGAGTTTATCGCTAGCAATAATAAAAAGCCAAAACCATTAACTTAATTTATTAAGTTAAGCCTTTAGGCAAACCAAGTAGGCACCTTTACAAGTTGGCAAGCATAGCAATAATAAAAAAGCTGATAACTTTAAAGTTGTTAGCTATTTTTATATAAAATTTATAGCTATGAACAATATAGATTTTTCATATAAAAATAATATTGTTTACAATTAATTTACTATTGAAAATATTTTGCATTTATAATATAATCTTTATTATTAATTAACATAATATCGGAGAATACATGCCTGATAAAAGAACGATATTAAATGGTAACGGAGTTGGAGATGATGTAGCTATAGGAAATTCTTTTTTTTATACTCCATCTCTTAATACTCCTATCTATAAAATAGAAGAATCTGATATAGAAGAAGAATATAAAAGATTTGATGAAGCTGTAAAAAAATCTATAAATGAAATAGAATTACTGCAAACTCATGTAGATAATAATATAAAAAATATTCTGCATACTCATATATTAATGCTTCAAGACAGAGTAATAACTAAACAGGTAAAAGAAGAAGTTAAAGAAAAATTACTTAATATAGAACATGTATATGATACTATAATATCAGGATATCTTGATAAATTATCATCTATAAATAATAAAATGCTTTCAGAAAGAAGCAGCGATATTGTTGATATAAAATCAAGACTCATAAGAAATTTGATACAGCCTGATTCAGGAGACTACTCTCAAGTTCCTAAAGATAGTATTGTAATAGCAAAAACTCTTACCCCTAGTGATGTATTAAAATTTAATGCTATAGGCGTCGGAGGATTTATAATAGAAAGCGGCGGATATACTTCGCATGCTGCAATACTAGCCAAATCTTTCGGTATTACAACTATATTCAATATAGCAGATATATCAAGCAAAATAAAAAATGGAAGAAAAATAATAATAGACTGCAAAAGCAATATAGTTATAATGAATCCAAATAAAAGAGATGTAGATAACTATACTGCATTGGCAGAAAATATAAAAAAATTAAAAGAAAAATCAATATCAGATGCTAAAGAGAAAGCATTAACAAAAGATAATATAGAAATAAAAGTACATGCCAATATAGATATACCTGAAGAGACAGAAAGTCTATTGAAATACGGTATAAATTCTATAGGTTTATACAGAACAGAATTTTTATATATATTTTCAGATGAAGGAATAGCTACTGAACTTCCTACAGAAGAAACTCAATTCCAAGTATATAAAACTATAGCTTCTAAAATAAAAGGAAAAGTAATAATAAGAACTTTAGATATAGGCGGAGATAAAATATCGCCTGCTCTGGGATTAGAATTCAAAGAAGATAATCCTTTTTTAGGCTGGCGTGCTATAAGATTCTGCTTATCTAATAAACAATTATTTAAAGATCAGATAAAAGCATTGCTTAGAGCATCTCATTATGGAAATATAGAAATAATGATTCCAATGATAAGCACTTTAGAAGAATTTATAGAAACTAAAAATTTTATAAAAGATATTAAGGAAGAATTAAAGCAGGAAAATAAAAATTTCAATGAAGAAATAAAAATAGGTGCTTTGATAGAAACTCCTTCAGCTGCAGCAATTATAGATTTGATAGTAAAAGAAGCTGATTTTCTATCTATAGGCTCTAATGATTTAGTTCAATATATGATGGCATGCGACAGAACAAATGAAAAGCTGATGTATTTATATAACCCTATAGACATATCCGTTTTGAGAACCTTAAAAAGAGTTATAAAAATAGCTAATGAAAATAATAAACCTGTAACATTATGCGGAGAAATGGGAGGTGTTCCTGAATATACTCCTGTATTATTAGGACTTGGAATAAGAGAACTTTCTATGTCTGTAACATCTATAGCTAAAGTAAAAAATATTATTAGAAACATAAGCATAGAAGAATGCGAAGATTTGGTAAATAAAATGCTTGATAAATGCGATAATAATTTTTCAAGATCAATTTTAAGAAGTTTTTTGAAAAAGACATATAAAATTAATTAATGAATGAAGGTAAATTTTAATATGAATAAAAAATTATTAAGTATAATTGTATTAATATCTACGGTATTGCTTAGTTCATGCAAAGCGGCAGACTCAATAAATGAATATAGAAAATTAAAAGATATAGAAAGTACTGAAGATTACGGACCTTTAGGAGATTTTTTAAAAACTCTGCCAAAAACAGAAGAAGAAAATGTTCAGTCCCCATATAATGAACTTACAACATTTATAACAGGAAGAAATCAAATATTATCATCAAGCTATAAAGAAGGGTTTGAAACTTTAGCAAGATTTTTATTCACCTACCCTTCAAGCTATTATGAAAGTGAAGCATCATATCTTTTGGGTCAAGCATTAATATATATGGTTGAAAATGATCCTGCATATATAGAAGAATTTTATACTCAATTATTATCAGAAGGTATAGTTGAAGGCGAAGAAAATAATGATGATGCAGTTACAAATTTGCAAGCCTCATTAAAAAATATATACAGTCAAATGGGCATCATAGTTAAAGACGGACAATACTCTTTTAATGGATATGTATTTGACAGAATACTTCAAGATGAAGAAAGTGCTTTTCCTTTAAAAGATTTTGCATACTATTTCAGCATAAGACATAGATTCAGCAATATACAAAATGAAAATGACAAAGCGAAATTTATTACAAATATTAATTATTTAAAAAGATTCTCAGACAGATACAGAACAAGCGTATTGCAAGACAGCATATTACATAATCAATCATATTTTCCTAATAATCTTCCTTTTACTTTAACTGCTGCTGAAAATAAAAATTATAAAGATACTATGGAAACTGTACAAAAAAGAATTGATGCTATAAGTGCAGCATTTGAAGAAGAATATTATGTTATAGGAAATGGAATAATAATAAGAGATAGAATACCTGCAATTACTCCGGGTGCTGAAAAACAACTTTATACATTATATAATTATGATTTTGTAACAGTGCTTAATAAAACAAATGTATACAATCCTAAAGAGAGAGCAAGAGAAGATTGGGCATTAGTAAAATATGATACTTATTACGGACCTATAGTTGGATGGAGTTATTTAAGATATATGACAAATAATATTCAGAACATGGAAGATGTATTTGAAAATTATAAAGCGGCTATGAATTCATATAAGAATTATGACTATTTAAAATCATCAGACTTCTTCTCTTATATACTTAATGATCCTCAGACAAACTATTTCACAGATAAATCAGTTTATTTTCTATGGAAAGTTAATAACAAAATAGGAGAATTGGTGAGTTCAAAAAATAACCCTTATTATAAATATGTATTAGACTATCCTAAATATTTTTATTATAATACTAATAATAATGTACTTCAAAGCTCTACTTTATTGTATAATTATTTAGTTAAAATACTTCCTACTAATCCTTATAGATTTGTTATAAGCGGAGACAGTGAAGCTGAATACAGTGTAGATTAATTTATTTATTATTAAACACATCTTAATCGTTAAGGAGTATATATATGAATGAGAATATAAAATTTATAACAGATTTTCTAAAATGTGATTATGAAATACTTGAAGGCGGACTTGAAGATGATACTAAAATAATGGAATGCTACAAGGAACATTTAGAAAAAGGAAAAAAAGAAGGATATACTCCTTTAATAATAATACCTTCAGATATACTCACTGAAGCTATTGAAATGTTTTTGGAAGACAATGACTGTGATATTCAAGATTCAAAAAAATTAATAAATGAATATATAGAAAAATCCAAAGAAGTAAACTATAAAGATTATTTGCATCAGAATATTGAAGATATTTATGATGATAAAGAATATATTGAAGAAATAAAAAAATCATTCAATGCCCCTATAGTAGAAGGTTTTGAAGTAATTGATAGTTTCGGTTCTTATTATGATTATGAAACTGAAAAGACAGTTGATTTAATATTAGCAAAAATTCCTACTACTAATCCTTATGAATTGGCATGCTATATTCCTATGGGCGGCTTCAATGATTGTCCTAATCCTGAAACACAGGCTGCCATTTTCAAGTATTGGTATGAAAAATATAATGCCTATCCTGCTGTAGTAGGTTATGATACTTGGGAGCTTTGGGTAGAAAAACAGCCTCAAACACAAGAAGAAGCCAGAGAACTTGCTATAGAACATTATTATTTCTGCTTTGACAGAGTTGATCAATCTGGTGAAGATTATGATCATGGTAAATTAGCTGGTACATTATTAAAATCAAATGTATGGTATTTCTGGTGGGATTAATCTGCTTTCATAATTGACTTTTATACTTATTATTATATAATCTTTCTTGATTTTTGTTTACTACTATATGGTATACTAACTTGGGGTTAAATTATGGAAGAAAACAATATTCAAAATAATATTATAACTGAAAAAACAAATGTAATAAATGATATAAACAATAAAATAGGCAAAATATTAGAAAATAATTTAATATCAAATTTGATTATTATTGCTATAGGTTTTATTGCATCATTAGCAATGACTATATATTCTTATTTAAAGATTGTAAATATTGCTAAATTAATTGATGGTACTTATTCAACTAGTAATTCTAATATTTTTTTTATAGACATATTTTATTTTTACATATTTTATTTTTTCTGTTTTAGTTTGATATTAAATATTAATTCAAAGTTTAATTTAAGAAATATCATTATAATATTTTTATCTTTCTTATTTGTGATGATTATAAATTTAAGTAGTAGTTTTTTTACTGCAATTGCTTCTATTGATAATATTGAGCTATATTCACAGTTTTATTATATTAAATATGTGTTTTCTGTAATCATATTTTTTATAATATTAGCTTTATCATATAATGGATTTCAAGTATTAAATTCTAAAACTATTTCAGAGTTCTTTACATTTTCTGCAGATATATTAATATTTGCAGGTTTAATAGCAGGCATAGTATCAACAGTATTTGGAATATTTGCAGCTATAGTTATATTTTTAATAAAAGATATTATCAGCAGCTTAGATGAAAAAATTATATTTAAATTAATATTATTATCAATATCATTCTTAAGTTCAATATTTCCTTTTTTGGTATATACAGTTTATAGGAAGATGAAAACTAATATTTCTATATATTTATCAAGAATATTAATGCCTTTTAGTCTACTATTTATATTTATACTTTTGATTATTCTATTAATGCCTGATATAAGTCCTTATGATAACAGAGTAAGTTTTATACTTTATAATATTATGCTTGCTATAATTGTATTAAATATGTTCTTCATAAGAATAGATTATAAATCTAGTATATTTACTAAAGCTTTATATATTGTTCTTCCTGTAATAGCTATTATTTTTGATATATTAGTATTAACTTCTTCTTTGTACAGATTAATAGAATACGGTATAAGCCCAAATAAAATAGTTTTAATAGGAACAAATTTAATAATGCTTGGCAATTTAATTTTTATAACATTTTTTAATATAAAGTCTATACTAATAATATTCAAAAAATCTGATAATATTCCAAATATAAAAGAAATCACTATTGGAGATACTAAATCAGTATTTTTTATATATATCTATGGTATATGGGCTTTTGCAGTATGTTTTATAATACCTATATTATTTTCATTATTTAAATAAAAATTAATTATGAATTGACATAAAAATAAAATATTTTATAATGCAGCTAGGCAATAACTATACAGCTTATATAAGTTCATAATATGGCTGAACGTTTCTACCAATTACCTCAATAATTGACTATAAGTTTTTGTGCCTTATTTTAATTAACGGAGGTATCAATATATGTCTAGTCTATTTATCAAAAATGCTTCTTCTATAGTTACATGTGATAATAATGATACGGTTCATAGCTCCAGTAATTTATTTATAGAAAATGGAGTTATAACTTATATCGGTAAAGAAACGAAAGAAGAAAAAAATGCTGATAAAGTAATTGACGCTGAAGGCTGTTTTGTATATCCTGGACTTATAAATACCCATCATCATTTATTTCAAATATTTACTAGAAATCTTCCGCAGGTTCAGAATATGGAATTATTTGAATGGCTTACTAATCTATACGAAATATGGAAAAATCTTAATAACGATGTTGTGTATTATAGTTCTATGACAGCAATGGGCGAATTACTAAAAACAGGCTGCACCACATGTTTTGATCATCATTATTTATTTCCTAATAACAATGCAGAAGGGATATTAGATTCTCAATTTGCTGCTGCTAAAGATTTGGGAATAAGAATGTATGCTTCAAGAGGAAGTATGGATTTGAGTAAAAAAGACGGAGGACTTCCTCCAGATTCTGTGGTTCAGTCAATAGATGATATTCTAAAAGACTGCCAGAGAGTAGTTGAAAAATATCATGACAGCTCAAAATATTCTATGAATATGGTTGCATTAGCTCCTTGTGCTCCTTTCAATGTTACAGGAGAATTATTAAAGCAGTCTGCTGTTTTGGCTAGAGATTTGAAAGTAAGGCTTCATACTCATTTATGCGAAACTAAAGATGAAGAAGTTTTTGTAAGAGAAAAATTCAATATGCGTCCTTTGGAATATATGGAATCTCTTGGCTGGGTTGGTGAAGATGTATGGTATGCTCATGGAATACATTTTAATGAAAAAGAGTTAAAATATTTGGCTGATACAAAAACAGGCGTAGCTCATTGTCCTATATCAAACATGAAATTAAGTTCCGGAGTTTGCAGAATACCTGAAATGCTTGAATTAGGAGTGCCTGTAGGTTTGGCAGTTGATGGAAGTGCAAGCAATGACGGTTCTAGTTTACTTGAGGAAATGAGAGTATGTTATTTGCTTCATAGACTCAATTTAAGCGATAAAGCTCCTAGTGCCTATGATATATTAAAAATTGCAACAAATGGAGGTGCAAAAGTTTTAGGCAGAGATGATATAGGAAGTTTAGAAATAGGAAAAGCAGGCGACTTATTTATGATAGATATGAGAAAATTAGAAATGGTAGGTGCTAATTTTGATCCTAAATCTTTATTCGGTACTATAGGCTGGAAGAATACCGTTGATTATACTGTTGTTAATGGAAAAGTCGTTGTGGAAAAAGGAAAAATTATTACTATAGACGAAGAAAAAATATATAAGCTTGCAGATGACACAGAAAATAAATATCTAAGCAAATCTAAATAATTATAAAAATAATAATTGACTCCTTGTTTAATATATAAAAATATAAGCACGGCTTTATTTATAGAGCCGTGTTTTTTATTTTTCATAATTCATTTCTATTTTCAAATAATTGACAATTATGCAATATAATATAGTATTGAAACAATATGGAGAATAACTATTATGAAAAAAATTTATTTTATTTTAATTTTTATATTAATAACAATATTGTCATGTCAAAAAAACAATATTTTACATCCTAAAGAAAGAGGAAGCCTTATAATAATTCATATGAATGATACTCATGGAAAAGATGAAGAAGAAAACGGTATGTATGGAGCTGCAAGAAGAGCTGCTTATATTAAACAGGTAAAAGCAACCAATAATAATGTTTTAGTTCTTCATGCAGGAGATACCATTACGGGAAGCATTTATTCCACGGTTTTCAAAGGACAAGATGAAGTTAGAATTATGAATAAACTTGGGGTAGGTGCTGCAACAGTTGGAAACCATTTTGTAGATTATGGGCTTGATAATTTTAATCAAATAATAAAAGACAGAAAATTTCCTACTATTTCAGTAAATATAAAAAATAAATCAGACAATAGCTATTATGCTAAACCTTATATGATAACTAATATAAACGGCATAAAAATTGCTGTAGTAGGTGTAACAGTAAAGAATGCAGGATACAATCCTCAATACACTCAAAATTTAATATTTGAAGATGAAATACAATCATTAAAAAACTTTATGACAGAAATTCCTTTAAACACAACTAATGATGTTACAATACTTTTAAGCCATGCGGGATATAATGTTGATATAGAAATTGCTAATGCCATACCAAACACTTTTGATGTTATAATAGGCGGCCACACTCATACAGTGCTTCAAAATGCTGACATAGTTAATGGCACACCAATAGTACAGGCTGGATGTTACGGACAGTATTTAGGAAATATAAATTTAAATGCTTATAATGGAAATGTATCTGGCTTTAATTATAAATTAGTAACAATGGATAGCAGTATAGAACAAGATGCTGATATGCTTGCTTTAGTTAATGAAATGAAAGCTCAAGTGGAACAGGAATCTAATGTTAGAATAGGCACTTTATCAGAAGATTTAACTTATAATGTTATGGAAATCAGATCTAAATCTACACCTTTAGGAAATTTCGTATGCGACTTGATATATGATTCTAATCAGGAAGGAGATAAGGCTGATATAGTGTTTATCAATGGCGGAGGAATAAGAGCTGGATTTACTAAAGGCGATATAACATTAGCAAATATAATGACAGTTTCGCCATATGATAATGAAGTAATATTAGTTACATTAACAGGAAAAGATATACTTGATTTACTAAGAGTAGCCTGCAAAAAAAGTACAGTAATTCCAGAAAATTCCGGCGGAAGTTTCCTTCAGATGTCAAAAGGAATGGAAGTTAGATATAGCAGCAATGTAGATTTAATATCTGCTAAATTAAATGGTATAGCTATCAATGAATCTCAATCATACAGAGTAGCTTTATCTTCATTCATATATAGCAGCAGTGATTATGTTAACATTACTCAGAAAGGAAAGAATGTTAATATGACAGGCAAAGACTGCAGAGATGATATGATATCAAAAATTAAATCTCTAAACAATATACCTTCTAGTTATATAGATAAGACAGTTAGAATTGATGTTCAATAAATAAAAAACAATATATAAATATCATACTTAATCAATTTAAATTAAGTATGATATTTTTTATTTTAAAATTTTCTTTTTAATACTATAGCTTTATGAGGACATAATTCCTGACAGCAATAACAAGATATACAATGTTTATAATAATATTCAGGCGGATAATCCTTACCTTTTTTATCAAAATTAAGAGCTAATGGTGTTACAGGACAAACCTTTACGCAAACACCGCATTTTACGCATTTATTTTTTTCTATTACAGGTTTAGGTATTATAGTTGCAAAAAGTCTTTTAATTATAGGGAATTTACTTAACTTCATTAAACTTCTTCCTATACCTATGCCTTTATGCGGTTTTTTGAAATCTGTTACCTTTACGCTTTCTATACCATCGCCGACAACTTCTATTTCCTCTTTATTTGAAAATCCATGTTTAAATCCCATTTTCAAAGTTGGTATAATATTATAATCGAATGATATTATTTGAGAAGCAACATAATCCAAAGCTACAGCATCATTTGAAACTATTAAAGCATTAACTTTTCTAGGGTTTCCATTTCTAGGTCCGTTTCCTTCCATAGCTAGAATTCCGTCCATTATATAAAGTTTTGGATTAATAAGTTTATTCAAATCAAGAAGCATAGTAGAAAAATCTTCAAAATCTGGAAGCTTCAAATGATATTCAGCTTTTCTAAAACCTGGTATACATCCGAATTGATTTTTTACAGCTCCTGTCATAGTTGTAAGGGCATGCGATTTTAATTTCGGTAAACTTATTATTACATCGGCCTCCTGTATAGGCTTTGCTATAGTAAAACTTTTCTCCTGCACTCCGTCCTCATAAGTAACACCTACAGGCTCTTCAAAATCAGCGTATTTAACATTCAATTTATTAGCTATTTCATCTATACCGGACTTCAATGCAACACTGCTGCCCTTACCTATTCCAGGAGAATCTCCATAAGAAATATTTTTAGTTTTTTCCTGAAGTATAGATACAACAGCCTCAAATACTACTGGGTGAGTTGTTACAGACCTTTCTGCGGTTTCAGCAGCTAGAAAATTAGGCTTAAGCAATACCTTATCGTTTTCTTTAACAAATAAATCTATTCCGCCAATCAAATCTATAGCTTTTTGAATAGAAGATTTAACTTCTTCCAAATCATAATTCTCACATTTTATTACAGCAACTTTACTCATAATATTAACCTTAAATTTAAACTGTATTTATATTATATAAAAATTAAACTAATTGTAAATATATGACTATTAATAAAAATTAATTAAAATAAAAATCAAACAATTTAATATAAAATATTAAACAAACCATTTTCTACAGCAATATTTAATA
>CASGDY010000019.1 GCA_949300355.1 uncultured Brachyspira sp.
CAAGTTTTACTTTCTTAAGCAAATTTATACTTGTTGCAAAAAATATTTTAATCAATCAAGATACACTCTTTGTATTATATGAGGTAATTAATGAAAATAAAAAAAGTATTATTTAATATATATGTATCATTAGTAATAATTTTTATTATATCTGCTATTATACTAACTATATTAGGTCAAAAAACAAGAATAGGATATTTTGCAAATTTAGATATAAATATTAGAGAAACTATAGATTTAAATAATTTAAACGGTAAAGTAGAAAATAAAGAAGAACTAAAAAATTATATGGATAATAATACATTAAAGTATTATTCGTATAATTATGGTATAGGATACGAAGATAAAATTTTTAGACATACTGATTTATACGGAGTAAAGTTTGATACTAATAGTTTGCCAGATTATATAACTTTAAATTTGTACAATAATAATGGTTTCCCATATGGTACATTAATAAGTACTAAGCCATTAAGTGAAAATGTTACAGTGGAATATAAATTGTTTATAAAAGTGGCAATATTTAATCTATTTTTTTGGGTATCAATAATATTTTTCTTTCTTTATTTTTTTGATAAAAGACAAAAAGTTATAGATTATATAAAAACAACTAAAATACACGATTTATATAAAAAGAAAGAGCATTTAATAACAAAAAAGTTTTTATAATTTCTACTATATTAATAGCATTATTTTTATTTATATTTCAGTTTTGGTTAACATACCCTGGATATTTTCAATATGGGGATAATTTAGGAACTATGGGAGAAGCATTTGATAGGAATTATCAAAATTGGAATCCTGTAATTATAGCAGTTTTTTAAGCTTTTTATACGATACATTTGGATATCATACTTTTTATATATTATTTCTAAATTTATTTTTATGGTATAGCAGCATTACTTTAATAATATTATCTTTGTATTTAAAATATAATAAAAAAGAGTTATATTTTTATTTTTTATAAGTTTTTTAGCAAATATATTTTTTACTAATGTTATTCATATAAAAGATGTTACTGCTTCTTTATGGGTGTTTTTTTCTTATTCATTAATTTTATTTGTGATTAATTCTGTAAAGAGAAAATCTATTAAAATATTATTAATATTAATTTCTATTTTTGCATTAATAATAGGAATGTTATGGAGATTAAATTTTATAGTAACTGTATATCCAATTTTTATATTATATACTTATTTTATATTGGGAAAAAATATTAAGAATAAAAAAATATATTTTTTAAATTTGTTTCTATTATGCTTATATTTGCTATTTTATTAGTATTAGTAGTAAAAATATTTCCAACACTTTTTATAAAAGATATGGGATATTCCAAATTAGCTTCAAATCATATATTTTTATGGCAGATAGCAGCCTGTACCGTACCTTCTAACGATTCTAATATGATACCTATGGAATGGTATGCAGACGGTAATGATTTTGAAAATTTAAAAGAATTATACAACAGGAATAAATTATTAGCTGACCCATTTGGAAGAAGTAATATTGAGGCAAAAACATTATTTAAAAAAGAATATCTGCCTAACTTAAAAATAGTTTGGATAAAATCTATACTAAAACATCCTATAAATTATATTATACATATTGCTAGATTCTCATTTTATTGCATTATCATCAATACTTGGAAAATACCTCATGGAAGTTTTCAAATGAAAAATTCAGAACCATACCCATTCATTTTTTATATAGAAAATTTTGATAATAAAGGTGTAACATTTACTCCGATAAGAGATAAAATTTATTCTTTCATATATAATACTTCTTTAGATATAAATATTATATTTTTTGTTATAATAACATTAATAATATTTGTATTATCATTTATATTTATTTTATTTAAACATAAATATATTAACAGTATTTTAATATTTACACTTTCTACATCTTTTTCATCGTTTGCCACTATAGCGATAGTTTCTTTATTTGCTCCAGATATATTATATAGATATATGCATCCTGTAGTTCTGATAAGTATTATATCTTTAATATCTTTAATATCATTTATTATAGATATAGGCGGATTTAATAAATTTAAATCTGAATTAAAATCAATAAAATTAATAGGTAATAAAAAATGAAAGTATCAGCTATAATACCTTGCTATAATGAAGAGCTTACCATAAAACAAGTTATAGAAGATATAAAAAAATATTATACTCAATGTGAGATATATGTATTTGATAATAATTCTACTGATAACTCATATAATATAGCTAAAGATGCAGGTGCTATTGTAAAGAAAGTAATGTATCAAGGTAAAGGTGAAGTTGTAAGGCAGGCTTTTTCTATTGTAGATTCGGATATTTATATATTAATAGATGGTGATAATGAGTGCGATGCTTCAGCTATACCAGAATTAGTCAGTTATTTAATTGATAATGATTTGGATATGGTTACAGTAGTTCGTAAATTGGGTAAATATAGAAAAGGACATTCATTTGGAAATAAAATGATAACTTCTTTTGCTAAATTTTTATTTGGTAAAAATATTAATGATATATTAAGCGGATACAGAGTGTTTTCTAAAAGATTTGTAAAAACTTTTCCTTCATTTTCCAGAGGTTTTGAAATAGAGACCGAACTTACTATATTTGCCATGCAGATGCGTTTGCAAATAGGAGAAATAGAAGCTGAATATAAAAGCAGACCTGAAGGATCTTTTTCTAAGCTTAATACTTTTAAAGACGGTTTTAGAATACTTGGACTTATGATTTATTTACTTATGACAGAGAAGCCTATAATATTTTGGTGGATAATAGCTTTTATATTTGCTATGTTTGGTTTTTATTATGGAATACCTATTATTATATCGTTTATAAAAGAAGGTTTTGTTCCTATTGCTGCATCAGTACTTGCTGCAGGTTTTATACTTTTATCTGGAATAAGTATCATTACAGGTTTGATAATGAATGCTATAGGAAGAGTAATATATGAAAATAGGAGATTAAAATATAATTCTTTTAAATAAAAAAGGGTTAAAACTCAATATTAAGTTTTAACCCTCATAATTTTATCAACTATAAATTACATTTCTACAACTAAAGCAGTACCCATACCGCCGCCTATACAAAGTGTAGCAAGTCCTTTTTTAGAACCGCGTTTTTTCATTTCATGTAGAAGTGTAGTAAGTATTCTAGCTCCGGAAGCTCCTATAGGGTGCCCTATAGCAATAGCTCCTCCATTAACATTAACTTTATCCATATCGAATTTTAATTCACGGGCAACAGCAATAGACTGAGCAGCGAAAGCCTCATTACTTTCTATTAAGTCCATATCTTCAACTGCAAGATTAGCCATTTTCAAAGCCTTTCTAGTTGCTTCTACAGGTCCTATACCCATTATTCTAGGCTCAACACCATGAGTAGCATAACCTAAAATTTTAGCCATAGGTTTAATTCCAAGCTCATCAGCTTTTTCTTTAGACATAACAACTACAGCTGAAGCAGCATCATTGATACCGGAAGCATTACCAGCAGTAACAGTACCGTCTTTTTTGAATGCAGGTTTTAATTTAGCCAAAGATTCCATAGTAGTTCCAAAAGTAGGGTGTTCATCAGTATCTACTACTATTTCGCCTTTTCTAGTTTTAATTGTAACAGGAACTATTTCATCTTTAAATCTTCCGCTTTTTACAGCTTCTTCTGCTCTGTTCTGACTTCTGCATGCAAACTCATCTTGCTCCTGTCTAGTTATTCCCCATTGTTCAGCAATGTTTTCAGCAGTAACACCCATATGATAACGTTCAAAAGCACAAATAAGAGCGTCATTAAGTAAAGTATCCTGCATTTTTGTTTCAGCCATTCTAGCACCCATTCTCATAGCTGAAGAAGTATATGGAGCCATACTCATATTTTCAGTACCGCCTGCCACTACTATGTCAGCATCTCCTGCTTTAATCATTTGTGCAGCCATTGATACAGCTCTAAGTCCTGAACCGCATAATATATTTATAGTTAATGCAGGCTTTTCTACAGGTATTCCAGCATTAACAGAAATCTGTCTTGCTGCATTTGGAAGAAGTGCTGATTGTATAACACATCCGAAATAAGTTTCATCAACTTGTTCAGGTTTGATATTTGCTCTTTTTAAAGCCTCTTTTACTGCTATTGTACCTAATTCTACAGCAGATACATTGGAAAATGATCCTAAAAATTTACCTACAGGTGTTCTAACCGCACTTGCTATTACTATTTCTTTCATGATTTCTCCTTAAAAATTATTTTACTATTATAAATTATTTTTTAATGTAAACTATTATATTATAGTATAGTAATTTAAAATCATTTTTACAAGTTTATTTGTAATTTTTTTTATTATATTGTTAATCAATTTACTGTAAATGTACTTTCGTATATTGTTTAAATTAAAATTATTGATAAATATGTATTTTAAAATCATAGAAAATATAAGTTAATATACTACAAATCTTACAAATACTCTAAAATCTGTTATTATTGTTTGATTTTTATTTGCATAGTTTTTTGCTAAAAATATGCAATAGTTATGATTGATAATAAAAAATGCAAACGTATGAAATTGATGCTTAATTTAAGAATGTACGAATCCTAATGAATCAAAATGAATTTCTTTATTATTTGAATCTATGAATCTTATATATGTATTTGAATATTCTTTTACTTTTCCTATTTTTATTAAATTATTTTCTTCTGGTATATTATCTGATGCTGTAAAAATAACTGCATAATCTTCTCCTCCTGTAAGAATAGATTTTAATATTTCTTTATTTTTATTATCATTATTAAAAAATCTATTTACTAAATTCCAATTAGAAGATTCATATATTTCTATAGTTTTGTTAGATTTTTCAGCAATATGAGAAGCATCTTGTAAAAGTCCGTCGCTTATATCTATAGATGAGTTTATTTTGTATTTATTAATTATTTCCTGCCATTTATCATAAAAAAGTTTAGGTCTTAAATGAGTTTTAATGCTTTCATCATTATAGTCATAATTTCCAGATAAAAGTTTTTTAAGTCCTAAATCACTTTCTCCTACAAACCCAAGCACATAAACATTATCATCAGTTTGAGCATTGCTTCTTAATATAGATTTATTTTTTTCTATAGTACCAATCAATGTTACAGAGATAAAAAAGAAGTCATTTGATGAAGTGGTATCTCCACCAGATATTTCAATATTGTATGGCTTACAGGCTTCTACAAAACCTCTATACCATTCTAATATATTTTCATCATTAATTTTTTTAGGTATTGAAAGAGAGATAAATGCATTTTTAGGATTTGCTCCTTTGCATATTATATCGCTAATATTTGCTTGAGCAGATTTATATCCTACATCATAAAAAGAATAATAATTCAAAGAGAAATGTATATTTTCTACTAATATATCAGTTGTTACTAAAACATCTTTATCGGTACTTATATTTTTTATAACGGCACAGTCATCGCCTATATTTAAATTATCAGTATTATTGGATTCTGTTAATTTTTTTATTTTTTCTATTAGATTAAATTCCTGCATATTTATATTTCCGTAATATTTTATATGATTATAACATATAGAATAAAAGTTTTAAATAATTAAAAATTTTATTTTCACTCCCCGCCCTATAGGTTTTTTATTAGCAGAGACATTTTTGTATTATCTTTCTTTTTAATTTTTTTATGTTATTTCTGCTTCCCACCCAAGATTTTTTTAAATTTATTATATATTCACCGCGCGTAGAGTAAAATTTTAAATATGAGTTAATTGTAAATTATAATTTAAATAATAAATATAGAATCACTTACCGTGCGTTAAATAGATTTTTATTATATAAAATAAAAAGGCTTATAAAATGATTAACATTTATAAGCCTTATTATATTCTAATTATTTAATTAATTTATTGATTTTTGAATAAATTAACAGCCTCATCTTTAGCACTATTAACGGCATTAACAACAGAAGCAGTAGATATTGTAGCACCGCTTATAGCAGCAATTTGAGCATCTGCAGCTTCTTCAGGTTTGATTCCTTTTACAACAGTTAAAGTAGTTATAGTACTTTGATCTTTAAATTGATCTCTAAAACCAGGTTCGATAATTTTAGCACCAAGACCAGGAGTTTCAGCCTGTTCAGTAACTACTATAGCAGTTATCTTTTCAACATTGGCATCAAAACCTACAAGGACTTTATTTTCACCATTGTATCCGCCTGCAGAAGAAACCATAGCATAACCTACAACAGTACCATCAGCTTTTTTACCTATATAATAAGGATAAGCAGAATTTTCAGTTAAAGGACCTTCTAATTCATCAGCTCCTTCAATAACAGTTTTAACACCATTAAGTACTGTTTTCTCATTGTTAGCTAAAATATCTTTTTCAAAAGAAGAATATACAAATGAAAGCAAAAAACCAGCCAACAATGCAGTAATTGCAACAGAAATAACAGCAGTATAACCAACCTCTTTTTTCATAATTATTTACCTCCTTCTTTCTGAGCATTAGCTTTATTAATAGCAAGAAGCTCTTTTTTACCAACAGGCATAGGACGAGTAAGCATAGCAATTAAAGGCATAAACATATTACCTATAAGTATTGAATACATCATATATTCTGGAGAAGAACCGAAAGCTCTTAATATAGCAAGTACAGCACCTATTAAAATAGCATAAATCCAAGCACCTAAATGACTTGAAGGGCAAGTAACCATATCAGTAGCCATAAAGAAAGCACCTAAACCGAAACCGCCTGCTAATACTTGATATATAGGAGAAGGGAATTTTCCAGGCATTCCTAAACAAAGTAAAAGACTTACAAACATTAAAGACAAACACATACCCAAAGGTATTCTCCAATCTATAGTCTTAGTAGCAAGAAGATAGATTCCTCCTATTAAAAGAAGTAAGAATGAAGTTTCACCTATAGCACCTGAAGTACTGCCTAATAACATTTGAAGATAATAATGTGATTCAAAACCTATTTGTTCAGCTAATGAAGTGCTTATATTAGCATTATAAGTAAATTTCATAAAAGTTAAAGGAGTAGACTGAGTTAAAGCATTCATCATATCTATAGATTGAGTACCGCCTGCAACAGTATTAACCAAATTATGAAGTCCAGGAGCGAATAAATCTAGGAAAGGAACTCTAGCAGGAGCAGCATATATAGTCATTTGAGCAGGGAAAGCTACTTGTAAGAAAGCTCTTCCAACTAAAGCAGGGTTGAATATATTAGAACCCAAACCTCCGAAAACCTCTTTAGCAAATACTATAGCAACAACGCTTCCTATTACAACCATAGTTATAGTTGAAGAAGGAGGAAGAGTCATAACTAAAAGTATAGCAGTAACAATAACAGCATAATCAGGTAATAAAGGTTTTTTTCTTACCTTTTTAACTATTACAGTAGAAAGTATACAGCTGATAATAGCAGCCAAGTACAAAGCTATAACTTTAGCTCCGAAAAGCACTATACTATATATAACAGCAGGTAAAAGAGCTATAATAACTCTTAACATTATCTTATTTGTAGTATCTCCGTCTTTAATATGCGGAGATGATTCTGTATAAAATTTCATTATAATCTCCTTAAACTTATCTTCTTAATAAATCTTTACCAAATCTAATCCACTGCACCAAAGGAATTTTTGAAGGACATATATAAGTACAGCAGCCGCATTCAAAACAAGTTGCTATATCTAAGTCATTCAATTTATCTTTGACTTTTGCTTTTGCAGTATGAGCAATTTCAGTAGGAGATAAATGAAGCGGACAAGCATTACCGCATCTTCCGCATTTAATACAAGGATATTCAACTTCTTTAGGCAATTTATCCTTATCTAAGAATAGTAGCGAGTTAGTACCTTTATTAACACATTGTTCAAGATTAGGTATAGCAGCACCCATCATAGGACCGCCTGAAAGTATAAGAACATTCTCAGCAGTAATACCGCCGCATTCTTCAACAACATGAGAAATAGGAGTACCTAAAGGAAGCCATACATTTTT
This sequence comes from uncultured Brachyspira sp., assembly GCA_949300355.1. Taxonomy (GTDB): domain Bacteria; phylum Spirochaetota; class Brachyspiria; order Brachyspirales; family Brachyspiraceae; genus Brachyspira. The sequence continues at coordinate 7,996 of CASGDY010000019.1, forward strand.
ATGTTCTTTTATAGCATCTCCTGATACTGTAACAAGTCTTTCTATAAGAGGCTTGTTTTTAGCTACAGCTTCATATATAGCATATAAAGTAGCTATATTAACAACTATAACGCCTACATCCATAGGAAGTTTGCTCACAGGTACTATTCTTCCGGTAGTAGCTTCTATAAGCATTTTTTCAGCACCTTGAGGATATCGAAGTCTTAAAGGCATAACTTCAACATTATGTTCTTTTCCTATTTTGTCCATTTCCTCTATTGCTTTAGGCTTATTGTTTTCTATACCGATAATGGTTCTTTTCACAGAAGGAATTATCTTTCTTAAGATTTCAATACCTTTGAAAAGATCTTGAGTATATTCGATCATAAGTCTGTAGTCGCTAGTAATATAAGGTTCGCATTCAACACCATTAATAATTAAAGTATCAGCATTTCCCTTAGCAGCTCCATCAACTTTTACATGTGTAGGGAAAGTAGCACCTCCCATACCAACTATACCAGCCTGCTGTATCTTTTTGGACATTTCTTCCACAGGCATAGACATATAATCAGAACTCTCAAAATAAGCTAAATTATCAGCATTGCCATCTACATTGATAAGCAAAGCATTAGCTCCGCGTCCTAAAGGAGGTGAAGCAATTTCTATAGATGCAGCAGTACCTGTAACAGAAGAATGAACATTTCCTGATACATAACCGCCGGCCTCTCCTATAAGTTCGCCTCTTTCAATTTTGTCCCCTTTGTTTTTTAACATTTTAGCCGGAGCACCAATGTGCTGGGACATAGATATTAGGACGGTTTTAGGGGGTGTGGATAGAGCAGATGAAGCAATATCTGCTGTATCCTTACTGTCATGCGGATGAACTCCGCCAAAACGAAATCTACCTAAGTTCATATTATCAATCCTTCACTCAATTAAAAATAAATACTATTTTTTAATTATAAGTTAATTTATAGAAATAACAGCTACAGATTTGGTATATCCGCTTCCGTAACTGCATATAGCTACCTTACTGTTTTTCTTTATAGAACCATCTTCTAAAGCCATAGATAATGCTACTCCTGATGAAGCACTTAAAGATGAGTGAGCATTTTCCATTTTAGAGTATACTATGTTTTTGCTGACAGATAAAGCATCAACAAAGGCATTGTATGCATTAGGGCTTGAATAAGATGGTATATATAAATCGGGATTTATGTTATTAGATGACAAAATATCTTTAACATAAAGACCGGCTTTTTTAGCTTCTTCTTCAAAAATACCGCTGTCTTTTATAGAAATAAAATGTTCTTTATTGAGTACGCCTTCTCTAGTATAAGGTTTCGCTGTTCCGCCCATAGGTATATAACAATTTTCTAATGCATTTCCGTCTGTTACTGAATCTATAAAATCTATTTGAATATCTGATTTTTCATTTGTTACTAAAGCAGCAGCACTAGCATCATCAAATCTGTTTGCATCATCACAGATATAAAATGATTCTGTTGCAACCACTAAAATATTTTTATATCTTCCGCTTTTAATAAACGCATAAGCTAATCTTAATGCTGATAAGAAGCCTGTAAAATCACTTTCTATATCGAAACAGAAAGCATTATTTGCTTTGATTTTTCCTGCTAATATACAAGCTGTGGAAGGATAAACATAATCTTTAGTAACTGTAGCACAAAGAATAGCATCTATGTTGTTAGGATCTATATCTTTGATTACTTCATTTATTGATAGTAGGGCTAAATCTGAGGCTGCCATATTGGTTTGATTATTTTTATAAGTGCCTTTACAAGATTTAATATATACCATTAAAAATTTCCTTTAAAAAATTCTTCTTTTAGCTCCTGAGTCATAAAGTTCTTTAGCTATTTTTTCATTTACTTTGGCATCTAAAAATCTATACATATTAAGTATAGCATTTTTCATACCCACGCCGCTGGTTTTGCCATGTCCTACAAAAGCTCCGCCGTTTAACCCTAATAATATAGCAGAACCATAAGAATCGGAACTCATTTTGGATTTTAAATTATTAAATACAGGTTTCATCATAAGACCGCCCATAATACTAACAGGATTCTTCTTAACCTCTTCTTTTAAGAGATTAATAACGAAAGAAGCTGTTCCTTCTATTGTTTTTAATACTATATTGCCGTCAAATCCGTCAGTTACAACAACATCAACAACATCAGATTTTAACATATCATTAGGTTCTATATTGCCGATAAAATTTATTTTTTTCATTTTTTGAAGACGTTCAAATGATTTTTTAGTATTTGCATTACCTTTAGAGTCTTCTTCACCTATATTTAAAAGTCCTACTCTAGGACTATCTATTTTTAGGTATCTTTTAGCAAATACTCTGCCCATAACTGCAAACTGAACTATATAATCTGTAGTACAATCCACATTTGCTCCCATATCTAACATACAGAACTCACCGTTTAATTTTGGAAGCGTAGATATAAGAGGCGGACGCATAACACCTTTTAAACGTCCTATTTCTGTAAGAGCGGCAGCTAAAGTGGCACCTGTATTTCCTGGAGAGAAGAAACCATCTGCTTCATTCTCTCTAACCAAACGTGCAGCCAATAAAACGGAAGCATTCTTCTTATGTTTTATTCCGTTAGCAGGACTTTCATTCATATCTATTATCTCATCTGTGTGTCTGATATCTATACGATTATGATCATATTTAGTTGAAGATATGGCTTTTGATATATTTTTTTCATTACCTACTAAAATTAAATTAATATCTTTATTTTCTTGTAGGGCACTAACAGCACCTAAAACTAATTCTTCAAGAGGCTTTTCTCCGCTGGCTACATCTATGGCTAAATTCATAATAACTTCCTAATTATTTTATTATTTTTTATCCGGCATTTTGTGTTTTTGGAGCTTTTATTACTCTGTCTTTATAAAAACCGCATTCTGGACAAATTCTGTGAGGCATTCTTTCTGCACCGCATTGAGGACAGATTGATAATGAGCCTAAGAATCTTTTATCATTAGCTGCTTGTCTTGATCTTTTTTTTGCTTTCGATTTTCTATGCTTTGGTACTGCCATTTTTTTCTCCTTAAGTTATTTTATTCTAAATAATATCAAAAATTAAGATAATTATCGCTATTATACGATACAAAGTTTAAAATATAATACTATGAAGCACTAATTTTGTCAAGCAGAATTAACATAATATGCAATCTATTTTCTTATAACTTTTCCGTCTTTTATCAATATAGAACTTATATCCAGTATTTCTTCTGTTAATTTTATATTATGTTCTTTAGCCGCATCTTCATTGATAAGAATTCTATATGAATCAGATAATTGTACAAAATTTAAACCATCAGTTCGTCTATTATTGTTTATTACATCATTAAGAAGAAGTGCTAATTGTCTGCCTAAATAATAATAGTTGAAATCCAAAGAGAATAATATTGCTGTATTGACTGCTTCAGATATATCTGTATTTATCAATGGTATGGAATATTTGTCGCATAAATAAGCTATAGAGTAGATATTATTATTTATGTATTCTTCATTTGCTAAAATTATATAATCTATATTTTTTGATTTGATAATATTTTCTATATCATAAGAATTAAAGTCTTTTTCTATTTCTAAAGGATAATACACTATATTCTCATTGCTGCAGTATCTTTTTATATGTTTAGATATATTATCTGACATTACTGAATGTTTGGTATATAAATAACCAATGCTCTTAACATTATCTTCAGAAATGATTTTTATATATTTAGTTATATCTAAATCTACATAAACTCCTGTTATATTATTATTTTGAATTTTATTTTTAGCTATATTGCTTAAGGATAAATTATCAAAACAGCCTGCAAATAATATTGTTTGAGGAACTATTATATTCATAGATAATAAAGTAGTATTTTCACCTATAATTATTGCTATACTAGAGTTATCATCTCTTACATTGTTAGCTGTTTTTATTATTGATAAATCATCATTATCTAATGTGTAAAAGTTAATTTGAATATCCATTTTATCAGAGGATATTTGATCTAAAAGGCCTTTCTCTATAGAATCATATTTCCTAGAATTTTTTTCTTTTATTATACTTATAATAGTTTTTCTTTTTGAGTTATCTTCATCACTGCATGAAGTTAAGAAAAGAATCAATAGTAATAATATTATTTTTAAGTTGTTAATATTCATAGATATACTTTATATATTTTTAGAGTGGGCAAAGAAGTATATATTATGCCCAATGGCTCTCATTTTCTCCTCATAAAGTGTAACGCCGTATCCTTCTAATTTATTAACATATTCGCTTTCTAAAGTATTTTTAAAATTTTCAGCTTCTTTGTAAATAGGGTTCATTATTTCTAATGCATAATTATCATCATCGGTTACAGAATAGAATATACCATTGTCTTTAAGTAAAGGATACATTTTATTTAAAAAATCTTTATTGAATATTCTTCTATGAGCATGTTTTTTCTTTGGCCAAGGATCAGGAAAGTTTAAATATATTTTTTCAAAATAATGTTTTCCATTTAAATATTTATTTATCACACTATTAGCTTCGCCGAATATAATAGTAAGATTTTTTATATTTCTTTTATGTGCTTTTGATACAGCTTTTTTAGCAGCTTTATATGAATACTCTATTCCTATAAAGTATTTATCTTTATTATTCATAGCAAGTTCAACTATAAATTTTCCATTGCCGCATCCTATTTCTAATTCTCGTATATCGTAGCCTGATAATCTATTTTGCAGTTCATTTGATATTATAGAACTATCTTCGGTATTAAAATCGTCTAATAAATATTCGCTTAATATTGATTCATCAAGATTTAAATTTCTCAATTATTATATTCCCCATTAATAATATTTTCTTTGAATGATATATTACTTAATTTTTATGTCAATACATCAAAGCATTATAATTTTATGACCGCACGGTGAGTAAAGTTTCAAATATAATAAAAATGCATTAATAATACTTTTTTATATTTTTTATTTTGTTCTACGTGCGGTGTGCATACTATAAATTTAAAAAAATCTTGGGCGGATGCTGTAATAACAGGGCATATAAAAAAGAATAATATAACAAAAATCACAGAATAAAACAATAGAATATAAAGGGCGGGCAAATGAAAATAATTTTTAAAACTTTCATTACATTCCCCTCCCTTTTATTTTTTCTGCTTAACTTTGAAATTGTAATTTTAATTTGTTTCTATGCGGAATTAGAAATGTAACACCCGCCCAGGAATTATTTAATTTTAAAATTTAAATTAACGCACGATTAACTTGTTTTTATTATTTATAATAAATTTGTATTGATAATTAATTTAATAATGAAATTTTGTTTACCGTGCGATTAGATTTAAAAGATATTAATTAAAATTCAGCCTTCATAGCAATATAATATCTTCCGTCAGTAGAACCTTGGAATCCAACTGAAATAGGATCAAATTTTACAAAAGCAGAATATTCAAAACAGAATAAATCTTTACTAGCATCAAATCTATTATCATTATTTTCAACAGGTATATAGAATAAAGGACGTATTGCAATATTAAGCATTTTCCATTCAAGACCAAGTTCAAATCTTAAATAGTGAGCATCTTTATCTCTCCAAGTATATTCTCCAAGTAAATTAAGCCATAAGTCTTTATTAAGAAAAGGAATTCTTCCCATACCGGATAACTGTACTAAATGATGAGTATAATATTCTTTTTCATCATGAATATTACTTGCATTATTATATTTGCTTTTAAAATTGTCAGGAGAAAGAGAATTTTTATCATTGTATTGATATAGGAATTGGGCTCTGAAATAATCTCCGTTAATTTTCAAAACAGCAGCTAATGGATTAGAATATTTAGAATAACCTTGAGAATAAGATAATTCATAATAAGAACCTATAAAGCCAGCTCTGAAGCCCATCTCATTATTAACTCTAGGAAGATACCAATGCGGAGCAAAACTTGCAGATTCGCTGTCAATAACAGAAGGCAAAAGCATAAATGTAGGACCATTAATATCATTAACAGCTTTCATTCTAAAAGATAATAATATCCTAGTTAAAGTAACAGTTTCTATACCGGCATCGTATAAGCCTATACTTCCTGTGGCATAATCTTTATTAAACACATCAAATTTAGAAGTCATAGTAACAAACGGAGTAGCAGAGAACATCCAATCGAAATGAAAACTTTTACCTAAAGATAGATACATATTTGGCATACTGAAATGTCCGTCTTTTAAATTAACTCCTATTAAAGTATTCATATGTATTTCTATAGTAGAAAGTTCATACAAAATTCTTGAAGGGAATGCGTATTTAACTCTGTTTTCCCTTTTATGACTTTCATGTATATAATCAAATGGCATATAATTTTCTGTAGGTCTTTCATATTCTATACCTATAATAGGCCATCCGTCTATAACGCCTTTTAAAAGATTTTGCTCTTTATCTGTATATGGAGATTGTCCGTATAGTATAGGACATACTATCAGTATGAAATTTAGTATAATTAATTTTAATATATTCTTCATAAAAACCTATTTTTTATTATGTTTTATAAATTATATTGTATCATATAAATAAAAAATTGACAATTGAATTTATATGTGATATAATTTTTAATATCTGTTTTTTTGGGGGGAAATTTGAAAGAATTTACAATTTTAGAAGAAAAATTGAAAGATTTTCTAGATGAATACCAAGTAATTTCATTTGATAATAAAGAGTTACATCAAATTATAGATCAGCTTAAATCAGAAAAAGAAGAGTTAATAAACAGTTTGAAAAATGTAAGAGATAGTTTTAATATTTTAAAGGAAGAAAAAACTATACTTGAAGCTGATAAAAGAAATGTTACTGATAATTATAATTCTATAAAAGAAGATAAAGATAATCTAATAAAACAATTAGAAGCTACTAGAATAGAAAGAGATACTCTTAAATCTAATTTGGAAAGTACAGAAAAAGATTCTATGACATTAATAGAAGAAAATGATAATCTTAAAAAAGAATTAGAAAAAGCAATAAGAGCTATAGATTCTCTAAGCAAAGAAAACAATGATCTTAAAGAGAAATTAAGTATTCTCATAGAAAGAATAGACAGTGTTAGAAAATCTAGTTTTGAATCTAAGAAATCTCATCATTCTGCTATGATTCATAATACAGAAAATACAGCAGTTCATAATGAATCAGTTACTAATACTCCTTCTAATAATGAAAATGTAATTATTGAAGAAAAAGCTGATAAGGAAGAAAATAATAAGGAATTAGAAGAAAGATCTAAGGAAGTTGAAGAAGAAGTAAAAAGTGATGAGAATGTATTTGAGAGCAGTTTAGAAGAGATTGACGAAGAAGATCCTTTCTCATCAGCTGATGAATATGAAGAGTATAAATCAGAAAATAATGTTGATAAAGCTGCTAGTGAAATAAAAGAGGTTAAAGAAGTAAAAGAAATTTCAAATGTAAAAGTTACCGAAGATGAAGATCCTTTTAGTAATGCTTCAGATGCTAGCTGGGATAATGATATAAAAGAACAAGAGAAAGAAAATAAAAATAATGAAGCTGAAGAAGAAGATATTGAAGAGAGTGATGATAAAAACAGCAAAGAAGATAATTATGAATTTGATATAAATGAAGATGATCAGTATATGTTCGGCGATGATGATGAGGAAGAATTTTTCTTTGATAATGAATCAAAATAAATAGGTAAATAATTATGGATAATATTACTATTGTAGAGGTTAATATATACGGCAGAATGCTAAGCATAAAATCGCAAGAGGATAATGCTGAATATTTAAAAGAAGTTGCTGAATTTGTTAATGATAGTATGAATGATATAGCAAAGCATTATGGTCCTAATTATCCAAGAGATACTATAGCTATACTGGCATGTCTTAATATAGCGGATCTTTTGAAAAGAGAAATAGCAAATAATAAAGCAGGTAAAGATACATTATTAGCATTAAAAGAAAGTATAGCCTCAAGGTCTAATGAACTTATAAGGCTTATAGATGAGACTAAAGAATCTAAAGAAGTTAATAAAGAAAAATAATATGTAATTAAAAATTAAAGAGCTGACAGAAAATTATTACTGTCAGCTCTTTTTATTAATAATATTAATATTATATTTTGCTGTCTCTAAGCATATAATTAAATTGATTTCTCGTATAAACTTTAATTTTATCATTATGAGTGGCATAGCTTCTTGCACTATTTGTAAGTTCAAGAGGCAGAACTAATATTCCATTTTTAGCACCAGCCTCATTAATAAGAAGCATAAAATCTCTGATTACAAGTTCTCCTATTTCAGTATTTCTCCATCGTTTGAAAGATATTAAAGTTAAATCTTTTTTACTCTTATTTACAGCAAATGCTAAATAATTAACCTCATCTCCATAATCATAATCTATTAGCTTTTCATTATATTCCTGCACAGCTGAATATAAAAGTTTTTTCTGTATTATATCCTGACATATACTTTTAAAAGACGCCAAACTTATATCATAAATCTTATCTACTTTTTTACTGCTTACATTTTCTATAGTAGCATTACTTTCATTTATATTGCATTCTAATAATATTTTTTCAATATCTACATTTCTCTCTATTTCTATTAAATTTAATATACTGTCTAAACTATTAAAAGAATCTTCCCATAATCTTACAGAGTTTTCCCAAGATTCTATATACTGAGAATTAACATATTTTTCATAATTCTCTTTTACAAATTTATCCTTGTTATTTAATTGTATATCATCTCTTAATTTCTTTAATTGAATTTCTGCTTTAGTTATTTCAGATAAATAATTAAATATATTATCTAAATCATATATACTAAATTCAGGATCATTGAATAATCTTATATGCTCAAAATAACTTATGGCACTGCTTATATCTTTTATAAAATAATTATAAAAAGCAAAATCCAAAATTATAATAGTTTCTTCTTTTTTTATTTCATTTATTTTATACTGTTTAGAATATTGATTATATAAATTTATAAATGCTTCATTATCTTCTGCTTTATACAATATATACAAATATATTCTGTTTATAAAGAAACGATATTTAGAATCATTTTTAATTGCTCTTGATGATAATATAGATTCTGTGAAACTTCTTGCACTATTAATCTCATCAGTGATAATATAAAGTGAAATAAGTATTTTTTCTACCAATATCATTTCATCATAGTCTTCTTCAATATTGCTTATATTTCTGCTTAATCTCTTATGAAGTTCTTCAAGCATAGAAATAACTTTTCTATACTCTTTATTTATAAAATATGATATTGCTGCTATTTTAAGTTCATATATTTCAAAATCATTTTTGTTATTCAAAACTCTGTTGAAATATTCTGCCGCTAATTTATAAGCACCTTCCCTTCCAAGCTCTGTAGCTGCTTTTATAGAATAGTATGTATTGCTGACATCTATTTGTGCTATTTTTAAAATATATTTTAAACTTTCTTCTTTATTATCTAATTTGTTATATAATTCTTCCAGCTTTTTATATATATTTAATTCTTCGCCTTCAAAATATTTAATATTAAGAAGTTTTTCATATTTTTCTAAAGCTTTTTCTATCATATTATACTGTTCTTCTATTACAGCTAATTCATAGATTGAATTATAATCTTTAGGATTCATCTGTATTTTTTTCTCAAGCTCTTCTATTTTCTTTTTGATATTTTTCGGTTTATATGTGCTATTATTGCCTGTTATGCTTTTGAAGAAAAAAATAATTCCTATTAATATTATTATAGATATTGGAACGATAATTATGTAAATATAAGAGTCTTGCATAATTTTTTCCTATTTATTGATTTAATTTACAAAATTAGTTTTCAAAAATGAATTAAATTGACTTCTTGTATAAACTGTAATTTTATCGTTATGTTTTGCATAGCTTTTTGCACTATTAGATAATCTTACAGGAAGAATCAATATTCCATTTTTTGCTCCTGATTCATTTACCATAAGTAAAAAGTCTCTAATTATAAGCTCTCCAACCTCTGTATTTTTCCATCTTTTTACAGAGATTAATGTTAAGTCCTTTCTGCTTTTTGTTATATGATAGGCTAAATAATTAACCTCATCTCCATAATTATAACTTATTACATTATCAGTATATTCCTGAAGTATAGAATATGATAATTTATTTTGAATAAAATTCTTACACAGCTTTTTAAAATTATTTAAATTTAAAGAATATATTTTATCTATTTCATTTACATTAATATTTTTAATATTATCATTTTCATTAGCAGCATTTAATTCAGCCAATATTTTATCAATGTCAATTTTATTTTTCGGATTCGGAGCGTTTGAAGTAATATAATCAAATTTAACAAATGTACCCTGCCATAAACTTAATACTAATTCCCATATATCTACTAATTCAGGGTCTATATATTTTTCATAATTTTCATTTTTATATTTTTCATTCTTAAATTTTCCATCACCTCTTAATTTCGTTAATTGAATAAATGCTTTATTAACTTCATTAAGATACTGTAATATTTGATCTAAATAATAAACACTATATTCAAGCATATGAAAAGAATTTAATTTCGTGAAATAATTTATAGAAGTATTTATATCTTTTAAGAAATAAGCATAGAATGCAAAATCGAATATTAATTCTGCATATTCTTTTTTGGCTTCATCTAATTTATAATAAGTTTTCAATTCTTTGTATTTAGAAAGGAATTTATCATTATCTGAAAGTTTATATAATATATACATATATATTCTATTAATATATAGTTTATGCTCTTCGTTTATAGCTTCATTGGATAATATTTGTTCTAAAAATGTAATTGCTATGTTAAGTTCATCTGCTGATATATACATAGATACCATCAGTATTTCAAGATTGTAAATTTCTGATGCATCTATTTCTTTGTTATTTGATATTTTTTTGTATAATTCTTCTAAAAACATTATAGATTTTTTATAATCTTTAATCATAAAAAAAGACAAGGCTGCTGTTTTAGTTTCATCTATACTTATATTTTCCTTTGATACTATAACTTTGTTAAAATATTCGGAAGCTAATTGATATTTTCCTTCCTGTCCTAAAATATTTCCTATTTTTATAGCATAATCAATATTATTCGGCTCTAATTTAGATATAATCATTGCATATTTAAAACCCTTTTCTTTATCTTCAAACTGATTATATCCTTCCTCCATCTTTTTATATATTTCTATTTCATTGATATCATTATCTTTAAAATATCTTTTACTTAATAGTAATTCAAATTTGGGTAATGCGGCTGTTAATTCCTGATATTCTTCTTCTATTAGAGCTAACTCATACAAAGAATCTAAATCTTTAGGGTTTAATGAAACCGCTTTTCTTAATTCATGCATTTTCTTTTTTGTATTTTTTGAAGGTTTATGAACCTTTTTATTGAAAATATTTTTTATCATTATAATTGTGGATATTAATATAATAATAAATATCAATGCTGTTATGATATATAATGTAGTATCGCTCATAGTTTTTATCCAGATTTTTATAATATAATAGTATATACAAAAAATAAAAAGTTTAAATAAATTTTTTATTTTTGGTTATTAATTATCGTCTTAATATATATTATTATTCAGAAATATAAAATATTTAATTTTTTATTATATCTTTTATTTTTTCTACAAATATATCCATTTCATTATCTGATCCTATAGTTACTCTTATATAATTATCTATAAGATTTGTTTTGAAATATCTTACTAATATACCTTGATCTTTCAATTTTAAATATATATCTTCGGCAAATCTATTTTTATGTGATATAAATATGAAATTAGATTTAGAATCAAGAACATTAAATCCCAATTCTTTTAACTTAATTTTTGTTTTTTCTCTTGTATTTATCACTTTATTAACTGTACTATTAAAATATTCTCTATCTTTTACAGCCTCAATTCCTGCAATTATAGAAACTCTATTAATTGTGTATGAATTGAAAGAGTATTTTATATTTTTAAGCCCTTGAATAAGATTTTCATTACCTAAAGCAAAACCTAAACGAATTCCAGCTAATGATCTTGATTTAGAAAAAGTCTGTATAACTAAAAGATTATCATATTTATTAATAAGTTTGTATGCACTTTCTGTTTCAGCAAAATCAATATACGCTTCATCTATTATTACTATATTATTTTTATTGTTTATTATAATTTCTTCTATTTCGTCAGGATTAAGCAATAAGCCTGTAGGGGCATTAGGATTAGCTATAAATATTCCTGCATCTAAATTTTTATAATTATTGATATCTATACTAAAATCGTCTTTCAATGGTATTTTTACTTCGTTTAAATCAAAAAGAGTTGAATATACTGAATAAAAGCTGTATGTAATATTAGGATAATAAACCTTATCTCCTCTATTAAAGAAAGCCATAAAAGAGAATGCCAATATTTCATCAGAGCCGTTTCCTATAAATATATTATTTATATTTACATTGTATAATTCTGCAATTTCTTTTTTCAAATTTGATACATTAGGATCAGGATAAAGTCTTAAATCATCGAATCTGCTTTCCATTAAAGCTTTTTTTACATAAGGAGAAGGAGCATATGGAGATTCGTTTGTATTTAATTTTATATAGTTTTTATCTTTAGGCTGCTCACCTGGAGTATATGGCTGTATAGATTTTGCTTTATCGCTTAAAAAATTTTTCATAAAAAAATCCTTATATTTTTCATATTAATGTAATTTTGTTAGTAGTATTATTATATAAAATATTTAATCATATGACAATAGAGTTAATTAAAAAATTATCAAATATGATATTTTATATATATAAATGTATGATATGTATTCTTTATTATAGAAATAACAGTTAAATTAGTATAAAAATCAAAAGTTTTTCTATTTTTTTAAAAAAATTCAAAAAAAATTTGACAACGTCATTTTTATTGTTAGATTAATACTGTCAATATCTAATGAACATATTTCTTAATTTTAATTGCAAGTAAATAATTTTAATTAATCATAGAGGTTTTTTTATAAATGAAAAAAATACATAGTTTATCTTTCAAAATTCCGGTTATAATAAGTTCTATCATTTTTATTACAATAGCCGCATTGGCTTCAATTTCTATATGGTCTTCATCAAGAGCCGTAAGAAAAACGGCATTAGAAGGTTTTGATGCTATAGTTTCAGGTTATTCACATATGATAGATATGGTGCTTCATGAGCAGAAATTGGCAATAGCAACTTATGCACAATCAGGTACATTAGCTAATGGCATATTGAGAATAGACGATCCTGAAGTACAAAATCAAGTTTTAAATAGATTAAAAGCTTTCGCTTCAGTAAATACTTATGCTATAAATGTAGGGTTAGCAGATATGAATGGAAAAGTTTTGCTTGACAGCTCCAATCCTAAGCTTGTAGGAGCTTCTATAGCAGAAATTCATAAACATTTATTTTCATTTATGAAGGCTAATAATTATAGATTTTCTTTTGATAATTACACAAGCATATCATCTACTACAGGAGGACAGGCTTTACTTCTTTGCGGAGGAATAAAAGATTCTAGCGGTAATTTTGTAGGTTTAATTTATATAAATTTAGATTTAGAAAAAGTAAATAAAGACTTTATAGGAAATTTGAATATTAACGGACGTATAACAGTTGCTAACAGAGATGGAAACGTTATCTTATCATCAGACAGTGAACGTATAGGAGGAAATTTGCCTGATGTTTACAGTATAATAAAAACAACAAATAAAGGAATAATAGAATCATACTCTTATGATGGAGATGAAGGCAAACGTTCTGCAGCTTATGAAAATGTTTCTTTAATGCCTTGGAGTGTTGTATTTGCTAAATCAGATAGTGAAATATACAAAGAAATAAAATATACTATTCTTCGTACTGTAATAATTGGGCCTCTATTTATAATATTATGTACTGTATTAATATTTATGTATATCAAGAGCATTACAAAACCATTAGATGAATTAGTTCTAATATCCAGAGAAATTTCTAATGGAGATTTAACTTCTACACATAGAAATATAAAACGTAAAGATGAGCTTGGAGTATTGGCTAATTCTTTCTTTGATATGAGAGACAGACTTTCAGATATTATTGTTAAAGTAAGAACTTCCGCAGATGAAATAAGAATGAATGCTAAAGAGCTTTCCACAGGAAGTATAGATTTATCAAAACGTACAGAGGCACAGGCTGCAAGTTTGGAAGAAACAGCTTCATCAATGGAGCAAATGGCTTCTACAATAAAATCATCAGCAGATCAATCTGTAGAAGGTAATAAAATGATGATAGATTCAAGAGAGGCTATTCAAAATGCAGGCGAAATAATACTTGATACTACCAAAAATATAGAAGAAGTTTATGATGCCAGCACTAAAATTAAAGATATTACAAAGATAATAGAAGATATTGCATTCCAAACTAATATACTTGCTCTTAATGCGGCAGTTGAGGCAGCAAGAGCAGGAGATATGGGTAAGGGTTTTGCAGTTGTAGCTTCAGAAGTTAGAAATTTGGCACAGACTACTCAGTCATCAGTAAAAGATATTACTCATTTGGTAGATAATGCCTATGATAAAATCAATAAAGCTACAGAATCAGCAAGAGCTTCTCAGGATATATTCAGCGAGCTTCAGGAAAAGATAGAAAATACAGCAAAAATAATGCAGGATATAAGCTCAACAGCGGTAGAACAGCATGAAGGTGTAGAACAGGTTAACAGAGCAGTTACAGATATGGATACAGTAACTCAGCAGAATGCCGCATTAGTAGAACAGGCTTCTGCTTCATCTAACTCTTTACTCAATCAGGCTGAAGAATTGGTTAATGCTATGAGCTTCTTTAAAGTTTGATAATTTTAATATGAGTTTTTTAAGGGTTATTTCTTGATGGAAGTAACCCTTTTATTTTTCATTAATTTAAATAAAAATATAAAAAAATTGTAATTTTAATAAAAAAATTGCAATTTTTTTTATTTTTATATTAAAATTATTCGAATAAAATATATATTAAAACAATTGTTTTGTAATCAAAACAAAATTTCATTAGGGTTTATATATATGAAAAAAATGAAGAGTTTATCTTTTAAAGTTCCTTTCATTATAAGTATTATCATTTTTGTTACAATTCTTATATTGGGTACACTTTCTGTATTATCATCTACAAGAGCAGTAAAAAGAGCAACATTAAACGGCTTTAAATCTACAGTTTCAGGATATGCTTCTATGGTAGATATGGTGCTCCATGAACAGCTTCTTGCTATTGATACTTATTCTAAATCATCAACTGTATTTAATATACTTTATACTAATGATGCAAATGTTAAACAGCAGAGCATAAATAGATTAAAAGATTTTGCTTCAGTAAATGGATATGCTCTTAAATATGGGACTTGCAGATGTCAATGGAAGGATAATAGCTGATAGTGATAATGCATCTCTTGAAGGCACATCTATAACTGATTCTGACACTGAATTATTTACAAGATTAAAAGCAAATAATTATAATGGTGCTTATGCCAATACCATCGCAAAAGATTCTCAAGCTATACTTCTTTGTAAAGGATTATTTAATTCTCAGGGAAATTTAATAGGTATTATTTACATAAATATAGATTTAGGAAAAGTAAATAAAGATTTCATTGATAATATTAACTTTGACGGAGATATAACAATAGCAAATGATAAAGGTATTATTATGCTTTCATCCGATCATAACAGAATAGGCACTTTATTACCTCAAGTTTATGAGATAGCAAAGACTACATCGGAAGGTGTTATAGAATCTTATGTGTTTGGAGATAATAAAAGTAAACGTTCTGCCGCTTATAAAAATATTAGTATAATGCCTTGGTCTGTTATATTTGCAAATTACAATAGTCAAATTTATAAAGATATAAGAGGCATAATTTTTAGAACATCTGCAATAGGACCGTTCTTCATAATATTAGCCTGCTTTGTAGTTGCTCTTTATATAAAGACTATAACAAAACCATTAATTTCACTTGTATCATTCGCCAAAGAAATATCTCAAGGTAATTTGGTTTATGAACATCAAAATATTAATAGAGATGATGAATTAGGTATGCTTGCTAATTCTTTCTTTAATATGCGTGATGTACTGCTTGATATTATAATGAAAGTTAGGGTTTCTGCTGATGAGATAACTAATAGTGCAAGGGCTCTTTCAAAAGACAGTGAAGATTTATCAAGAAGAACAGATACTCAAGCATCTAGTTTGCAGGAAACAGCTTCATCAATGGAGGAGATGGCTTCAACTATAGTATCATCTACAAACAAATCAGTAGACGGAAATAAAATGATGATAAACTCAAAAGCATCTATTGAACATGCAGGAAGTATAATATTAGATACTGTTCAAAATATAGAAGAAGTTAATGAAGCTAGTACAAAAATAAAAAACATCACAAAAATAATAGAAGATATAGCATTTCAAACTAATATACTTGCTCTTAATGCAGCAGTAGAAGCAGCCCGTGCTGGAGATCAAGGTAAAGGTTTTGCAGTCGTAGCTTCTGAGGTTAGAAATTTAGCACAGACTACTCAGTCATCAGTAAAAGATATCACTAGCCTAGTAGATAATGCCTATGAAAAAATTACTAAAGCCACAGAATCAGCAAGAGAATCACAAGAGATATTTAAAGATATTCAAGATAAAATAGATGTAACTTCAAAACTCATGGACGATATAAGCACAACAGCATTAGAACAGCAAGCAGGTGTGCAGCAGGTTAATAAAGCAATCACAGATATGGATGCTGTAACTCAGCAAAATGCCGCATTAGTAGAACATACTTCTGCATCATCTAGCTCTTTGCTTAATCAGGCTGAAGAATTGGTTAATGCTATGAGCTTCTTTAAAGTATAAAATTTTTGAAAATATAAAAATCATAATAAAAAATAATAGACTATCTTTTTTAATAGTGATAAAAATATGGCTTATTATTTTTTAAACCAAAGGAAGTGCCTGCGACAATAGGAAGTCATTTAAGATTGTATTAGCACAGGCGAAGCCCGCCTGCGGCGAGAACCTATATCATCGACATACTCGGAACGCTTCACTAAAGACTGCATTTGACGAAGTCCACTTTCGCTCCGCGTGCCTGTGGCAAGGTGTATTCTAAATTTTAGATATTACAACATGTTTAATACTTATTATAATAATATAAGGCTGTAGCACTTGCGTTTTTTGCAACTTTTTTGTGCGTCAAAAAAGTTGATAATTTTACATAAAGTGCATCGATTGACAAACTTAAAAATTTTCAGTATATACTGAAAATTTTTAAGTTTGTCAATTTTTTAATCTATTGTATAATAACAATATGGATTTTAATTTAACAG